>JANYJP010000033.1 GCA_025358455.1 Bacteroidales bacterium
GTGCTACCCAATTACTACCCTCACACTATGTTCCTTCCCGTCTCCAAAAACAGGAATTAAATTCGTTTTCTGAAGTTTTCCGTCTACAGTTACCTCTTTGATGCCTTTTGATTTACCCTCAGGATTTAAAACTTCAATCCTGTAGACAGATCCCCTGAATTTCCGGGTTGCTTTAAAACCTTTCCAGGAAGAAGAAATGCACGGGTCAATTAATAGACCGTCGTATTCAGGACGAATACCCAGAATATATTGTGAGACCGCCAGAAAGTTCCATGAAGCCGTACCTGTAAGCCATGAATTCTTAGCCTCCCCGGGTTTAAAAGCATCTTTCCCTGCAACCATCTGTGCATAAACATATGGTTCGGTCTTATGCAGCTCGCTTATATCCTCGAGGTATGATGGACATATTTTACGGTAATACTCCCAGGCCCTGTCTCCATTTCCAACGATGGTTTCGCCAATCATGATCCATGGATTATTGTGGCAGAAAACCCCTGCATTTTCTTTATAGCCGGCAGGGTATGATGAAATTTCACCATACTCAATATAGTATTTTGTAAAAGCCGGGTTATTCAATACAATCCCAAATTGACTATCGAGTCTTTCCCTGACTGCATCAAGAGCTTTGGTGCAATAGCCTTCTTCCTTGCCAATTTCTGCCATTGTGCACCATCCCTGCGATTCAATAAATATTTTGGCTTCCTCATTTTCATTACTGCCTATTTTGCGTCCATAATAATCATATGCCCTGATGAACCATTCTCCATCCCATCCATATTTCTTTATTACATCTACCATGGTGTCGACATGCTTTTGAGCACGGTCCGCCTCATCATTTTTACCCAGCTTCCTGCATAACTCAATATAATCGCGGCCATACACCACGAATAATCCGGCTATCATAACAGATTCAGCTTTCGATCCTTCTGTTTTATTCTCTGTTGTCTGGAATGATTCGTTCGGATCATTTGAGAAACAATTAAGATTTAAACAATCGTTCCAGTCAGCACGACCAATGAATGGAAGTCCGTGTGGTCCGAGATGGTTGACAACATGATCGAAGGAAACAGTAAGATGATCGAATAAAGTCCGGGCAACAGAAATATCATTGTCGAAAGGAACCATTTCATCAAGAATTTTGAAATCTCCTGTTTCCTTTATATAGCTTATAGTTCCAAGGATCAACCACATAGGGTCATCATTAAAACCGCCTCCAATGTCATTATTCCCACGCTTTGTGAGTGGCTGGTACTGGTGGTAACAACCGCCGTCAGCGAACTGGGTTGAAGCAATATCTATTATTCTCTCACGGGCACGTTCAGGTATCTGATGAACAAACCCGGTAAGATCCTGGTTTGAATCGCGGAAACCCATGCCACGGCCTATTCCTGATTCAAAAAACGAGGCTGAACGAGAGAAGCAAAAGGTTATCATGCATTGATACTGGTTCCAGATATTAACCATGCGATCAAGTTTCTCATCACCTGAGTCTACCGAGTATATGCTTAACAGGTTATCCCAGTATTTACGAAGCTCAGCCATCGCAGCATCAATTTTAGCTTTTGTATCAAACCTGGCTATAGTTTCCTTTGCCTTTTTCTTGTTGATGACATTTTTTGACTCCCATTTTTCATCTTCTTTATTTTCGACATAACCCAGAACGAAAATAAAGTCTTTCGATTCGCCTGGTTTAAGTTCCACTTCAATATAGTGTGACGCAATTGGCGACCAGCCATGGGCCTCAGTATTACGTGATTTGCCTTCCACCACCACCTGCGGTTCTTCAAAGCCGTTATACAGGCCAATGAACGACTCACGGTCAGTATCATATCCCTGAACAGGAACATTCACAGAATAATAAGCATAGTGATCGCGTCTTTCCTTATACTCGGTTTTATGATAAATTACCGAACCCTCTATTTCAACCTCGCCGGTAGAAAAGTTACGCTGGAAGTTTTCCATATCAGAAGCTGCATTCCATAGGCACCACTCGACAAACGAGAAAACCTTAAGCTTTTTTGTAACCTTTGAATTATTTGTAAGGGTTAGCATCTGTACTTCTGCCCATGTTTTCAGAGGAACAAAATAAAGGGTATTGGCAATAACTCCGTCTTTTTCTCCCCTGATATTGGTATAGTTCATGCCATGCCTGCATTCATAATTATCCAGTTCCGTTTTGCAGGGCTTCCATCCGGGCGACCAGATAGTATCACCATCCCTGATATAGAAATATTTGCCTCCGCTGTCCATTGGCACATTATTGTAACGGTAACGTGTAATACGGCGGAATTTAGCATCCTTATAAAAGGTGTATCCTCCTGCAGAATTTGATATAAGTGAGAAAAAATCCTCATTGCCCAGGTAGTTTATCCATGGCCATGGAGTACGCGGGTTGGTAATAACATATTCCCTGTTCTTGTCGTCGAAATGACCGTATTTCATATTCCTTATTTATTAATTATTCGTATAAATGAGATCATTTAATTTTTACTGTTATGCATGTTCTTTTGCTCTCCTGTTGTTTAATTCAATGGTAATTTCATTCATTTTCTTTTGATTTAAAGGGTAGAGAGTCATAATTCCGGCTGCAACGATAGTTATTATTGTAGGTATCCAGCTCATTAACATCACGATCCCCGGAATTGCACCCTGAATCGATACTTCGTCTTGTCCGTTATAATGAAATGAAGCCAGCACGAATCCAATAATCGCACCGGCAATACCGCCTCCGAACTTGGTTGCAAAAGAACCTGCAGAGTAAACTAATCCTGTTGCCCTGCGTCCGTTTTTAAACTCCGAATAATCGGCAGCATCGCCAAGCATAGCAAAGAATAATGTTGGGAATATAGCTGCTCCAAACTCTGAGATTATCCCTATCGTGAAAATTGGTATTAGATTTCCCGGGCTGCAAAAAACAAGCATTGCATTTACAGCACCAGAGAAAACCAGGGCATATATGAACAGATTACGTTTCCCGAACCTTTTACCCAGAGGAGATGTTATCATTGCGCCTGCTATCGAAGCCAGCATTAATCCGACCATATAGGATGCGGCAAGCAACTGGTTGTGCAGGTAATGTGAAAAATAAATTACCACAATACCCTGCTTCATTGAATTATAAACATTGAACAGCATTCCAATTACGAGGAGTACAAGCCAGGGCTTATTTCTGATAAGATCTTTCAGGTCTTTGCCCAGATTTGTCTGCTGTTCTTTAGGTGGTTGCACACGTTCCTTTGTAGACATGAAAGTCAGGATCATTAACAGTGACAGGAAAAAAGATAAAAGATAAATGGAATTGCTATAGCCTTTCTTCTGGTCAACAATTGTTATTTTTTTGGCCACAAGGTTTTCTTCACCCGACACGATAAAAGCGTATTGCTTTTTGGCTTCCATTGAAAAACTCTTACCCTGTGTCGGCACATTAAGGCTATCGGCCTTTTCGGCGTTTACCCATGAAAACATTGCTATTCCGTCTTTGGTCTTAATGTGTACATTTTTTACATCCTTATCGGTCGATACTGTAACTTCATATTTTTTTGTATCAAGCTTATCTACAGCAATAGAAGGATTAATGTTGCCAAAGTGAGCAACCAGGAACAATAAAGCTCCCTGTACCAGCATGCCGCCTGTAAATGCTCCTACCATGCGATAAGAACCAAGACTTGTACGTTCTTTGTCGTCGCCCGTCATAACAGCCATTAATGCTCCGTAAGGGATATTATTAGCTGTATACAAAACAAAAAATACCAGGTAAGTAACATATGCATAAACTATTTTACCTGCCGGACCCAGATTCGGTGTAGTAAACAACATCGATAAAGTAACACCCAATGGAATTGCTGTCCATAGTATCCATGGCCGGAACCTGCCGTATTTTGAATTTGTCCTGTCGCAGATAATGCCCATTGCCACATCGATTATTCCATCGCTCAACCGGGCTATTAACATCAGCAATCCTACAGCGGCGGGATTTATTCCAAAAACATCAGTATAAAAAATAAACAGGAAAGTGGCTACGCCACGCCATGCAATGTTAGCGGCACCGTCGCCCAGTGCATACCCGATTTTTTCTTTTAAAGCAAGTTTTTCCACGGTCATTCAGGTTTTTAAAGGTTATAATCAAAATCTAACAGAATTTGTGCAGGGTTTTCCAAGTTAAGCTAATTATTATTCCCATGAAATTTAATATAAAAAGTACTCCCTTTATCTTTAACCGAGTTAACCCAAACTGTTCCGTCGAGCATATTAACGGCTTTTTTTACAGTTGCAAGTCCGATACCTGTTCCCGGGTATTTATCTTCAGTGTGAAGACGCTGAAAAATATTGAATATTTTTTCCCGGAATTCCTCAGGTATTCCAATTCCATTATCGGAAATACTGATGATATAGTTACCATTATCCCTTTCCCAACTAATGCTTATCTCCAATGGAACATCAGTTCGCCGATAGGTGATTGCATTTTCAATAAGGTTTGTAAAAATCTGCCTGAGAAGACTCTCATCACCATGAAGCTGAGGCAACTCTTTTTCAATAGTAAATTTACCGCCGATTTCCTCCAGTTTTTGTTTAAAAACCGTGTGAATTTCATCGACTATCAAACTAAGGGAAACCAGGCGCAAATTAAGCGATTTACGGCCAAGCCGGGAATAATTGAGCAAATCGTTTATAAGTTGTTCCATACGGATACTGGCTTCCACTATGTAATCCATATACTTCCTGCCTTCCTCATTCAAGGATGAACGGTGATGCGTTGAGATTATCTGAGAGAAGCCAAATATCGCCCTCAGGGGAGCCCTTAAGTCGTGCGATACAGAATAGCTGAATGACTCCAGTTCTTTATTAATGGCAACGAGCTGGGCTGTTCTTTCAGCTACGCGTTCCTCAAGTGTGTGGTTAAGTATCCGGATTTCCTTCCCCGCTTTTTCGCGCTCCCCAACCATAAGATTTACAGCTTCTGCAATATTTTCAAATTCCTTATAATTTACTTTCGAGATATCTATCAGGATACTTTCATCTGCAGCTTTCCCAAAGAAGTTATCAAAGATTTCAATATTTCTCTTTAACCTTTTAGAAAAATACGCAACAATCATGTAATTCAGAAGACTTAAGACCAGGAGAATGGTGATAATCTTGAACAGACTTATTCTCAGATCAGTATGTAATGATTTCTCTTTCAGTACTAATATTGAATTGACATCATCTTCGTAAAAACCCGTCCCGATAATCCATTTCCATTCAGGTAAATAGCTGAAAAAGGAAGTTTTTGCAGATTTTTCTGACGTAGAAATTTTTTGAAAATTATAGGTGTGGAAAAAGCCTCCGGGCCTTGATGCAGCTAACTGTTCTACTTTAAAAATATTTATCCATGAAGTATCCCCTGAAGAATAAATATTAACGGGAGGCTTGTTATATCTCCCATTACTTATGAGCGCCTTTCCATCAAAAGTATTAATAAATAAATATTCATCCCTGGCATATCTGACCCTGCTCAGTGAGTCAATGATATATTCCTGTAACAATTCTTCAATATTTTCAGAACTTACTATTGATGCAACTGTTAATCCAGGAATCAGATTTTTATCATAGAAAGTTATGGTTTTCAATACAGAATCGGCCGCATTTGTTTTTTTAAATTTGAGAATGATGCCGTTATCATGCTGTTCATTAAATTTTAAATGGTTAATTAAATATGATTCTGCTTTATTAATGTTTTCAGGCTGAAGTTTTAAGAATGGAGTGGAGGAATAAAGCATCTCTCCCTGCTCATTTAGAAAATAAACAGGAACCGTTGATTTACCAATTGAATCTTTAATTTGCTGAGATATCTGATCAGTAAAAGTTTCCCTTTTTACTCCAATAAGTTTTAATTTTCTGATTTTATATGTCAGGGCATTTGACAAAGAAATTACAGGATTATTCCGGGTCCAGTGTATAAAATCTTTAATTGCAAGTATCTTGTTCTTTATTTCTGACCTTTTAATGTCTGAAAAAGTTTTCTTAAAGGATAGTACTTCCTTCTTATACTCATTTGCCCTGTTCTCAATCCAGTATGCCCCAAACAAAATTAAACTGAAGATAGTTGTAACGAATAGATATTGAAAGATCTTTCGACTTAAGCTGATTTTATGATATACTCTTTCACTTTTCATCAAAAGACTATCTTATTGTAAAACAATTTCTTTTGATAAAGATAGTAAAAGCTTATTGATCGACTGATTTCATCGAAAAGGAACTTTTGCTTACGCGCTTCAAAAGTAAAGTAACATTATTTTCAGAATGCTTTCCCCTCCCGCATTGTCTGCATTATCAGCGGCAAGTTAAATTTATAATGATGATCGCCCGGGATAAGCCTGATAGTAACCGGTATTCCATTCAATAGTTCCGGAACCGGTGATTTCTCGCCTGATCCGAAAATAATCAGTGTTCGTGCTGTCTGCATCTTTTTAATCTCATCCGGAACATTGTAAGTATTCTGCCGGTTTCCCATTCCGATCATATTCGATATATGGATCTCGAAGTCGGTGTTTATCGCGGGTGATAAAAGCACAGATGACCATACCTTTAACTTTACCTCTTCCGGTAACCTGTTTACAATAAATGGCACCATTTCCGCCCCAAGCGAATACCCTATCATCAGCAATCGCTCTTTTTCCCACATTTTACTGTAATAAATTAAAGCTTTTGATATATCAGAAGCTGTTTCTTCCGGTGAACGCCGTTTCCAGAAATATTTTTTTGCATCCAGTCCAATGGTGGGAATTCCATATTTTGCAAGGTCATCGGCAATTGATTGTTCAAATCCATACCAACCCCCGTCACCTGAAATAAGCAGGGCAACCGGCGCTTCTTTAATCTGAATTTTTGTGCTGGTAATTATCAGCGGCAAGTCTTTTACCTCCTCTATTTTAACCGGCGATGGTTCAATTTTTTTGCTTTTTTGAATTATCCGGCTATAAGCATCCTTCCACTGAGGCATAAAATCACTCCATTTTGAAAATCCGTGCCCTACATTAGGCAGCGTGATAAATTCCGCATCAGTTGTCTTTTTAACAAAATCCTCCACATCTGTAAAGCTGCATACTTTATCGAGAGTGCCGTTAAGTACTATCCATGGGTTTTCAAGCTTCGCATCGGGTTTAAATAAAAAACTTTTACCTTGTATCAATACCGTTTCAGTGAGCCCGTTGAGCTGGCATAACATCTTCGGAAGTTCAATGTCGGGACAAAAACCAACAGATATGCCACCTGTAAATGTCCCAGGTCGTGCCTGGGCAAGAATCCCATATACAAGCGTAGCACCACTTGAATATCCCATTACTACAGGAGGAATATAATCGGGGAAACTATATTTCTTCTCTATTTCAGTGGCAAGCTGTACAAAATCAGCAGCAACATTGTAACAATCACCGGTCCTTCTACGGAGCTCTTTAAAGTATTTCAGGATATCTACTCCTATCACAAGAGTATTCATTTCTGAAAAGGCTCCGGCAAAACCAATAACTCCCGATTTCCAGCCGCCATCACCGGAAATCATTATTGCAACATTTTCAGGTACTTGTGTATTCCTGTAAATGAAAACTTTACCAAATGTTGCTACTGAAAGCGAGTCAGCCGGGAAACGGGTTTTGGATTGCCCCGAGAGTGAAGGAATGAAAAAGCTCAGACTTAACATGACTGATGTAATAAATGTAATGTATTGATTTTTCATTAAATATTAAATTGATTTTTATCGTGTATGATGTATGCCGATCAGATTCGCGCCTCAATCTCCCTTTCCCCCCGTCGCCCGGTCTTCTTCTATATCAGCTTCTTATACTTAATCCTCACCGGCGTAGTATCCGCAACCCTCTTTTTATAGTTTTCTTCATAATCGGAATAATTGCCCTCAAACCATACAACCTTTGAATTACCCTCAAAAGCAAGCATATGAGTTGTAACCCTGTCGAGAAACCACCTGTCGTGAGATATAATCACTGCACATCCGGCGAAATTCTCAAGTCCTTCTTCAAGTGCTCTCAGTGTATTAACATCAACATCGTTAGTCGGTTCATCGAGGAGCAAGACATTTGCTCCCGATTTCAGAGTAAGAGCAAGGTGAAGTCTGTTTCTTTCTCCGCCTGACAGTACACCACATTTCTTTTCCTGGTCAGCTCCGGTGAAGTTAAACCTTGCCACATATGCCCTGGCATTAACAAGCCGGGTTCCTACCATTACGTCGTTCAGTCCCCCTGAAATAACTTCATAAACAGTTTTGGCCGGATCGATTGCAGAATGTGCCTGGTCGACATATCCAAGTACAACTGTTTCACCGATTTTAAATGTTCCTTTAGTTGCTTTTTCCTGGCCCATAATCATTCTGAACAGAGTTGTCTTTCCGGCTCCGTTCGGACCAATCACTCCAACTATTCCGTTTGGTGGAAGCCTGAAATCAAGATCATCAAACAGCACTTTGTCATCAAATGATTTTGTTACCGAGGTGGCTTCAATTACATTATCTCCAAGCCGTGGCCCATTTGGAATAAATATTTCCAGTTTATCTTCTTTCTGTTTAACATCCTGGTTAAGAAGGTTTTCATAAGCGCCCAATCTGGCTTTCGATTTTGCGTGACGTGCCTTGGGAGACATCCTTACCCATTCGAGTTCACGTTCGAGGATCTTTCTTCTTTTAACATTGCCTTTCTCTTCCGATTCAAGCCTTTTGGTTTTCTGCTCAAGCCACGAGGAATAGTTTCCCTTCCATGGAATGCCTTCACCACGGTCAAGTTCCAGTATCCATCCTGCAACATTATCGAGGAAATACCTGTCGTGGGTAATACAGATCACAGTGCCATTATATTGTTTAAGGGTTGTTTCGAGCCACTGGACCGATTCTGCATCAAGATGGTTGGTAGGTTCATCCAGAAGAAGAACATCCGGTTGCTGAAGAAGCAGGCGGCAAAGAGCTACCCTTCTCCGCTCTCCTCCTGATAGAACATTTACTCTCGCATCACTTTCAGGACATCTTAATGCATCCATGGCGCGCTCAAGCTTATGTTCAATATTCCATCCGTCATTATCTTCAATCTTCTCCTGAAGAACTGCCTGGCGATCCATGAGCTGCTGCATTTTATCAGGGTTCTCATAGACTTCCGGTTCTCCGAAACTGTTGTTTATCTTTTCATATTCCTTAATTATATCAATTGTTTCTTTTACGCCTTCCTCAACAATCTCTCTTACTGACCGGTTGTCTTCAAGGAGCGGATCCTGGGAAAGGTGCCCGACAGAATAACCCGGAAGAAATGTAACATCTCCCTGGAATTCTTTTTCCGTACCTGCAATGATTTTAAGGAGAGTTGATTTACCGGATCCGTTTAACCCGATTATTCCGATCTTGGCTCCGAGGAAAAACGAGAGGGAAATATCCTTCAGTACCTGCCTGTGAGGAGGAAATGTTTTCCCAACACGGTGCATCGAAAAAATGATCTTATTGTCGTCAGCCATATTTTAATAATTAATTCATCTGACAAAAATAAGTAGAGACGTTCAATTTGAACGTCTCCAACATAATATATTTTTTAGATACTTTTAAAACACTGAATTATCAGGGCATCTCTGAATTGACATTTTTTTCAGAATCTATCTCTTTTCAAATAGTTTTATTGTATCGTCCTGGAGTAATACCCAAAGAGCATAGACTCCTTTCAGGGTGCCGATAGGGATATTCAGGCACCCGAGAGCTGAAACAACAATTACCAGGTATCTTGCCCATGGCTGATAGGTGAAAAGCCCTATTCCACCCACGAGACCCAGTGTTGACAAAAATCCGATCAGAAGAGGAACGCTTATGGATAATAATCTTAGTACTCCTCCAGCCACTTCATCATTTCCAACCTGAGTTCTGGCGAAATTCAGCGCAAAGAAAGCAGCAATTGCTGCAATCAGGCCAAGGACCCCAAAGCCAATTTGAATGGCTCCAACCACGGTTACATGCTTTTTCATTTTTGAATCTTCCATGACAATAATTTTTTATGCAATTTATAAATATTTTCATTCCTGATACAATGACTTGGGAATTTAGATACTGCTGCATCATTCCTGCCATTATTTCAACAATACTGACTTTTTAAATTAGTTCTGTGCTTTAGAAGGAGAGTTTTTAGTATCTTTGTTTCCAAATATATCACTATGAAAAGGAAATTATTATACGTTGCCGGGTTTGTTTTTATGCTTCTGGCAGTTGATTCATGCGATACTTTAAAGAATTGCAAGGTGTGCGCACAAAACACTTACGATAATTCAAATGCTCTTATCACCTCCGGAAGTGAAACCGACTATTGTGATGCTGAGCTGATAAAGATTAAAGCTACCCCACCTGTTACAGTATTAGGTGTAACAACAAAGTGGGTGTGCAGATAATCAATATCTGACGCCAATTAATGTAACATCATCAACCTGGGGATTGTCACCGCGCCATTCCTCAAAGATCTCATTTAATTTCTCGCCCTGCTGAAGCATCGGCTTACCAGCCATTTCAACCAGAACCTCTCTAAGCTGAGCTGACATAAATTTCTTTTCCTTAGGGCCTCCAAACTGATCCGAGAATCCATCTGAGAAAATATAAAATGCATCGCCTTTCTGAAGGTCTATTTCATGAAGGGTGAATGGTCCCATTTTATAATGAATTGCCACAGGCATCTTATCAGCCCTGTAATGAGTAAGCTCTTTACCTCTGACTAGATACAGAGGGTTGTTGGCTCCTGAATACCACAGTTTATTTTTATCAAAATCAATCAGACAAACAGCTATATCCATCCCGTCTTTTATGCTATCTTCTTCAGCCACTTGTTTTAATGATTTGATGATTCCCTGACGGAGGTTTTCGATTATCTGGTCGGGCATAATTATATGTTTCCCATTAACAATCTCATTAAGCATCGTAACGCCCAGCATGCTCATAAATGCGCCCGGAACGCCGTGACCTGTACAGTCGGCTGATATTATTACCTGAAGGTTCCCCGGTGCGCTTACCCAGTAAAAGTCCCCGCTGACTATTGCCAGGGGTTTATATATTACAAAATGTTCAAGGTTATCACTGAACAGTTCAAGCGAAGGTATAAGCGCTGTTTGGATTCTCTTGGCATACAGAATACTGTCAGTAATGTGTTTTTTCTGATAGGCAATCTGATCACGCTGTGCGGCAGCCAGATCGCGTTGCTGTTCAATTTCATCCTTTTGCATTGATATAGTCCTGTTCTTTTCCTCAAGCCGGATATTAGCCTCTTTCTTAATTTTATATCCCCTGTAGATATAGTAGCCAAGAAAACTTACAAGGAGTAATGCGAAAAGAACAAAATAGAGTATGAGTTTTTGCTTTTCAATTGCTTCCAGCTGCACCTTTATCTTACTATCCTGTTCGGAAATCTTTTTAAGCTGATCATCCAAAAGAGCCAGCTGTATGGTTATCTTACTTTTCTGGTTAGTCAGGGTATCTTTCTGTACCTGCACTTCTTTCTGCTGAATAACTATTGTCTGTTTCTGGACAGATATTTCACCCTGTTGTTTCCCTATCTGAACAAATTGTCTGTCAAGAACTTTTTGCTTTTCAGCCAGTGTTCTTTCTTTGATGTTAATTTCCTGGTTTAGGCTGTCAAGATGTGCTTTCTGACGAAGTATTTCTTCCTTTTGAACGGTTATTTTTTCAAGCTGCAGGCGGATGGTATCCCTCTGTATAATTATCTGTTCGTTTGCCTTACCAAAAAGATTTTCCCAGTCTTCCTTGGTCTTAATAGCCTGAGTAAGCATATTGGAATTAACTTTCATCCCGGCCTTATTGATCATATCTTCATTAACACCATATTTAGGCATCTGCCCTTCCACCCCCATAAAATTTATCATCGATTCCCTGAATTCATACCCTTCCGTCATAAGCAGTGTCTGATGTCCTTCAAGCTTTGCTTTAACTTTGCTCAGGTTGAAACCGCTCGCTTTGTTTATATATAACAACTGTGTATGAAGAACCTGGTCCTCACTTCTGAAAACAACCAGCTGCAGGGGCTTATCCTGAATTGTATTCCGGGTTTTAGCAAGATTTCCCATCTCCCAGAATAATTCAGATGTCTTGTCAAGAATCCCGATCTTGAAGACCGCTGAATCAGCAAAACCCGGTCCGTAATCAATGTATTTTGCTATATCGAAAATAAAAACAGCTCTTGTTCCATTGTCTGTTCCACCTTGTCCATACGTTTTACCGAATAATAAAATCAGTACCAGAGAAAGGACAGTAACTTTGATAATGCGAGTCTTGTTAAACATGCTTCTGTGGATTTGTTAATACGAAATTGCACAATTAAATTCAGGAATCCAAATATCCGTTTAGCTGAATAAATCAAATGTGTTGATAAAATGTTAATAACTATGTCGCATTGTATGTTCGTGTTCTTCTTCTTATCGTAAATTTATACGAGTCTTTAGAAACCGCCAGATGACCCTGAATATCAGTAACTTAGAACTAATGGGAATTAATATCGTAATTGTGGAAGATGATCTTCCGTCAATAAAATATTACGAAACGCTTCTTAAAAATTCCGGCGTCAACCTTAAAATCTGTCGTACCGGAAAAGAATTCATTGATTATATAAATCAGGGTGAAATAAAAGTAGATCTGGTATTTATGGATTTTCTTATCCCATTGATTAATGGTATTGAATGTATAAGGTTTTTCAGAAAAGAGAGAAAGAATACCCCTGTGATAATGATTACGGCATACTCATCGGAACAGGCCAAAACCGAGGCTTATATTGCAGGCTGCACCGAGTATGTATTAAAACCTATATATCCTGAAAAAATCTTTTTCCTGATAGATAAATACCTCAAGACAAGAACGGCCGTTCCACTTTCATACTGACCATTTATTAAAAAGGTCTTCCCCCCTTCCTAAAAATATATTAACCACAGAGTTACACGGTTTTTTTCACCCCTTATTCCTTAAATCCTATTTTGCAGGAGATTGTACAATTTTCACATAGTCAGCGTAATAGCTTTCCAGCTTCTTTGTTATCTCATCACCCATTTCCGGCTTACCATATGTAGAACAGGCATTGGCAACTCTTGAAGTATACTGAATAGCCGTTTGTATCTCATACTCAGCAGAATTGATTATATAACGATTCTGTTTAAGGTAGTAGTTAAGGTGCGAATAATAATAATCACAAAATGCTTTTGTCATTTCAACAGCTTTATCTGTTGCCCCTGCATCAAAATATGCTTCAATTATATCTGACATATACTGATCATATGGGATCTTTTCAAGAGGAAGGACCTTCATACAATAATCAAGTACTTCGAGGGCTTTATCTTTCTTACCCTCAGCAGTAAGCGCTTTTGAAAGCCTGGCATAATTCAGTCTGGCTTTGATAACAATAATTGTGCGTTTATGGTTATAGTCAATATCAACGCTTTTTGTACTGGCTCCCTTCCACACGAATTTTTTCATCATATTCTCGTACAAAATGTCTGTATTAATACGGCCATATTCAAACCGGTTTTTATTCTCCGCTTTAATCGGAACCAATCGGAAAGCGAGTCCCTCAAGCTGAAAATATTCCTCGAGTCCCATTGCATCACTAGTATAACCGGTAACGAAATAAACAGGGCGTTCCCATTTATTATGAGCCAGGATATCAAGCACCAGAAGCTGACTTTTGAGAATAGAATTACCTTTCAACTTAATGTCTATATAAGGAACAATCTTGTCTTTATCTTCCGGTCTAACAGTTCCTGAGGCTATAACTTTAGCAGCATCGACAGGTATTCTGATAGTTCTTGAAGGTATGATATCCAGCATTTCCAAGGTTGAAACCTGTACTTTAGTTCCCTTATTCTCGCTGTTAACCCAATCTATTATCGTAGATATATCAACAGGATCCTTTGTCTTTTCAACTATGAAAACCTGGTTATTGATTCCGTCGTAGTATTTTTTTATTGGAAGTGTAATTGGAAGAGGAGCAGATTTATTGGCTGTTACTTTCATCTGGTCAATATACCAGTCGGTATTCAAGAGCATAAGATTGCAGACCCTTATATCAGTCCTGTTTCCTTCAACTTCCTGGTCATACCAGAGAGGGAAGGTGTCATTATCCCCATTTGTAAAAAGTATCGCATTTGGAGCACAGGAGTTAAGATAGTCTGACGCTACATCTCTTGTGAGGTAACGTCCTGATCGGTCGTGGTCATTCCAGCCTTCCGATCCCATAACGGCCGGAACCGCGATAAAGCATAATATTCCGGCAACAGGAGCAGCAATTTTTTCGCTTAGTACTTTTGATAGTCCTTCAAAAACGGCAAGAACCCCCAATCCTATCCACACCGCGAAAAAGTAGAACGACCCGGCATAGGCATAGTCCCTTTCCCTGGGCTGGTTCGGAGATTGATTAAGGTAAATAACAATTGCAAGACCCGTCATAAAAAAGAGCAGCATAATTATTCCCCAATTCCTTTTATCACGGTTTAAGTGATAGAACATTCCGGCCATGCCGAGAATGAACGGCAAAAGGTAATATTTGTTTCTCGATGGATCGTTTTTGAGATCCGCTGGCAGGTCGGAAGTTCCAAGCCGGGGTTCATCCAGAAACTTAATACCGGTAATCCAGTTACCGTTAACAGCCCCCCCTGTTCCCTGTGTATCATTTTGTTTCCCGGAAAAGTTCCACATGAAGTATCTGAAATACAAATATCCGAACTGATATGAGAACATAAACCGCAGGTTCTCCCCAAAAGTGGGACGTTTGACAACCTTTTTCTGTCCTTCAGGATCGGTAACCTGTACCGGCGTGCCACGCACCTTTCCCCACTGTTCATAAACATCCTGATGATCGCTTGCATCGCTCCACATCCTTGGAAAAACCGTTAAAAATCTTGGATCAAATACTCGTTCCAACTCATGACCCGTAATTATATACTTCCCTTTCTCGAGTGCATATTTAGGTTTCCCCTCCTTATAATCTGTAACGGGAGCATTGTAATATTGTCCGTAAAATAAGGGTCGTGAGCCATATTGTTCGCGATTCAGAAAATAAAGAAGATTAACCGGATTTGAAGGGTTATTCTCATTCAACGGTGTATTTGCTGAAGATCTGATAAGTATAATAGCATTAGATGAATAGCCAATGAGAATAACCGTTATAACAGTTAACGCGGTATTCAGTACCGCCCTGTTTTTTTGAGCCAGATACCAGGCTAATCCCGATACAAGAATTAGCACCATGATATTCAATAATGCTGAACCTGAAACGATCCAGATACCAACAAAGAACAGCACAGCTATTGCAAAGACAGCGTTCCTTGTTTTATTGTCTGAAATTAATGTGAACCTGACTGCCAGTACCAGCAGAGCAGCAAGAGCGATCATATGAAAGATCATTCCGCTGTTGGGAGGAAGTCCGAGGGTATTTACGAAGAATAAATCCAATTTCAACGAAATAATCACAACTCCCGGCATAATTCCATACATCAGGAGTGCAAGAACTCCCAGGGAAGTGACCAGTGAAATAAGGAAGCTTTTCCACGAAAACTCAAATTTCTTAAAATAATAAACAAGTACAATTGCCGGAATGGCAAGCAGATTTAAAAGATGAACTCCAATGGAAAGGCCCATAAGGAATGCAATAAGAATAATCCATCTGTCGGCATATTTTTCTTCTGCAACATCCTCCCACTTGAGTATTGCCCAGAAAACTATTGCTGTAAAAAAAGACGAGGATGCATACACTTCGCCCTCCACAGCTGAAAACCAGAATGAGTCAGAAAAGTTATACGCTATAGCACCAACTATACCGGCAGCCATAACTGCAATGATCCGTCCAATACTATATTGATCTTCATTCCTGAGGATAATTTTTCTGGCCAGATGCGTGATAGTCCAGAAAAGGAAAAGTATGGAAAACGCACTTGCAAGAGCTGACATTGAATTGACCATGGCAGCAACTTTTGTTACATTGCCTCCTGCAAAAAGAGAGAAGAAACGCGCCATAACCATAAAAACCGGATTTCCCGGAGGGTGGCCGACTTCAAGCTTAAATCCTGAAGCAATGAACTCGCCACAATCCCAAAGACTGGCTGTAGGTTCAATAGTCATAAGGTAGGTAAAAGCGGCTATAGCAAAAACTAACCACCCTGTTATATTGTTTATGCGTTTGTAATTCCTCATCCTAATAATTTTTTATTTGCATAATATTTTCAAAATACCAGACGCCGAAATTACTTATTTTTTTCTAACTATCATCCGGGGCGCACAGCCCGCAATTTTTACTAATTTTGAGCAATGATCAGGAAAATGAAATATATCCTTTCACTCATCTTCATAGTTCTCTTTATTCCGGTACAAATCGTCCCGGGGCAATACTATGACACAGGTCAGGATCCTTCTTCCCTGAAATGGATGCAGATTAAAACCGCCCATTTCACTGTTATTTATCCTGAGAAATATGGTTCGGGAGGAAAAGCTTTTGCGGAATCTCTTGATCAGGCATATTCAAAGCTTATCAATCTTTTTCCGGAAAAGAAAGTAAAAATACCTGTAATAATACACAGCTACTCCACGCAATCTAACGGTTACGTATCATGGGCGCCAAAGCGAATGGAAATATATCCGACACCTGAGCAGAACACAATCCCTCTTGACGCCAACAAGCAACTTGCTGTACATGAACTCACTCATGTTTTCCAGATGGTATCGATAAACAAAGGGTTTTCAAAAGTTATGTCGGTTTTTTTCGGCGAACAGTTTACCGGTATTGTTTCTTCATTACTTCCTCTCTGGCTCCTGGAAGGCGATGCTGTTTTTACCGAGTCATTCCTTACTGAATCAGGGAGGGGACGTACTCCTTCTTTTCAAAAACAACTTAAAGCATTGGTTGTAGAGAACAAGACTTTATATAAATACGACAAAAGTCTGAACGGATCATTCAGGAACTTCGTGCCGGATCATTATCAGTCAGGTTATCAGATGGTAACCTGGGCGCTTGCAAAATATGATCCAATGATCTGGAACAAAGTATTTCAATTTACAGGAGAAGAGCCCTTTACACTTAACCCTGTAAATATAAGTCTTACAAAGAGTGCCAGGCTGACAAAGAAAAAATTATACCAGGAGACATTTGACACGCTTAAAACCATCTGGACCAAAGAAATTTCAGATGAGAAGGATATTAAATATGAATCCCTTAACCCGGACAAGCATGAAAAATATATTAATTATTACTCTCCTGTCTTCGCAGGAACCGATAGTATAATTGCTGTTAAAACCTCCCTGTCCGCCCCTCCTGAATTTGTCTTAATAAACCCGTCAAAAAAATCAGAAAATAAAATACATATACCCGGACAAATGTATCCATGGTTCATTTCATATTCAAAGGGGAACCTCGTCTGGGTTGAAAAGAAGATCGATACCAGGTGGGAGAACAGAGATTACTCTGTTATTAAAATCCTGAATCTCGGCAACAGACAAACAAGGAGTTTATCACATAAATCAAGATACCTGTCGGCGTCTATTTCCCCTGATGGACATACAATCAGTGCAACAGAAAATACTACCGGTAACGTTAATAATCTTGTTTTTCTTGATGCAGTAACCGGAAACATACTGCTATCCGTGTCACCGCCCGGAAATGTTTATCTTCAGCATCCGCAATGGTCAGAAAAAGGAGACAGGATCACTTTTATTTATTTAGCTGAAGGGGGAGAAGGAATTTTGTCGTACACTTTAGCAAACCATAAATGGGAAACTCTTATTAAAACAGGAAAAGAAGATCTTCAGTCATCTGTCGTGAGAAATGATTCTTTGTTTTTTATAAGCTCAATATCAGGCACTGACAATGTTTACCTCAAGACCCCTGAAAATAAGGTTAAACAATTAACCAGGTCCCGATTCGGAACCACTGATCTTTTTATACGCGGGAATAAGGTTTTTTTCAGCGACTATTCCTCCCTGGGAAATACCATATGCAGTACCAGAATACCATCTGTATCAGGGACCCCCATAAATATCAGCCCCACTTCTTTATTGATTAACCGTATTGACATTAAACAAAAACCAACTGAAAAAACTTCATCAAATATTTACACACCAGAACCTTACAGAAAATGGCAGCATTTGTTCAGGTTTCATAGCTGGATGCCATTCTATGTGGATATTGAACAAATCAAAGCAGATCCCACGGCTATCAGACCCGGAGTATCAATATTGACGCAGAATAGTCTGAGCGCCCTGACTTCAACAATCGGATATGAATACTCAAAAGAAAAAAACCATGTAATTCATTCCAGAGTTACCTGGAAAGGATGGTATCCGGTAATCGAATCTCAACTCGATTATGGTAATAACCCGCTGATATCCACTGCAGGTGAATCTGTAGGATCTCCTTCAATAGTACAACCCGGATTAAGATTCTCTAATACAATTTCTTTGCCTTTCAGTTTTTCATCAGGCCGTTTCTTTGAATTTCTCCGTCCGTTGGTTACCACGGAATATGTTAATAATTACGTATATATCAAAGATAAGGGAATATATGATTATGGGCAGACCATACTTTCAGGAAGGTTGTTTTTTTCAAATTACAGCGTTTCCGCTTTACGGGATATTTATCCAAGATGGGCCCAGATAATCGACCTGAATTACACTTTTGCTCCGTTTGATAAGAATATTTACGGATCAGAGACATCACTTAAAACGTCGTTTTATTTCCCAGGAATATTACCCAACAATGGAATTAAAATCAGGTATGAAACGGAGAAACAAAACCCCTCAATATTTCTTTTTGGCAGCGGCATCTCCTTCCCACGCGGTTATAAAAATATCCTCTCCTCTAATCTCAATTTTTTCTCGATGGATTATGTTTTCCCGGTTGCATATCCCGATTTCAATATTTCAAGTCTCTTGTACATGAAAAGGATCCGGACGGGATTCTTCTATGATTATGCCTCAGGAACAGGTAATTACTATATCAACACAGCTGTTAACGGCACTCCGTCAAATTATTTTCATAATTATAATGAAATTTTCAAATCATTTGGTATTGAACTGATGGCAGATTTTCATGTTCTGAGGATTCCATTTATGATATCCGGTGGAATTCGTAGTTCCTGGAAACAGATAAGTGAAAAGCCTGTTCTGGAGCTCTTGTTCAACATCGACTTATTCGGACTTACAATCGGGAAAAGACAATTATAATCATTCAGGAGACTAAACCACGAGCAGTTTTCATAATCAGCGCCCAGGCATTCTCAACATGTACGAGCGTTACATTTGTCTGAGCAGTTACCATCCTGAGCGTATATTTACCTTTTAATACCGTATGACTCAGATAAATTTTA
Organism: Bacteroidales bacterium; assembly: GCA_025358455.1. GTDB lineage: Bacteria > Bacteroidota > Bacteroidia > Bacteroidales > VadinHA17 > LD21. Next base: position 19,351 of record JANYJP010000033.1, read on the forward strand.
CCCGAATCATTCAGCTGGTGATTCAGTTTTTCATTTAATGTATTCAGCTGCTCTTCGTTATACCCTTCAGGATTGAATCGGAAACAGACAACACTTATAATTACCGGAGCGAGTATTTCAAAGTCAGCTTCCTTTGAAATCATTACTGAGAGCTGAGAGGCAATCTTAATGTGGTATCTTACTTTTTCTCGAAGTCCTTCTGTACCAAAGGATCTGATAACGCTCCAAAGTTTAAGTGCCCTGAACCGCCTGCCGAGTGGAACACCCCAGTCCCTGTAATCATTAACCTTTCCTCTGGTTCTTGTATTCAGGTATTCGGGAAGAATCTCAAAGGTCTTGATCAATGTGCCGGCGTCCTTTACAAAGTATGCTGTACAATCGAAATTGGTAAACATCCATTTATGAGGATTGAAAACAAAACTGTCGATATATTCTCTCCCGTCGAGCATCCATTGAAATTCGGGTAAAATGAGAGCAGTTCCGGCCATTGCAGCGTCAACATGAAGCCATATGTCATTTTCATGGCAGATCTCTCCGATTGCCCTTAAAGGATCAACAGAGGCGGTTCCTGTGGTACCGAGTGTTGCAACAACACAACAGGGGATAAATCCTTCCTTAATATCTTTTAAAATTTCCGCTTTAAGTTTTTCAGGATCCATTGAAAAATCATCTCTTACAGGGATCTTAACAAGGTTTTTCTTCCCGATACCACTTATTTTAACAGCTTTCTCAACAGAGGAATGGGTCTGATCTGAACAATAAACCCGAAGTGTTCCAGCATGTTCTGACCCATCAGAGTTAATTGAAAAACCGGTTGTTTTTTCTCTTGCCGTCAGAATTGCTGCAAGAGTAGCCGTTGAAGCGGAGTCCTGTATTACTCCTTCAAACCCCGGTGGCAGACCGATCATATCCCTGAGCCAGTTCATCATCTTCTCTTCGAGCTCTGCAGCAGCCGGAGAGGTTTCCCAGATCATGCACTGTGCCCCGAGAGTGGAAATGAGCATTTCTGCCAGTATCGACGACGGGCTGGTATTTGCCGGAAAATATGCGAAAAAATTAGGGTTTTGCCAGTGAGTTATTCCCGGCATAATTATCTCCTCAAAGTCCTTCATAAATGAGCTGAACGGTTCTGAGTCTGCAGGCGGGCTATCGGGTATTTTATTGAATATCTGACCCGGGTTTACTAATGATCTTACCGGATAATTTTCAACATTTTCCAGGTAGTCTGCCATCCAGTCGGCAAGCTCATGGGCATGTTTACGGAATTCATCGGGTTTCATTCAGGTAATATTATTTTACCGAATCAGCAAGTAGTATAATTTTGTTCGCCTTCACTTCGATCACGCCTCCACTGATCTCAAATATTTTCTCATTTCCCTCCAGATCAACAATAATAACTGAACCGCTGTCGAGTGTAGAGATGATTGGGGCATGATCCTTCAAAACCTGAAAGGATCCCTTTTTACCGGGAACCCTAACAGATTTAATATCTCCTTCAAATGCTTTTTTCTCAGGTGTGATAATCTCAATCTTCATCAGAAAATAATTTATTTGGACTGGGCGAGAATTTTTTCACCCTTTTCAATAGCATCTTCAATAGTTCCAACAAGCATAAATGCTGATTCAGGATACTGGTCAACCTTACCATCCATTATCATATTGAATCCCTTAATTGTATCTTCAATTGAAACGAGGGCGCCTTTAATACCTGTAAACGATTCCGCGACAGTGAAAGGCTGGGAAAGGAATCTTTGTACCCTTCGGGCACGATGCACAACCAGTTTATCTTCCTCCGAAAGTTCGTCCATGCCGAGGATAGCAATGATATCCTGAAGTTCATTATATCTCTGAAGCAACTCTTTAACACGCTGTGCGCAGGAATAATGTGCTTCGCCCACGATTTCTGCAGTAAGTATTCTTGAAGTTGAATCAAGCGGGTCAACTGCCGGGTAAATACCCAGTTCGGAAATTTTTCTGCTTAATACGGTTACTGCATCAAGGTGAGCGAAAGTGGTTGCCGGGGCCGGGTCAGTAAGGTCGTCGGCCGGTACGTAAACTGCCTGTACTGAGGTTATTGATCCATGTTTTGTGGAGGTAATTCGCTCCTGCATAATACCCATCTCTGTAGCAAGTGTCGGTTGATACCCAACGGCCGAAGGCATCCTTCCCAGAAGGGCAGATACTTCAGATCCTGCCTGTGTAAAACGGAATACATTATCCATAAAAAACAGGATATCTCTGCCTCCGCTCTTCCCGTCTCCATCCCTGAAATGCTCAGCTACAGAAAGACCTGAAAGGGCAACTCTTGCTCTTGCTCCGGGAGGTTCGTTCATCTGGCCGAAAACAAGGGCAAGCTTTGATTCTTTAAGTGCATCTTTATCTACTGTGGAAAGATCCCATCCCCCTGATTTCATATTGGCAAGAAATTCCTTTCCATATGTTATTACACCGGCTTCAAGCATATCACGGAGAAGATCATTTCCCTCCCTTGTCCTTTCACCTACTCCGGCAAATACAGAAAGTCCCGAATAGGCCTTTGCTATATTATTTATCAGCTCAAGTATTACTACGGTTTTTCCAACCCCTGCACCACCGAAGAGACCAATTTTCCCGCCTTTTGAGTAGGGTTCGATGAGGTCGATTACCTTTATACCGGTATATAAAACTTCCTTTTCAGTAGAAAGATCTTCATATTTCGGGGGTTTTCTGTGTATAGGATATCCACCTGTTTTGTCAAGTGGCCCGATACCGTCAATAGCTTCACCGGTAACATTCATAAGCCGGCCCTTAATCTGTTCTCCAATTGGCATTGTTATAGGTAAGCCGGTAGCAACAACATCCATTCCCCTGCGGAGACCATCAGTAGAATCCATAGCAATAGTACGAACGGTTCTCTCTCCGATATGTTGCTGACACTCCACTACAAGTACTGAGCCATCGTCTCTTTTGATCTCAAGCGCATCAAAAATATCAGGCATTTCAAAACCCTGCCTTTCAAAAGCAACATCAACAACCGGTCCTATTATCTGGCTGATTTTCCCCGTGTTCTGTGACATATAATTTAATTATTTATTTAGGTTTTTCGAAAGAGACAAATTTAATACTTTTTGTGTTTTATCATGATTAAACCCCTTATAAATTCAGTTTTATTCTAATGTTCATGATTTTTGTCACAACAGAAAATCAGGATGTTTAAACTATTTATTTCTTCCTATAAGTGAATTGGCCATCAGTGCCAGCTCTTTTTTTCGTTCTTTATCGATACCGATTTTTTCGAGCAGTATGAAAGCGGAACTGAAATAATCATTGGCAAGTCTTTCGGTTATGTTTTTGATGTTAAGCTTATCATAAATTTCAACAACTTTCTTTACTTTCTCGTCAGGGTCAAAGTCCTTAGCGGAAAACAGTTCATGGAGATGTTTATGCTGCTCTTCCGAAGCAATTTCCAAAGCCTTAACCAGCAGAAAGGTCTTTTTATTAGAAATAATATCCCCTCCCGCTATTTTACCAAAGACTTTAACATCACCATAAATATCGAGAAGATCATCCTGAATCTGAAAGGCCAGTCCGATATTTCTGCCAAATTCATAAAGCAATTCTGCATCCCTATCATCAGCTCCTCCGATTATTGCGCCTATTTTAACTGAAGCAGCCACAAGTACAGCTGTCTTCAATTCAATCATCCTGATATATTCTTCCTGCAATACTATTGTGGCTTTTTCAAAATCAATATCAAGTTGCTGCCCAATACATACTTCAACAGCGGCTTTATTGAATACTTTGAACACTTTTACCATATGCCGGGGAGGAGTCTGCAAGAAACAATCATTTGCAATAAAGGCCATTACATCTCCTGACAGAACTGCCTGGTTAATATTCCACTTGCTGTGTACAGTTGGAAAATTTCGCCGGACAGGAGCCTTATCCATAATATCATCATGAACAAGTGTGAAATTATGAAATACCTCAATTCCGGCAGCGGGTATAACAGCTTCATCAATCTTGTCATTAAAGAGATTGCATGCCATCAGGGTAAGAACGGGTCTTAATCTTTTCCCTCCAATTGAAAGAATGTATTTAACAGGATCGATAAGTTTTTCAGCCTCCGTATTGTATGAAAGATTAACAATAGCCTTATCGACTAAATCTTTAAGCTGACACTGGTTATACATAATGCTTGCTTAGTAATCCAATATTTGTTAACCTCTAAGAGCTTCAGCACCACTAACTACTTCGAGTATCTGGTTAGTAATTGTAGTCTGCCGTGCTTTATTGTATTGAAGGGTAAGATCTCTGATCATACCTGTGGCATTATCAGTTGCTTTATGCATGGCAGTCATTCTGGCTCCGTGCTCTGCAACAAAAGAATCAAGAATGGATTTATAAAATTGAATCTTTAAGGATTTTGGAATAAGTTCCTTAATAATAGCCTCCTGATCGGGTTCATAGATATAATCAACAGGAGTTGTTTTTACTTTCCCGGGAGCAGCTATTTCGACAGGAAGAAATAATTCATTTGTCAGATTCTGAACTGCTGCGTTTTTAAACTGGTTATAGATAATCTCAATCCTGTCAAATTCACTTGCTACGAAACTTTTCATAACCTGTTCAGCTACTTCTGCAACATTATCGAAAGTAAGATCGTGCAGAAGGTTGTTCTGTTCAGGAAGCATATTTATTTTGGTCTTTTTGAAATAATCATATCCTTTCTTACCGATTGTCATGAGCAACAGGTTGCCGTTATTATGCTGATCGGGATATTTTTCAGATATGACTCTCCTTGCTTCCTTAATAACGTTGGTATTGAATGCTCCGCACAAACCCCTGTTGGAAGTGATCACAACAAGGAGTATCTTCTCCGGAGATGACTTAGGCTGCCGTCCATAGACATTTTCAACTTCCGAATCCGCAAGGCTCTGTGAAAGACCAACCAGTATCTCGTGTAACTTATTCGCGTAAGGCCTCAATCGCACAATCTTATCCTGGGCCTTTCGCAACTTGGCAGCAGAAACCATTTTCATGGCTGAAGTAATCTGCCTGGTTGACTTAACAGAGGTTATCCGTGTTCTTATTGCTTTTAAATTCGCCATTTACATGCATTTATTCACCTGAACCCGGTTACTGCGGACGATATTTTATAACCAATTCCGAGGCAACTTTTTCAAGAACACTTGTAATATCATTATTAAGGATCCCATCACGAAGCTTATCGAGAACATCTCTGTGTTTAAGTTCGAGAAACTCCAGAAAATCTGTTTCAAAATTTTTCACCCTGGTAATGGGAACATCCTTCAGAAGGCCCATCGTTCCGCAATATATTATAGCTACCTGTTTTTCAACCGGCATCGGAGCATACTGCGCCTGTTTAAGTATTTGAACGTTCTTAGCTCCTTTATTAAGGATAGCCATAGTTGTTACATCGAGGTCAGAGCCAAACTTGGAGAAAGCTTCCAGTTCGCGGTATTGTGCCTGGTCAACTTTAAGAGTTCCTGCTATTTTCTTCATCGACTTGATCTGTGCATTTCCACCTACCCTAGATACGGATATACCTACGTTAATAGCAGGTCGTACTCCAGAGTTGAAAAGGCTCGATTCAAGAAATATCTGACCGTCAGTGATTGAAATAACATTTGTAGGAATGTATGCTGACACGTCACCGGCCTGAGTTTCAATAATAGGTAACGCAGTCAGAGAACCGCCCCCTTTCACCAAATGCCTGATTGATTCAGGAATATCGTTCATCTTCTGTGCAACTTCATCTGATTCAATGATTTTCGCTGCTCTTTCAAGAAGTCTTGAGTGCAGGTAAAAAACGTCACCCGGATATGCTTCTCGTCCTGGCGGGCGACGGAGAAGAAGTGACACTTCCCTGTACGATACGGCCTGTTTTGAAAGGTCATCATAAATAATCAGGGCATCACGGCCCGTATCGCGGAAGAATTCACCTATTGCAGCTCCGGCAAAAGGTGCATAGAATTGAGCTGCTGCAGGATCGGATGCTGTAGCCAGTACTATTACCGTATACTGAAGAGCTCCATGTTCTTCAAGGGTAGCTGCTATATTGGCTACGGTTGACCCTTTTTGCCCGATTGCCACATAAATGCAATAAACAGGTTTTCCTTTTTCAAAGTTACTGCGCTGATTAATAATTGTATCAATTGCAATAGCTGTTTTTCCTGTTTGCCTGTCACCAATAATCAATTCCCTCTGTCCGCGGCCGATAGGGATCATCGCGTCGATAGCCTTGATGCCTGTTTGAAGAGGTTGTCTCACTGGCTGCCGGAAAATAACCCCGGGTGCTTTTCTTTCAAATGGGAGTATGAATAGTTCACCCGTTATCGGTCCCTTCCCATCGAGCGGCTGGCCTGTTGGTGAAATAACTCTTCCCAACAAACCTTCCCCAACTCCAAGGGATGCTATACGTCCGGTCCTTTTAACAATATCACCCTCGTTAATCTCTTCAGTAGGACCAAGCAAAACTGCTCCGATATTATCCTCCTCGAGGTTCAGAACAATTGCTTCAATTCCATTTTCAAATTCGATCAGCTCGTTTGATTGTGCATTTGAAAGTCCGTAGATACGGGCTATTCCGTCACCAACCTGAAGCACTGTTCCTACTTCCTCAAGCTCAACTCCTGTTTGAATTCCTTCAAGCTGTTGTTTGAGAATTTTCGAAACTTCTGCTGGTTTAATATTTGCCATACTATATTATCTTAAAAACTTTATTATTTATATTATTGTGAAGCTATCGTGCTTCCCAGAAGCTCTTTTCTGATCTTCCTTAACTTATTTTTGATGCTGGCATCAATATAATTATCGTCCACCCTAAGAACAAATCCTCCAAGTATTTCAGGGTCAATGTTTTCTGTAAGCTCAACTTTTGTAGAAAAGACTTCTGAAATCAGAGCTATCACCTGGTTCCTGACTTTCTCGTCAACCTTAACTGCTGTTGTCAGTACAGATTCTGTGATTCCCTTAAATTTCAAAGTTTCATGAATGAATACCCTGGCTATTGCCGGAAGAAATGATTCCCTGCCATTTTTAACAATAAGATCAATTAGTAAAAGCGTTATTGGTTCAACATTCCCGTCTAGCATTTTGTGGAATATTGAATTCTTTTTTGAGGGAATAATAACAGGGCTATGCAGGAATTCTTTTGCTTCAGTTGTTTTGCAAATCTCGGCAATGAAGATCATATCCTGATTAACATTATCAATGATTTTTTTTTCGAGTGCCAGCTGGAACAAAGCTCTTGAATACCTTACTGATATTTTACTGTCGTTCATTACAGAATATACTTCCTAATTCTTATTGAAATCAATTTCTTTCAGGTAATTATCAATCAGTTTGCTTTGTTCTCCTGTCTGTTTGAGTTTTTCACCCAGTAACATTGAGGCAATGTCAACTGATAGATTTGCAACCTGCATATGAATCTCTGAAAGTGCTTTACGTTTTTCGCTTTCAATTCCGGCTCGTGCTTTTTCGATAAGTTTTTCAGCTTCTTCAGAAGCTTTACCTTTAGCCTCAGCTATCATTTTATCGCGTACTTCCCGGGCCTCCCTGAGAATTCCTTCACGTTCTTCCCTGGCTTTACGAAGGATTGTTTCATTATCGCTTTGAAGTTTTAACATATCCTCCCTTGCTTTCGCTGCAGATTCAAGAGAACCTTTAATCATTTCATCCCGCGCTTTAACTGCAGAAAGAATGGGTTTCCATGCAAATTTGGAGAGTATCAGGAGAAACAAGACAAAGATAAGTGCTGACCAGAATATTGTCCCGACTCCCGGGGTAACAAGACTGCTTGATAAGAGTATCATATATATTTTGTTAAATCAATTAATTTAAAAGGAAGGCCTGCAACCAACCGTTACAGGCTTCATTTTTTCCCCTCTTATTTAGCGATAAGAGCGACAACAATTGCAAATAAAGCTGCTCCTTCAATAAGGGCTGCAGCAATGATCATTGCAATCTGGATCTTGGAATAAGCTTCCGGCTGACGAGCAATTGCGTCCATTGCCGATCCACCAATTCTACCGATGCCAAGGCCTGCGCCTATTACTGCGAGACCTGCTCCAACTGCTGCCATTGTACCTGTCATAATAACTAATATTAAATTAAACAATAAAAATTAATGATGTTCCGGTGTTGCCATTCCTATAAACAAGGATGACAACAGAGTGAAAATATATGCCTGAAGGAATGCCACCAAAAGTTCGAGGAAGTCCATGAATATCACGAAAAAGATTGAAACGGGTGCTACTGAAAGGGAATTAAAAATAAAAATCAGGCAAATCAGACTTAATACAATTATATGCCCTGCCGTAATGTTTGCGAATAATCGGATCATAAGTGCAAAAGGCTTTGAGAATAATCCTATTATTTCTACGGGGATCATAATCGGTAAGAGCCAGAAAGGGACACCCGGGGCGGCAAAAATATGCTTCCAGTATGTTTTGTTCCCGCTAAATTGAGTAATAATAAATGTAAATGTTGCAAGAACAAATGTCACTGCAATATTACCCGTTACGTTCGCACCAAAAGGCGGGACTGGAATCAGTCCCATTAAATTGTTGATCAATATAAAAAAGAATGCCGTAAGAAGGTAGGGCATATATCTTTCATATCTATGCAGACCAAGATTAGGGATAGCAATATCATCGCGGACAAAAAGAATTACCGGTTCGAGAAAACTCTGAATACCCTTTGGATGACTTATGCCTGTCTTCTTATATGACCGGGCAAGTGAAATGAATAATAACAACCCTATTATTGCTGCAAATAACATCCCCATCACGGCTTTTGTCATTGAAAGGTCAAGAGGCAGGTTCTTTTCATCAGCAATTCCTTCACTATTAACCGATACAATTTTATCTTTAAGGTCACCCTCTTCTTCAAGTTTATATCCTAAGTATTCTTGTCCGTCAGCAAGTTTTTTTGAACTGAATACATCAAGCCCTTTCTCTTTGCTGTAAAGAATAACCGGTAAATAAATTGCTACATTATCTCCGTTCTCCTTTGTCAGAATATGCCATTCATGAGAATCAGCTATGTGTTCAAGAATAAAGGTACTTGCATCAAATTTCTCCTCACTCTCTTTTTTTTCCTGAAGTTCCTGACCAAAAGCGGAAATAGTTGCTCCGGTAAGCAGAAGAAAGAAGAAAAAGCCAATTAATTTTTTTGTTTTCAAATCAGGTCCGGTTTTATAACGATTTGTTTTTCAGCACTCTCAATATAACCAATACCGAAAACAAAGTGAGTGCTAAATATAAAACAAAAAATATTATAACAGACTGTAAAGAAGTTTTTTTAGCAACAATAAACCAAACAAGTGATAACGTCATATCAAGCAGAAACTTAAGACCTACTGCTACCAGGCTGTGCAGGGTCTGACTTTCAGGATTTTTTGTCTGACCTCTTAAAAATATTATCAGCGTTATTACTGCAATTATTGTAAAGACTGATGTCAGAATTGCAATGTCGCTGAATAAAATGCGAGGTACACTAAATGATACAAGCAGATATCCTGTTATCAGTAACAGAATATTCAGTAAGAACAGTAAGAAAATATATTTATAAGTTGGTTTCAAAAATGGAAGTCACTTAATAAAATCTTTTACTGCAATATAAATTGCTGCAAAAACACCAAAAAGGGAAAGGACAATGGTAAAAACAGGTATACGCGAGCCCGCCAGCTTATCAAGTTTCACACCACCCCAGGTTGTAATAAGAATAATTCCTATCATCTGAAATGCCAGGCCAGAGTATCTGGCAAAATCTCTTATCCCTTTATTTACCGGGCTTTTCGGATTCTTTTTCTTTAATTGTTGTGACTCCTCCATTGGTATCGTTATCACTCATTTTGCAATTTCCGGTGAATCGTGCGCCTGGTTCAATTGAGAGTTTTGATGTAGTAATATCGCCAAGAATTTTTGAAGAGGCTTTGAGGTTAAGTAACTGACCAACATTAATTTTACCTTCGACAATTCCTGAGACTTCTGAGTTTTTACAGAAAATTTCCCCGCTGACTTTTCCGGTCGGACCAATAACAACCTTTCCTTTTGTGTTAAGGTTTCCAGTTAAGGTTCCGTCAATACGTATATCACCATTTGATTTTATATCTCCGGTAATATCTGTTCCATTACTGATAAGGTTAATCGTCGCGTTATCTGTCTCGTTGAATTTTACCATGGTTTTTAAAGAATTATTAGATATACAAAGTTAATAACTCACAAATATAAAAACTATTGCAGATAATAATAAATAAGGGAAAATATAATAATTAAAGTTTTACTCATGTGATTGAGACCCCTCTGTCCCGCCGGGGCGGGGGAGAAAAACCACAGGATGTAACTGAGTTTTTTCCCCTGCCAGGGGGAATTAAAAGGGGGTTTAATTTATTAGAGAGTATCAGATTGAGGATCATATGCCCATTTCAGGTATATTGCACCCCAGGTAAAGCCACCGCCGAAAGCGGCAAGAATGAGTATATCGCCTTTCTTAAGTTTCTTTTCGTATTCCCATATGCATAATGGGATAGTTGCTGTAGTTGTATTCCCGTAATTCTGTATGTTAATCATTACCTTCTCGGGGTCAAGGCCCATTCTTCTTCCTGTTGCCTCAATAATCCGGAGATTTGCCTGATGAGGAACAAGCCATGCAATATCGTTGGGTTTAAGATTATTTCGTTCCATAATCTCAACCGCAACATCGGCCATGTTTGAAACAGCAAATTTGAATACACTCTGGCCTTCCTGATAAATGAAGTGTTCTTTTGCATCTATTGTTTCATAAGAAGCAGGCTTAACAGATCCTCCGGCTTTCAGATGTAAATATTTCCGTCCTGAACCATCGGTATGAAAAATATGATCTATTATTCCGAATTCCCCGGTGGTGGGTTCCAGCAACACCGCTCCGGCGGCATCACCAAAAAGAGGGCAGGTGGTACGGTCAGTATAATCGGTAATTGACGACATTTTGTCGGTTCCGACAACAATAACTTTTTTATACCTTCCGCCTTCAATAAATGTCGCTCCTGTTTCCAGGGCAAAAAGGAAACCTGAACATGCGGCATTAAAATCAAAACTGAAAGCATTTTTTATTCCGCACTTATCAGAAATAATGTTGGCGGTTGCCGGGAAAGCCATATCCGGAGTTACGGTGGCACAAATCAACAAGTCGATATCTTCAGGCGCAGTATGGGTTTTTAACAACAAACCCCTTACTGCCTGTTCTCCAAGATCTGAACTTCCAAGACCCTCGCCCTTAAGAATTCTCCTCTCTTTTATCCCGACTCGTTGCATTATCCATTCATCGGAAGTATCAACCATTTTTGAAAGTTCCTGATTTGTCAGCTTGTACTCGGGTACCCAGGCATTGATACCGGTTATAGCTGCACGTATCTTTTCCATTCTTATATACCTTCTTTAATCTTTTGAGCAAGATTGGCGTGAACAACCTCTTTGGTTTGAATTACCATGTTCATAATAGGCCGGCGTTTTGAAATACCGTGACCTATAACAACATTGGCGTTGATGCCTACAATTGGGGTACCTCCAATATTTTCCCAGTCAAGACGATCAAAATATGAATCTTTAAGCTTCCTGGTTTTATATATATGATGGAATGCTTCGGCCAGTTTAAGAATAACATTGCCAACAAAACCATCACAAACTATAACGTCTGTCATAGATTCGCGGAATAGCGCATTTGCTTCAATATTGCCTGCAAAATTCAGATTCGGTTGTTCTTTCATCAACTCATATGCAGCTTTAACTGTTGAGGTTCCCTTTGCTTCTTCTTCTCCAATATTGAGAAGTCCTACGGTCGGGTTCTCAGTGCCAAGAACATATTTTGCATAAATGCTTCCCAGTATAGCATATTGTGAAAGCACATCTGCCTTGCAGTCAGGATTTAATCCGATATCGAGAATAACTGAATCACGGTTATCGATGCATGGCAGTACTGTAGCCAATGCCGGTCTAAGTACGCCGGGGATTACACCAACAGTATAGCTTGCTCCAACCAGCATTGCACCTGTATTCCCTGCACTGCAGAAACCATCCAGCATGCCGCTTTTCAGCATCCCATATCCGACTGCAATACTTGAATTTTGTTTCTGTGAATAGGCTTTTGCAGGATGATCCCCCATTTCAATGACCTGTGTCGTATGCACAATTTCAAACAGGGCCGGATCAGCCTTCATCTCATTCAATTTCCTTAATATCAAGCCTTTATCACCAATAAGAATAAGGCTCTCATCAACTGACAAATGCTGGAGGGAATCAACTGCGCCCTCAATGATTGCATCAGGTGCAAAATCACCACCCATGACATCAAGGCCAATTCTCATATCACTTTTTTTAAATTAAGAAAAGTTATGCAGTAGCCTTTTTCTCAATAGCTAATTTGCCTCTGTAAAATCCGCACTCAGGACATACCCTGTGATACAGAACTGAAGATCCGCAGTTTGAACAGCTTGCGGTAGTAGGTGCAGTTGCTTTGTAATGTGTTCTGCGTTTATCTCTTCTGGTCTTAGAATGTTTGTGTTTTGGATGTGCCATTTTAATCTGTTTTAATTATCGTTCATTAGTTTTTTCAATTCATCCCATCGGGGATCCGCTTCGGGTTCCTCTTCAACTATCAGCGCTTCAAGTTTCTTCAACATTACCGGATCGCAGGTACTTTTTCCATTATTGTCATCCGGATGCACCCTTTTGATCGGCAACGCAAGCATAATATATTCATATAAGTGCTGCTGCAGATCCAATTCATGTTCTCCGACGGGCAAAGATATAATGTCAGGATCAATATCTTCTATAGTTTTCCCAAACTTAACAAGAAGTCTGTTTTCACAGGAAATGGGATGGAAAAACATCTCAAGACACCTGTCACAGCAGATTCTAACATTGCCGGAAATCCTTATTACAAGATCAGAATGAGTGGATCTTTTATTCACTATTATATTTGCAACAAGGCTGCCTTCCTTAACTTCCGCTTCTTCAAACTTTTCAAAAAACTTATTATCAATCTCAAAATCAATATCGTGGCGTCCTTCCTTCAATCCGCTTAACGGTATGGTATATCTTCCGGACATCTCTTTAAATTTTGGTTTGCAAAAATATGAATCCTTCTTCAATTAAAAAAATTATCAACAAAAAAGTAACATTAAATGTCTCAAAAGACCAAATACCGACAGAAAAACGCCATTCACCGATTTTCTATTCGCCATCTTTATAGTATATATTACTTTTGAAGCAGATTAAATAATCAGAAACATGAGCCGCAGAGATTATGAACACTTAAATAACAGGGAACATCACCCTAGAGTGGGTATCGGATTGTTCTTTATAGTTTTGGGAATAGCGCTTCTTATTGCAACAAATGATGTGTTTCATCTTGGAAGTGTAAGCAGTTATTTTACCTGGCAAACTGCTATGATCTTTATTGGTTTCCTCCTTTTACTTAATCTTCAGTTTATTGGTGGAATAATGCTTATAGCCTGGGGAATATGGTTTTTACGCGATCAGATCTTCTTTTTTTCTCCCGAAATCTTCAGAACTTTTTACTGGCCAGCGGTAATTGGTCTTATAGGTCTGTCTTTTATTATATCTTCGTTTTTTAAACAAAATAAATAATCCGGATAATCTGAAAACAAATAAATTTACAATTATGGAAACAAATGAAAGCTTCAGAGATGAAAGACGCAGCTACAGGCACGAACATCATGGGCTGCAAAATAACCGCGCAATTATCGGAGTGATACTTGTTCTGGTTGGCCTCTTCCTGGTTATGCGAAACACAGGTTTCTTCCCTGGTTTTATTGATCATATTATTTTCAGCTGGCCGATGCTGCTTATAACTATCGGAGTTGTAATAACACTGGGTTCATCAGGAGGAAAAACCTCGGGTATAATTGTCATGGCTGTCGGAGCATTTTTCCTGATACCCAATATTTTCAGGGAGACATTTAACGTGGACATGTTCTGGCCTGCAATTTTCATACTTATTGGTGCAATATTTATTTTTACCAAACGAAAGGGGTGGAATTCTGTTTCAACAACAGTTCCTACCGGAGATGACTACATTGATTATGTGCATATCTTCAGTGGCGGAGAACGGCAGATTGTTTCGGATAATTTCAGAGGAGGAAAAGTTACGGCAGTATTCGGAGGAAGCGAAATCGACCTCACCAAGGCTAAACTTGCCCCGGGAGTGTCTGAACTTGAACTTGCATGTGTATTCGGAGGCACCACGATAATAGTACCTGACGACTGGAATATAAAAATTGAGGTTGTCCCTGTCCTCGGAGGCTTTGGTGATTCGCGTAAGCTGATCCCCGGAAGAACAATTGACATGTCAAAACAGCTGGTAATAAAAGGAGCCGTTGTCTTCGGCGGCGGAGAAATAAAAAGTTATTAATCGCTGATTGAATGAAACATCCGATACTTTCAAACAGAGTAAGGTTAATAGTATGGTGGCTGGTCTGGCTCTTTCTCGCGCTTGGCCAGTCATTGCTGTTTTATTTTGCTTATGGTAGCTTTATCCAGATAAGCCTGGTAGACAGTCTGGTCTCTTTGCTAATTTATTCGGGTATCGCATTGTCGTTGTGGTACCCTTTCAGATTTTTCAATGCCGGTATTACCAGGCATACCACACTCATCTCCAATCTCGTTCTTAGTGGCGCTCTTTCTGTAACGCTCTGGATCCTGATCACAAAATTTGTGATGACAATTGCGTTGCCTGAACAAAACAACTACCAGGACTATTGGGACAAAACCTTCCCATACCGGGTAGGAACCGGGGTTTTTATTTATGGCCTGATTATTCTTACCTATTATCTATTCGTAAGTCTAAGTAATCTTTCTGAAAAAAATGCTAAAGAAGCGAAACTGGAGACTCTGGTAAAGGAGATTGAGCTTAAAATGCTTCGCTCACAAATCAACCCTCATTTTCTTTTCAATAGTCTGAATTCAATAAGCTCTCTGACAATAACTGATCCTGAAAAGGCAAGGGATATGGTTGTAAAACTTTCTGAATTCATGCGATATGCTCTTTCCAGAAAGGACGAACAACCTGTCTCCCTGCAAAGTGAACTTGATAACCTGCTTCTTTATCTTGATATTGAGAAAGTGAGATTCGGTGAAAAACTGACCACTGAAGAAAATATTGAAAAGGAGTGCCTCGACATGAAGATCCCTGTCCTGCTCCTGCAGCCTCTTTATGAAAATGCTGTCAAACATGGCGTTTATGAAAGTACTGAAAAGGTAAGGATTATGACCCGGGCAAAGATTATTGATGGATTCATTGAGATAATTATAAGCAATAATTACGATCCCGCCCCATCATTAAAAAGAGGAACGGGAACTGGTCTGTTAAATGTTTCCAGACGTCTCGAACTGTTCTACGGTAACAAGGCATCGTTAAAAACTTCGAAAGAAAATGGTATATATTCGGTAACCCTGTATATACCCATATAATATTTGTAAATGTCCTTTGAAAATTAATATATTCAGGAGAAAGAAAACCAAGGAAGTTTTTATCTTCTCATGGTAACAAGAACAGTATGGAAAATATCAGAATATTAATAATTGATGATGAAACCCCTGCGCGGGAATTAATTAAACATTATTTACAGGAGGTAGAATTCATAGAGGTTATTGGCGAATGCGCAGATGGCTTTTCTGGTCTCAAATCGATATCGGCAATGAAACCCGATCTGATTTTCCTTGATATTCAGATGCCCAGACTTACCGGAATCGAGTTAGTTGAGGTTCTTACCGAGAAGCCTGAAATAATATTTACCACAGCTTATGATCAGTTTGCAATAAGGGCTTTTGAACTGAATGCCGTAGATTATCTTATGAAGCCTTTTCAAAAAAGCCGGTTCCTTGATGCAGTTAAGAAAGCTATTGACAAAATCAGGTCAGGTAAGGGAAACAAAGAATCAGCAAGTCAGCTTCTTTCTAAAAGGCCCGAACACACTTCTTCAGTAAACAGAGTTGTTGTACGCAAGGGGAATGCAATAAATCTTATTCCTGTAGAACATATCAGATATGTAGAAGCTCAGGATGATTATGTTATGATATACCATTCAGCAGGAAAGGCTTTAAAACAACAAACTATGAAATTTTATGAGGAGAATCTTCCAAAAACCGACTTTGTAAGAATTCACCGTTCATACATTGTAAATGTAGTTGAGATCAATCGTATTGAGCCATACGGGAAAGACACTCACATTGCAATTCTTCACTCGGGAGATAAACTGCCCGTAAGCCGTTCAGGTTATAAACAGCTGAAGGAAGAGCTTAAGTTCTGATAAACGGCTCAATGACTCTACGGCTCACACCATTATGCCGTTAAATCGTTACTCCTTTTTAACCGGTTATTTGTTTCCCGCTTTTTAAACATTTCTGAAAGTGGCCTGTACCGACGGAACCTGAAGAGCGGAACAGGATCATAACCATGTGTTCCTCCCGGCCTGCATCTTAGTATCCTTCCGGTTCCTAAAACCAGACCGGTAAATGGTCCGTGGATCTTCAGCGCATCAAGCATATATTGTGAACATGACGGTACATGACGGCATGACGGACGAAGCAAAGGTGAAATCGAATACTTGTAAAAAAGCACAGGCAGAGATAATAGAAATGATAATATCGCGCTGATCGCCTTGGTCATGATGCAAAGGTAATAAACAAAATGACCAGTTAATTCCGGGGATATGAACCCCTTTTAATTCGGCGGAACAGAGGGGTCTTATCTTCCTTCAACTTCAAGCAACTTTGTGCTTTTTTGGATAATTCTTATGACCAGCCAGATTATGCCGGCTGAAGCAGTAAGATATAACCACATTTCTGTCAGGTAAATTCGTTCCGAAAGAAAATAGTTTCTGAACAGATCAAGCAAAGTGAAAATTAAGAATATATTTATAAAACTGTTGTATTCTCTCTTCAGAACATTCCGTACTGAAAAGGTAAGATCAGAAGGAATATATTTAAAAGAATACGGGATGAAGGAACTTACTTTTTCTGCCCATTTGTCATAGATCTCCCCGAATTTTTTTCTTAAAAATTGTTCTTCTGCAAACATTATCCTCTCATAATATAGCCAGTATATCAGCCCGAAAAGTACGGCAGCCAAGGCAGAGCGTAGGAACAAAACCGGTCCAAGCCACATAAAGAAATTTCCGAGGTAGAGCGGGTGACGCAATACTGAATAAATGCCGGTGACATTTAATTCATCAGCAAGCTGACCGTTAACCGTGTTTCGTCCGGAGGTGTTCTTTGGAGTATACCCAACAGTAATAATCCTTATTATCTCGCCAAAAAAGCTCACTCCAAGAAATATAAGCTCATCCCTCATATCAAAGAGTATTGCCTGCCGGTTGCCCAGATACATCATAACAATACCCGCAACAATTAATATAGCTGGCAGCCAACTCCTTCTTTTAAATAACCAGTTCCCGCTGTTTTCAAATTCATGTACCAGTGACATCTTTGTTTTTTTAATGACACCGCAAAAGTAGAAAAAATCCGGAAACAATATTTATACCTGTCTTAAGTATAAAACAGTCCCAAATAAATCTTTTTTGTTATAAGGCGACTCATTTTATAAGTCAGGAAAAAATTACAGATTAGATTTCTTTTATTTCTGGTATGGCAAAATCCCTTAAAACAAATATTTGAAGAATGGAAATCGATTATTCTGGAAAGATTTTTTATCTTTATCAGTTGTACATAAACCAATTTTACCATGGCAAGCCTCAAACTTTTACTGGGAATGATCCCATCGACTTTAAAAATTGAGCAGGCAGAAAAGGCGTTAATTGCTGAATTTGAGAAGCTTCATGCCTTTTCCGAATCTGACCAGCTGGCAAATTACAAGAAGCTCGACTCTCTGGTAAATTCTTCAGATTTTGTTCAGAAAAAGAAAGAGATTGAATCCCTTCAGTATAAGAATTCAGAGGAATACTCAAAAGAGAAAGAGTTTTTGTCACTTCAAAAATCAAAGGATATAGTTCTTTATTACAGAACAATTGCTGGTCCGGTTCTGAAGAAGTTCAAGGAGTTGGATGGCTCAGAAAAAATAAATGGTTATGAATCTCTTCAAACCCTGGTTAAGTCTCTGGAATTTAAAGAAAAGATTAAGGCAAAAGGGTTCAAAGAAACTGATGATTTTAAAAAGCTTCAGGAATACAACCGCCTGAAAAACAGCTCCGAAATAAAGGATTATTTTAAGTTCAAATCCGCCAAAGAATATGCGAACTATCTGAATATTGATGGTTCCAAACGTCTTGCCAGATTCAATGAGCTTAAAGAATACGTTACCACGGCAGATTTCAAACAAAAGAAAGAGTATCTTCTTGATAAGAAAAGATACGAGAAAACAGCGATGTTCAAGGAGTTACAGGAGTATGATAAACTTAAGAAGAACCCCGATATTATCTGGTACTTAATTGTTAAAGATTCCAACAAATTTGATGTTCTTAAACACAGGGAGTTAACCTTTTGTGAGGAGTTTGATATTGATAAGCTCGATACTAAAAAATGGATGACAAACTACTTCTGGGGTGAAAAATTACTCAACGACAGATATTCTGTTGAATCAGATCTTCAGGCATATACGGAAAAGGAAAATTTCGAAATCCGGACCAGTGTACTTAAAATCAGCACCAAACCTCAGAGAATCACCGGGAAAGTATGGTCAGCAGCACATGGGTTTTCCACAAAAGAATTCGGCTATACGTCAGGACTTGTTAATACGGGAACCAGTTTCCGGCAGAAATATGGTCTGTTTACTGCAAAAATAAAGCTTGGAGATCCAAATGCAAAGAATGCTTTTTGGATGCTTGGTGATAAAATCACACCTCATATTGATATTTGCCGGACTTCTAAAGGTAAAGTCTGGTTCAACTATTTCAATGCCAATGGGAATAATGTAAAAACCTCGCTCGGGTCACGGTATTCCAATGATTTCTTCATTTATTCACTTGAATGGACCTCTGACAAACTTGTCTGGAAAATAAATAATACAAAGGTATATACCCAGACTTCTGATGTCCCACAGGAGCCAATGTATGTTGGTCTTGCAGGTGGGCTTGACAAGCCAATAAATGGTATGACCACAATGGAAATTGACTGGGTAAGAGTTTATCAGCCTAAAAATTAACTACATTATTTTTAACGGCGGGCCAACTATCTCCATTTCATTATCAGCGAAAATCTTTGCTATTTCTTCAGTAGTAGGTTCTTTTTCGAGACCTGCCAGGGTTATAAAGAATTCCTCCATCTTTCCTGCTGGCTGAAATGTCACTGTCATTTTCCCTGTATTACTCACCTGGGTCCAGGCATGTGGAACTTTTCTTGGCAAAAATATACTATCACCAACGCCAAGGTGATAAGGTACTTTACCAACCTCAAAATAATATTCCCCTTTAATGACATAAAACACTTCATCCTGCATTGGATGAATATGCAAGGGGGTACCTCTCCCCTGTGAAATACTAGTCTGTTCAAATATTGCCAAATCTCCATTAGTATCTTTGCCCGATACCTTTAAATCTAAAATATTCGCATTTACACCTTTTAACTTAAGATGTCCATGTATTCTACCCTCACCATCATTTATCTTAAATCCCTTATTGTTGTTTGTAAGTCCTGTCTGATTCTGAATGCCAAAAGCAAAAGGGGCAGCAGTTAAGGCTAACATAGTTCCAAGAAATCTTTTTCTTTTCATGATGATTCTTTATAATCATTCTAATTAACAACAAAATAATATTGAGAATGTTCGCAGGTATTCAACAAACAATTAGCAGAAACGCCCAGTGTGAGAACCTACACATTTTTTGTACATACCTGTAACTTTTCGTAATTTCATCCGTCTTTGCATTGTATTAGCCATTTATGACAGTAAGAGAATACAACAGATCTGTTGAAGAATATGCCGATTCAGTTTACCGTTTTATCAGGGGCAACCTTAAGGATGAAGACAGGTCGAATGACATCGTTCAGGATAGTTTCGAAAAACTCTGGCGACATGTTGCAGAGATTGAATATCGGGTGGTGAAATCATGGTTGTTTTCAACAGCGTATCATAACATGATTGACATAATACGTAAGGAAAAGAGGATGACCAATCTTGAGCCGGAACATGAAAAGGAAATGATTTATGAATCCCATTACAGTGATCTTAATGAAATCCTGCATATTGCACTCAGCCGGCTGCCTGAACAACAGAAAACTTCGGTCATGCTCAGAGATTATGAAGGTTACAGCTATAAGGAGATTGGTGACATAACCGGGCAAACTGAAGCCCAGGTAAAAATAAACATCTACAGGGGTCGCCTTGCGCTGAAGAGTTTTATCGGAAAAATTGAAACTGTTCTTTAGCCATGGAAATCAACAAAACAAATTATGAAATATGGTTTATTGATTGGCTTGACGGCAATCTGAGCGATGCACAGGTTGAGCAGGTTACCCGGTTCCTTAACGGGAATCCCGACCTGAAAGAAGAATTTGAGGAGCTGCGAAAAGACTCAATACTTTGCGTATCTGCCTATGATTCATTCCTATATAAGGAACAATTGAAAAAATCAACATCTGATATTATTTTATCTCAGTTCGAATATTTGTGTGTGGCGTACCTCGAAAATGATCTTTCCATTAGTCAGCAAACAGAACTGATGAAGATAATTAATGTTGACACTGATAAGAAGAGGACCTTTAAACTAATTCAGAAAACCCGAATCTCTGCTTCTGCGATCACCTATAAACACAAAAGTCTGATGCTGAAGAGAACAGCAGCACAAACGATCATCCGCCTTTCACTGATTGGGTTAAGCGCTGCGGCTGTCATTGTGTTCATTATTATAAACTATATCATTATACCCTGCAACACGTCCGATCCTATACTGCCTCAGGCTCAAAACATTGTAGCTGACAGCACTCTAAAACAAGTAAACATAAAAAGGGTTAAAGGAATTAAGAAAATTAATCCTTCCAAATTTAATTCTGAATTAGTTGCAGCTCTTCCCAGAGAGTCTTTGGTAAGAATCACTGGCAACTTTGAAATAATGCCTGAAAAAATCTCTTTTAATTCTTTGATCAATTTAGAAGAACTGAATATAGATAATAAATTGATTGCATCAGCTTTAAAAATCGAAGTCCCTCACCGGGAAGACACACGAAGCAACATTGGCAGGTTCCTGGCGAAAACTTTCCGGGAAAAAATCCTTAAGGAAAACACTAAACTTGATACGCCGCTGAGAGGATATGAGATTGCAGAAGCCGGAATCACGGGGCTTAACAAGTTGCTCGGATGGGAGATGGCTCTTAAGGAAAATAATGACGCGAATGGAACTCTTAAATCGGTTTATTTCAGTTCAAAAATCCTGAAATTTAATGCGCCTGTTAAATAAAGCGAACCTCTTCCGTAACTTTTTTACAACACCGTGCGTCCCACCAGAAAAAAATAACAATTTTAATTTTTACAGCCATGAAAAAAATTGGAATAATAATTTTGCTCACAGCAATTTTAATGCAGGGATTCAGCCAGAAATTATCGGCGGAAAGCCAGAGTGATAAAAAATCGGAAAACAACGTTAAAGCAGATGAAAACACAAAAGTTACAATCGGAGAAGATCTTTTAGGCGTAGAAAAAAATGATTCAATAGTTAATGTGACGATCGGAAACAGAGGTCTTAATATTCTCGAATCGCCGGAGGGACCAAAATTCAGGTTTGAAAAGTACACAGAGAGTGAGGATTGGAATGATGAAATGGATGACAGACATGAGAGAAGAAGAAACAGGTTCAGAGGACACTGGGCCGGAATCGAACTTGGTTTCAATAGCTATGTTACAACTGATAATAGTAACGTAATGCCTGATGATATTAACTACATGACCCTTAACTCAGGCAAATCTTCCAACTTTAACATCAATTTTAGTCAGCTAAGCCTTGGATTAGCCAGGCATATCGGATTTGTTACAGGCCTTGGCTTAAACTGGAATAATTACAGATTTGATGGAAATAACAATATACTTAAAGGCAGCAATGGAGTAATTGAGATGCTTGATCCGGGTTCGGTACTTAAAAAATCAAAACTAGCTACTCTTTATCTTACGCTTCCTTTTATGCTGGAAATGCAACTGCCTGTTAATTCAAATCATCTCAGTATTGCCGCCGGACCAATAGGCGCAGTGAAATTAGGATCGCATACAAAAATGGTATTCGAGGACGGACAGAAAATAAAATCTGATGGCGATTTTAGTCTTAACATGCTCAGATATGGAGCAACTGCCCGTGTGGGATATGGAAATTTTCAGATATATGGAACTTATTATAAAACTCCTCTCTTCCAGAAAGGTAAAGGTGCGGGTGGATATGATCTGTATCCTTTTGAAATAGGTGTGGCATTTACATTCAATAATTAATTTTTTATTCATTCCCGGTACTGTAGAGACGGTCAAGTTGGCCGTCTCTACATGTTTGATATTGTTTGTATTATACCTCTTCAGTATCTTTGTGTTAATTGAATTGAAATTATAATGACAGGCGAAATATTATCACCTGGGGAGATCTTTCCCCTTGCAGCGATTTATCCTTCCTTCTTAAATTAGAGAACTTTATTTATTCAAATGAATTAACTTTGCTCGCCGGATTTTTTCCGGCTGACAGAAATTTCTTTTTAATGCATGAAACTCTTCCTGAAAATACTTAAACTTTTCCTGGTACTTGTACTATCGGTATCTATTATCCTGGTTTCAGCCTCACTTCTTCTGCAGGATAGGGTTGCTGGCATAATCCTGAGTTCGCTTAACAGGAATATTTCGACAAAACTTGATATTGGCTCCTTCAAATTATCCTTCCTGAAAAAATTTCCAAAAGCATCCCTTGAATTAAAAAATGTAGTTGTTCATTCATCTTCAGAGTTTGATTCAAAGCAATTTACAGGAATGAATACCGATACTCTTCTGGAAGCCAGAAATGTGTCAGTTGAGTTCAAAATAACTGATGTTATCAAAGGCAATTACTATATTGAAAGGATAAGCGCAAAAGACGGGAAAGCTTTTTTTTATACCGATACTGCAGGTCATGTCAATTACCATGTATCAGTTAAAAACGGCAATGCCGGGAATGAAGTTTTTACAATCAACCTCGAAAGAATAAACCTTAGTGATTTTAAGGGTTACTACAACAACCTGGCTATAAAATTAATAATTAGTGGTTTGATAAATAATGGCAAACTAAAAAGTAAAATATCAGGTGAGAATATAGATTTTATTGCAGCAGCAAATATGCAAACGGACTACTTTCAGCTCTACAATACTATTATAACAAAACCTGTTACAACCAGCCTGAATTTAATCCTTCAAAGTTCAAAAAGCGGTGTTCTTTTCAGAAAAGGCACTCTTTCGGTAGAAAATTATCAGTTTGGACTGGACGGGTTTGTTTCTTCATCTAACATACTTGATCTCAATGTCACAGGTTTTAATGTCGATATCGCGAAGATCAGGAAATACCTGCCCGAAAAGTATCTTAAAATAGTTTCTGATTATAATCCATCCGGTGTACTAATTGCAGAAGCTAAAATCAAGGGTCCTCTTTCAAGAACCAAAAACCCGCATGTTGAGATAAATTGTGTTCTTAAGAATGGCCATATTGCTTATGGTAAATCAAAACTGGCAATAAACAACCTGTCATTTACCGGGCATTTATCGAACGGATCAAAAAACCGGTTTTCGACCAGCTCTGTTTCATTTAAAGATATCAGAGTTAAGTTTGGATCCTCGGAATATACAGGCTCTGTTATCATTTCAGACTTTTACCATCCAAGAACTAATATAGTTTTCAAAGGAAGAATTTTCCCGGGTGAAATTAAAGAGTTTTTCAATATTCAGAAGCTTTCAATGGCTGAGGGTTCTGTTGATGTTGATCTTAAACTCGCGACAAACTTCTGGCCCAAAGACTCAGTTATAATTAATGACATTATTGATTTGAAGCCAGAGGCAGCACTTATATTTAATTCATTTTCCATCGGGTTTCAAAATAATCCTTTTTTAGTAAATAATGTATCCGGGAACCTGTCACTTTCTGATGTTTCAAGGGCAGAAAATCTCAACTTAACATATAAAGGACAAAAAATTAAAGTAAACGGAGAATTCAGAAACCTGCCTGAATGGCTTGTTGGCAGACCGGTTAAGATGATCGCAACTGCCGATGTTTCATTCAACCGGCTGATTCCCGAAGCCTTTATGAAAATACCGGTTTCTGATAAAACACGGCCAGTTACTAAAACAGCCATTAAATTACCGGGCGATCTCATTGTTGATATAAACTTCAGAATTGACAGTATCAGCTACAAAACTTTTTCATGTTCAAAAGTAGCAGGAACGCTTAATTACAAGCCCCGATTACTTACCTTTAAGTCGCTGAATATGCATTCATTGAGCGGCGCCATCTCAGGTACCGGTTTCGTCATTCAGAACCCCAGCAAATCATTAATTGCAAAGGGCAACTTTAATCTCAGCAACATTAATATAAATAAAGCCTTTACAACCTTCCACAATTTCGGACAGAATTTTATAAAAGCTGAAAACCTTTCAGGAACTCTTTCCGGCTCGCTTTCAGTTCTCATTCCGATGGATTCCATGCTTAAGGCACAGATAAAATCAGTTACAGCTGAAGGAAAGTATATCATTGTTGATGGAGGTCTCATTAATTTTGATCCGGTAAAAAAGCTTTCATCATATATTGAACTTTCAGAGCTTGAAAACATTCATTTTGAGCAACTTAAAAACGACTTTTTTATCAGGAATAATTTTCTTTATACTCCTCAGATGGATGTAAAATCATCTGCAGCAGATCTTTCTGTTAATGGGAAACACAGCTTTGATAACAATTATGAATATCATGTCAAAATACTTTTATCTGAAATTCTTAGCAGGAAAAGAAAGAAAAACAAAAGCAATGTTACGGAATTCGGTATAGTACAGGATGATGGATTAGGTCGTACTTCAATGTTGTTAAAAGTTACAGGCAAAGGTGAAGATGTAAAAGTAGGTTATGACCTCAAGGCGGCAGGCACAGAGGTAAAAAGTAACATTAAGGCGGAAAGACAGACGCTCAAATCAATTCTTAATCAGGAGTATGGCTGGTATAAAAGTGATACAACTGCAAAGCAGAAACCGGTCGAAAAAAAATCACGATTCAGGATAAGCTGGGATGAGACTGACAGCACCGGGGCAACATCTGCCCCTCCTGTTGTAAAGAAAGAATCAGGGGTGAAAAGTTTCTTTAAGAAAAAATAAATTGTAGAGGACATTGAATATTTTTCGTCATAATAATCCCGGGAAGCTGTTTTTGCTCCTTTTTTCAATACTCATTGGAATGGGTTCACTTTATTATACCGGAAACCTCGTGATAAAGTTAAAGGTTGAGGAAAGAAAAAACATTGAACTGTGGGCCGAGGCAACAAGACTTGTATCTCTTTCGGATACAACCCAGAATGTTGATTTCCTTTTTTCAATCATAGATAATAACAAAACAATTCCGGTAATTCTTACTGATGAATCTGATAGTATAATCTCTGCAGGTAACTTCGATACCCAAAAGACAGGCGATAAGCAATTTCTGAAAAAGAGCCTAAAAAAAATAAAGGAGAAAAATGAACCTATAGTCATAGACCTTGAAAAGGGCCACTATAACCGGATATATTATAACGACAGCATAATCCTTACAATGTTGATTTTCTATCCTTTCATTCAGCTTGGTATAATCATCATGTTTATTATCGTATCGTATCTGGCATTCAGATCATCGCGGAAAGCCGAACAAAACCAGGTCTGGGTAGGTATGTCTAAAGAGACCGCTCATCAGTTGGGTACTCCAACCTCATCTCTTGCAGGCTGGATAGAAGTTCTTCAACAGAACTATCCCGATATTTCAATAACAAAAGAACTAGCCCTTGATGTTCAACGACTTGAAAAAGTTACTGAAAGATTTTCAAGAATCGGATCAAAACCAGCACTCGTAAATGAGAATATTATTGAGATTATTTCACATGCTATTGATTACCTGAAAACAAGAACATCATCGAAAGTCATTTTCATTACTGATTATAATATCGAAAATAAAGTTATTGTTCCTGTGAATACTGCGCTTTTTGAATGGGTCATCGAGAATGTATCTAAGAATGCCATAGACGCGATGGAGGGAAACGGAAAGATCACTGTCAGAATAATGGAAACTGATAAAAATGCTATAATCGATATCCTGGACACAGGTAAAGGAATTCCAAAATCACTATTCAATAAAATTTTTAATCCGGGGTTCACAACAAAACAACGCGGCTGGGGTCTTGGACTTTCACTTGCAAAACGGATTATCGAAGAATACCACCATGGAAAAATATTCGTCCGTAATTCTGAAGTTGGCAAGGGATCGTGTATCAGGATTGTGATGAACAAGGGAAAATTCTAATTTCTATATTTGCAGCGCTTTATGAACAGAAAAGATATTGAGATAATGGCTCCTGCAGGCTCATATGAGTCACTGATGGCAGCTATTCAGGGCGGTGCTGATTCGGTTTATTTCGGAGCTGAGCAACTCAATATGAGAGCTGCCTCATCAAATAATTTCACAATTGAGGACCTGAGGAAAATTGTTTCGATCTGCAAAAAAAATGGACTTAAAAGCTATCTGACTGTAAATGTGGTAGTATTTGATCACGAAATTGAACAGATGCACAACATTATTGATGCAGCCGTGGAAAGTGGTATTTCAGCTGTGATTGCTTCAGATCTTTCGGTTATTAATTATGCATTCTCCTCAGGTATTGAAGTACATCTTTCAACACAACTGAATATCACCAATGTTGAAGCTTTGAAGTTTTATTCCCGGTGGGCAGATGTTGCCGTTCTGGCCCGTGAGTTGAATATCGGCCAGGTAAAACACATTTACAACAGCATCCTTGAGCAGAATATCAGGGGGCCGAAAGGAGATCTTGTCAAAATTGAAATGTTTGTTCACGGAGCTCTGTGCATGGCTATCTCAGGAAAATGCTATTTAAGTCTTCATGAAAATAACAAATCGGCAAACAGGGGGGAATGTTACCAGACCTGCAGGAAATCATATATTGTTACAGGAAAAGAATCAGGCTATGAGCTAGAGATTGATAATGAATATATCATGTCACCTAAAGACCTCTGTACTATCGGATTCCTTGACAAACTTACTGAATCCGGAGTAAAAGTCTTGAAAATAGAAGGCAGGGCGCGTTCTGCTGAATATGTCAAAGAAGTTTCGAAATGTTATGATGAGGCCATCAAAGCTATTGCAGAAGGAACGTATACCAAAGAAAAAACGGATTTATGGAGAGCGAGGCTTTCAACGGTTTTTAACCGGGGTTTCTGGGATGGATATTACCTTGGACAAAAGATGGGGGAATGGAATTCCAATTATGGTTCAAGCGCAACAAAAAGAAAGGTTTATATCGGAAAGATCACCAATTACTTTAAAAAGCTTGACGTGGCCGAGATCAAACTGGAAAACGGCGATCTGAACAAAGGCGATACAATCCTTATTACCGGACCCACGACCGGGGTGATGGAATACATTGCAGATGAGATAAGAGTTGACCTGATGGTTGTGGAGAGGGCTTTAAAAGGAGAATTGTGCTCAATTAAAACGCCCGATATCCTGAGGCGGTCTGACAAGGTATATAAATGGGTAGATGCTAAAGATTAAAGCCAGGTTATCTTCCGTGCCGCCTCAATTATCTTCAATGCATTGGTCTCAACATCATCAGAATCTGTGTCAACATATACCAGGTTTTTAAGTGGTTTCTTTTTCAACCCGAACATGTATGCTTTATCATAATAGAAAAGAGTTATTTCAATTGCTCTTGCAAAATTTCCTGCCTCAACAGCTTCAAGTGCGTCCCGTGTATTATCCCCTCCAAGCCGTTTGCTTATCTTCATAATTGATGCTTTCAGTGAATCGGAGGGGTATGCTGAATACTCTTCCAATAGTCGGGGTAATCTGGTTTTAACATCCATCAATAGTATAATTGTCATGGAATCCTGCATGTTCAAATAAAAACTGTCAGGCATAAATGCTAAACCGATGTTCCTGCTTTCATCCTCCACCCAAAGAGGAAGATCACTCTGAAGTTTTTTCCATTCATTATAAAGATTGTTAGAAAATTGTTCGGTAGACGGCTGGGGAGGTTGTCCAAGCGACCCGAAGGCCGATCCCCTGTGATTTGCAATGCCTTCAAGGTCTATTACCTGATGACCCTTTTCCCTGAGGTATCTGAGAATATGGGTTTTGCTGCTACCTGTCATTCCGCCCAGTACAATCAGCTTTCTTTTGCCTGAAAGGCTATGAAGAACATGATGCCGGTATGATTTATATCCGCCTTCCAGCACCTCAGTCTGTAGATCTCCCAGTGAAAAGAGCCATGCCATTGCTTCGGATCTCATTCCCCCCCTCCAGCAATGTACGAGAAGCTTTCCGTTTTTTGCATAATTAAGAGCAAGTTCAAGTTTGGTGGTCATAGAGGGACCTGTATACATTAATCCCTCAAGGATTGCCGGCACGCGTCCTTCTTTCTTATATTTTATGCCGACGGCTTCCCGTTCTTTGTCGTTAAAAAGCGGAATGTTGACTGCTCCGGGAATATGACCCATGTTAAATTCAGAAGGAGATCTGACATCCACAACCGGAATGGTCTCAGAAAGCTCGAGAAACCTTAATATGTCTATTTTTCCGGGTTGCATTATTTTATAACCAGATAGTATTCTACTTTTTAAAATATCTTGCAAAAAGTCTTTTAAGATCCTCCATCCTGACGGGTTTTGAGATAAAATCCTTAATGCCTGAAAGTTCGGCTTTCCGCCTTGACTCTGGCATATTGTCTGCCGTAAAAGCAACAATTATGACAGTCTTATCATAATTAAGGATTTTTTGTGCCGATTCGAAACCATCCATTTCGGGCATTATCAGATCCATGAAGATCAAATCATATTTCCTGATCTTTGCCTGAAGATAACCGGCATAACCATCATCAGCGATATCAAAGGAATATCCAAGGTTTTTAAGCATTGCTCCGATAACCTTCTGATTCATTTTATTATCCTCAACAATTAATATCCTGATATCATTTCGTACAGTTCCGATATCAACGGAAGCATGCGGATCTTCGATAAAGGGAAAACTATTCTTTATTATATTCATCAGATCATTGATATCAAATGGTTTAATAAGGTAATGGTCGATTCCCATGGATATGCAATTCAGATAATTTCCTTTCTTGTCATTTGAACTTATCATAAGCATTATGAAGTTAGGGGAAAGGTTATTCTCCCATATCGACCTGGCAACATCGAATCCATCAAAATCCGGTTCATTAAAAATAATTACGAGGCTATATTTTTCTCCGGGGAAATTCAGATTTGACTTGATCTGGCTTACTGTTGATTTCATGAATGTTGTAATAGTTACAGTAAGTCCAAGCTTATGTAATGCACCCAGTATCTCCTCATCCCTGTTTTGATTACCGGTAATTACCAGGGTTTTGACTTTCTCAAATGTCTTTATATTTTCAAATGACAGGTCTTTTATTGTTCTGTCATTCGAGTAACTGATTATTGTAAATGACACCTTGGTCCCCATGTTACCAAGCAGGCCTGAAGGGCACTCAGCCAAAAGCTCTCCGCCCATCAGTTCTACAAGTTGTTTTGAAAGTATTGTGCCGAAACCCGACTCATCATTAGTTCTGACTTTTGATTCGATATTTACAAAATCGCCATATATCTTTTTCAGGGAAGCTTTGTCAAAGCTGGTTCCGGTATCAAGAAGCTCAAACCCAAGTGTTAGTAATCCGTTTTTATTACTTTTAAGAAAGCTTCTCAGCCGGATTTCTCCTTTTTCTGTATTTTTAATTGAATGGTTTATCAGGTTAGTCAGTATCTGTCTTAATCTGAAAGGATCGCCAATAATACTCTCTGGAACATTATCATCTACTGTGCAAATAAGTTCAAGGCTGTTCTGTGAAATATTGGTTTTAGCAAGATCCATACAATAAGTAATCTCCTCCCTGAGATTAAAGGGGACCTCATCCAGAATCATTCTGCCTGATTCAATTTTTGAAAAATCAAGTATATCATTTATTATGTTAAGCAAAACTTCCGTTGAGCGCCGGAGAAGATTTACAATGTTCGTTACCTCAGATGAAAGCTCAAACTTATGAAGAACGTCCGCCATACCTATAATTCCGTTCAGGGGAGTGCGGATCTCATAACTCATTCTTGCAAGAAACTCAGATTTTGCCACGTTGGCTTTAGCCTCATGCTTTCGTGCCGATTCAAGCATTGTAACATCAATAAGAATTTCCATTGTAGCCTGTTCTCCCATGAAAATTACCGGGATGCTGTTTCTGAATAATACAATTTCTCCAATCTCTTTTTTTATAATTACAAACTGATCGGGATTGAAAGTATCGCCCAGCGTTTTTGAAAAATAATTATTATCGCTATGTAAAACTGTCTCAGGAAATATTTTGCCCTTCATCTCCCCCTCATTTAAGTACGAATACTGATTTGCGGCAACTTTATTGGCTTT
The DNA here is from genome assembly GCA_025358455.1 of Bacteroidales bacterium. Taxonomy (GTDB): domain Bacteria; phylum Bacteroidota; class Bacteroidia; order Bacteroidales; family VadinHA17; genus LD21. Next base: position 49,970 of record JANYJP010000033.1, read on the forward strand.
TACAATTTCCCGGTTATTGTTATGAATTATTACGCCAACAGGCATCTCTTCAATGAGTTTGAAGAGCATGTTTTCGGAAGCATTCAATCTCTTCATTTCTGATTTTTGTGATTTCAGGTATCGCAGGAAAATAAAGATTATCACCTGAATAAGGAAAAGTGTTCCCAGAACAATAAACAGTGAATTTCTGATAATATATTTCTGAAAAAAATCCGTCGGGGCCGAAAAAACAAGCCCAAAATCTCTCTGAAGAAGTTGTGTGGAATAATAAGATGAAATTATTTCCCTTGTTTTATCATTAATGGTGGCCTTGTGAATTATGTTTTCCACTGATCCTCCGGCAAGACCCTGTGTTATCTTTTCAATCTGAGAGTATTTAATTTTATTCGTGTTATTATCATAAATTATTTCACCTGAATTACTTACGACCCATTGCCATTGATAGTCCTTAAGATTAAATACCGAAAATATCTCGGAAAAGTATTTCTGGTAATCGACTGTTGCGACAATATTGCCTATTACATTGTTATCTTTTAGTATGGGCAGGTAGTAGTCAAATTTCCGGTTTTCCTGAACCAGCTTTTCCATATTCAATATATCCGCCTGAACATGCAGAATATATGGTTGTTCAAGCCATTCACCCGATTCATCTATTTTTAAAGAGAATTCATTTTTATTATTATCATACAACTTAATTCCGGTTACAAAACTCTTATACTTTGAGAAAAACAATTTCATTCTTTCAGTAACCCTGAACGTAATTTCAGGATGAGCCTTGTCGAAAAACTTACTGACATCTCCCTGAAAATTAATTTGTGTCAGATCGCTTGCAAAACTATTATTGGTGCTGTCAACTTCCAGACCAACAATCTGAACCTGACGGTCAAGTAATTCAATAATATAAGTTATCTGTTTACTATACAGGCTTTTATAATAAAAATAATTCATTAGCAATATTACCAGAAATGCTGAGTACACTATAATAAGAATCCTTCTCATCTGAACAAAATGTTTATCGGCTGAATAATATAAAGATAAGCTTTATAACAATAAATTTCAATCTAACGGTACTTACGGTTATCTCCGTCCATGATATTAAGATAACTTCGATACCTGAGAAAATCTATTTCCCCTTTTTCCACTGCAACTCTTACAGCACATCCGGGTTCTTCAAGGTGCAGGCAGTTATTAAATCTGCAATATTCAGATATTCTGAATATTTCGCGGAAAAAATGGTATATCTCATTTTTTTCCATATCAACAACGCCAAACCCCCGTATCCCGGGCGTATCAATTACAAAACCTCCAAATGGCATATTGTGCATCTCGGGAAAGGTTGTTATATGCTTTCCCTGTTTATGGGAATCCGAGATCTTAGCTGTCTTGAGTCTGAGTTCCGGATTAAGGGTGTTCAGAAGAGTTGTTTTGCCTACTCCGGAATTTCCTGAGATCAGACTTGTCTTATCCTTCATCTGCAGAATAAGTGAGTCAAGGTTTGTATTTTCATACAAGGATAACCTGATGCATTCATATCCGATTTTGGTGTACATTGACTCAAGATAATTCATCTTCTCAATTTCGGCTTCTTTGTAAAGGTCAGTTTTATTAATGATAATCTTAGCCGTTATTCTGTATGCTTCTGCTGTTATCAGAAACCTGTCGATAAACTCAACCTGTGTCTCGGGAAGAATTATAGTTATCATCAGAAATACCTGATCAATGTTTGATGCAATTATCTGCGATTGTTTTGACAGATTTGTGGCTTTTCGTAAAATATAATTACGCCTGTCAAGCACTTCGGTTATAATTCCCGATTCATCTTTTTTATCTGTTTCAAAAAGAACATTATCTCCAACAGCAATTGGATTAGTGATTTGAAATTCCTTAATCCTTAGTTTTCCTTTAATGGAACAATCCATTACAAATCCATCACTATTAAGTACCTTATAATGGATCCCTGTAGATTTTAAGACTATTCCCTTTTCCAAAATTAAAATATTTGTGACAAAAGTAAGGAAAATTGTTCCGTAAACGAGTAGAGACGGCCAAATTGGCCGTCTCTACATGCTATTATATCCAAATTTAATTCAAATCATTAATTATCTGAAGCCATAAGCAGGAACGGTTTCATTTCGAAACTATGGTAGTAAGGACGTAGTCTTTCAGTATTATAATAATCTGATACTTTTACAACTTTCTTGGACGATGTTACAACATCAATCGGGAGATTGTCATATCTTCCATTCTTAAGAACCACTATTCTCCCGTGCACGCCCTTAAGAATCAGATCAAGTGCCAGGTTCCCATAAGCCATCGGAACTATTGAATCGAGAAAATCCGGATCACCGCCGCGAACCATATAGCCAAGTTTCTGGTTGATTACATTTATGGTCTTTCCTTTGTTGTGGTTTCCTGATAATTCTTTAAGTTTAGCTGATACCATATCACCAATACCACCCAGTTTTGCATGACCATAAGCATCCTTTTCACTGTCGGAAAAAATCATTTCTCCACCTCTGAACATTGCACCTTCCGAAACCAGTACAACCGAATATTTGCTTGGATTCTGATTACGGTCCTCAACAAGTAGTTTTGTAAGCTGATCGATGTCAAACTCATATTCTGGTATCACACATCTGTTTGCAGCACCAGCCATAGTAGGAAGCATTGCTGTAAACCCTGCATATCTTCCGAATACTTCAAGAACCAGGAGCCTTTCGTGCGATCCTGCAGATGTTCTGAGACTGTTGGTCATCTGAATGGTTCTTGTAACACAGGTGCTGAAACCAATACAGTAGTCTGTTCCCGGCACATCATTATCCATTGTCTTTGGTATGGCAACCACATTCACACCATGTTTGTAAAGATGAACACCATAACTAAGGGTGTCATCGCCTCCGATTGGAATAAGGTAATCTATTCCAAGCCATTCGAGGTTTTTAATAATCTCAGGCGTAAGGTCATTAATATCAGCATTATATGTACTTTGCAAATGTTCCGGAACACTTGATTTTGACATATGGCTTGGCCTTGTTCTAGATGTATGTAAGAATGTACCTCCGGTACGACCCGCCTTGTTAACTATATCATCGGTAAGTACCTGAAAGTTATTGCTGTTGTCAGCCTTAGTATCCCTTATTAATTCAGTTATACCAGCCCATCCCCTGCGCAGACCGATAACCTTATATCCCTCCCTGTTTGCACGAATTGTTACAGCACGAATAGCCGGATTAAGTCCGGGGACGTCACCTCCTCCTGTAAGAATAGCTATTACCCCCTTGGTTGTTTTCTGAGTTACCATGATCTTTTGCTTTTTATTTGATTCCATTATTAGTAATTTTAAGACCTCTAAAGTAAAACATTTTACAATTAATCCAAAACCCTTTTTATGTCAGGAAATCAACCCGATACAAACCAGCAAATCAACCCTTCAGTTCTGATAACGGGCGGCAGCGGTCTGATAGGAAGATATCTTACGTCAGCTCTGTTGTCCGAAGGTTATAAGGTTTCTCATCTTTCAAGAAGAACGGTTCAATCGGGGAAAGTGATGGCCTTCAGATGGGACCCGGAAAATAACATTCTTGATCCTTCAGTATTTGAAGGAGTAGATTATGTTATTCATCTTGCAGGAGCAAATATCGGTGAAAGGCGGTGGACACTAAAAAGAAAGGATGAGATACTGTCAAGTCGTGTTGATTCTGCAAAATTACTTCATCACGTTATCATCAATAACGGGATCAGGATAAAAGCCTTTATCTCCGCGTCTGCAACCGGCTACTATGGTTCAATAACCTCTGATAAAATTTATAATGAAAATGATATGCCGGCGACTGATTTTCTGGGAACAACCTGCAGGAAATGGGAAGAAGCTGCTGATCTGTTTGGTAATGAAGGTATCAGGACAGTAAAAATCAGGACCGCCGTAGTTCTGGAAAAAAATGACAGCGCTCTTTCAAAACTGATGAAACCTGCCGGAGTTGGCGTTTTGGTGAAAATGGGCCGTGGCAGTCAGTATATGCCATGGATTCATATAAAGGATTTATGCAACATCTATCTGAAGGCTGTAAAGGATGCTGAAATGGAAGGTGCATTTAATGCCGTATCGCCTCAGCATGTTACAAACAAATTTTTTATGCAGACCCTGGCAGAAGTTATGAAACGTCCTCTGTTTCCGCTTCCGGTTCCAGCACTTGTTCTGAAAAGTATTCTGGGTGAAATGGCCGTTGTGATACTGCAAGGGAGTCGTATCTCTTCAAAAAAAATAAGTAATTCCGGGTATGCTTTCTTATTCGGAAACCTGGAAAAGGCTCTTGAAAACGTAATTAACGAACAGGTTATTCTCTGATCATTAAATCAGATTAAACATATTACAGAGGGAAATCAACCGCGTTTGGATATTACTTCCAGTTTTTCAAGATCAACTACCTCAATTGTCTTTCCATAGATCCTGATTATTCCTTCTCTCTTAAAATCAGACATCGTCCGAATAACATTTGCTGTACTCATACCGATATAGTCAGCTATTTCTTTCCTTGATACCGGGAGATCAAAGACTCTTGATTTATAGATCTCTTTAGTAAAGTATAGCATGACATACGCTACCCTGCCGATAAGATTTTTTTGTCTGATATCAAGTGTCTGGCTGATGATCTTATCATTTATCATAGAGATTTTTGTAAGAAGTCCCATGGCAAATCCACCGTTTTTCATGAACAACTCCTTGATAAAATCAAGATTAACCATACATACAACTGAATCCTCAAGAGCAGAGACTGAATACTGGTAACGTTCTTCAGAGAATATACTCATATTACTCACAAACTCAAAAGGACGCGTAATTGTTATTACCTGCTCTTCTCCGGTTGAGGTCCTTCTGAAAAGTTTTACAAGCCCGCTCTTTAAGTATTTAAAGGTGTTGATCTTTTCACCTTCGTGATTAATTATCTCTCCCTTGTGAAAAAATTGTTCTTCTTTGTTATTGCATAAATCATTAATAGTTTTTTCATCAAGGTGCGAGAATACTACATCCCTGAAATCGCAATTTGTGCAGACGCAGGGGTTTTTCTTTTCGCTCACTTTTTTTATTTTTTCACAAATTTACCATTTTCCTTTTCATTTTCTCAGAATTCAATTTGTTTTATTCCCAAATTTAGACCTAATTTGAAGGTCGGATAAAATTATTGTCTGTTTTTATTCATAATGATCTATAGAACTGATTACCATATGCATTCTACCTACAGCGACGGACGCTCCGTCCCGGAAGATTATATTGCCCCCGCAATTGCAGCAGGACTTAGTGAAATTGGTTTTTCAGAGCATCTGACGCTATTCAGGGATCCTGAAGACTGGAATATGAATCCGGTAAACATTTCTCCCTATATAAACAACATTCAGGAACTCAGGGGCAGAACAAAGAGTATCAAAATTAAAATAGGCCTGGAAGTTGATTTTTTTGAAGGCAGAGAAGAAGAGACCCGTGCCTTTCTGAATCTTCTTCCTCTGGATTATATTATCGGGTCGGTACATTATCTTGGTGAAAAAACAGTCGATCTTGGTCTTGAATTTTATGAGGGAAAAAATATTAACAGATTATTTGAATCGTATTTTGATTCTGTTTGTATAGCTGTGGCATCCGGTATTTTTGACATGATCGGACACTGCGATTTAATCAGAATTTATGGATATAAACCTTCTGCAGATATGGAGCATCTGTATCGCAAAATGGCTAAAACAATGAAGGAACATAATGTGGCATTTGAATTAAATACAAACGGGAGGAACAGGCCTCTTGCTGATTTTTATCCCGACAGAAAGTTCCTTCACATTTTCAAAGAAGAAAGTGTTCCGGTTTGCGTGAACTCTGATGCACATATGCCTTCACGGGTCGGGCAATATTTCGATGAGGCCTATGAGTTGTTAAGATATGCTGGGTTCACTGAAATGGCAGTGTTCGATAAAAGAGTAAGAAGGATGGTTTCATTTTAATCTTCTGAAAAAAAGCCTCAAAAGCTTACACATGAAAGCACGGGGATCAAAGCGCAGTGACAGCGGTGAGCTTTTGATAAATTACAGGACTCTAATTCAATCTGATAGTTTTATGGAAAAATCATTAAGAAATCTGATCCTCCTGGTAGTAATTCTATTGCCTGTTTCAGGTTGTGTCTCTAATGAAAAGAACTATATTAAGACCAAAGGACCAGAGGTAATATCTTTCAGAGTTCTCCCTTTTGAACTAACTGATGTAAAGCTTCTTGACGGTCCCTTTCTTCGCGCAACTGAACTTGACATCAGAACACTTTTGAATTATGAACCAGATCGCCTTCTTTCGAAATTCTATATTGAAGCCGGACTAAAACCAAAAGCCGTACATTATGGGGGTTGGGAGAATGAAATGCTCGCCGGGTCAGATTATCAGGCAAGCATATGTTCGAGGAATATTTTTAATCCGATTGCGACAAGAATAATACCCCCGATTATTTCAACTTTGTTACCCAGTCTCTCTCCTGCCGATTTCCCTATTCTTATTGCTGTCATTGAAGCAAGAAAAGTTACCGCGCCAATCATAATTCCTGCTCTCCATATCATTACGTCAAGAATTGCGAAGCTTATCCCTATTGCAAACGCATCGATGCTCGTTCCGACAGCTATTGTTAACAGGACAACTGTACTGCTGAAGTCTTTTGTTTCTTTATTAGTTGTTTTTTTAAGACCTTCAATGATCATCTTAATTCCCAGAAATGTCAGTAACCCAAGAGCAACCCAGTGATCGGTTGCTTTTAATGCATTTGAAATTACCGATCCAAGGAAATATCCTGCAATAGTAAGGCCTCCCTGAAAAACAGCAAGAACTGCCGCAATCCAGACCGCCTGCCTGAACAGGATGCCACTCCTGACAACTCCATAGGATAATGAAACGGCAAATGTATCAAATGATAATCCCAGCGCTATTGCAAGTATTGTGATTGAGTCCATTCAACAATTGTTTGAAGCGCAAATATAATATAAATCATCACTCAAAATATTGTTTGAGCGAAAGCATGAATTCAAGTCGTAAAAATTTTTGACCTTATTTAAAGTATTATATATTAATAAATTACATTACTTTTAACCGTCCTCAACCGGACACTAGTGTATCTTAATAGTTATTACAATGAGAGCCGTTATTCAGCGTGTAACCAAAGCATCTGTAACAATCAATAACAGGGTCCGATCTGAAATCGGTACGGGATTACTTGTCCTGGTGGGAATTGAAGACACCGATGATGATACCGATATTGAATGGCTGTGCGGTAAAATAGTACAGCTCCGGATCTTTAACGACAGCAATGAAGTAATGAATTTATCGGTTCTTGATGTTGATGGAAATATACTTGTAATCAGTCAGTTCACCCTTCATGCAAAAACCAAAAAAGGAAACAGACCTTCATATATCCGTGCAGCGCACTCTGATATTGCAATTCCATTGTATAACAGATTTGTATCCGGACTTACCCAATTGTTGGGAAAGGAAGTTGGTACCGGTGAATTTGGCGCAATGATGCAGGTTGAATCAGTAAATGATGGCCCTGTTACAATAATTATTGATACTAAAAATAAGGAATAGTAAGAAGTTTGGAGTGCCTAAAGTTAAAAATAATGATATTGTCGGAAGGGAAAGGGTGTTTTCGCCTGGGATTTCCTGGATTGTCGCTCGGGCCGGTAATCGAAGGTCTGCTTGCCTAGTATCCGGGTTGGTCTCGATGCCCGTACTGCAGGCTAAATAAAAATGAAACCAGCACAACTTTTTAAATAACTTAAAAACGTAATTAAATTAATTATGAATTCAAAAAGCATTATATTGACCCCGTTATTTTTTTCGTAATTGCGTTATTAAGTTTAACATAACCGAAAATTCTATGACAAAACTATATCAGAAACTGATCAATAAATGTCCCTCGGAGACTGAAATCAAAAAGGGACTTAAAAAAGTATCCGCATCCGCTTCAGGAACATCAGATAAGCATCTGTTGATGAGTCTTTTGAACCTGATTGATCTGACCAGCCTGAACACAACCGACAACAAGAGTCAGATTATTCATTTCACAGGGAAGGTTAATAGTTTTTCAGGCCGGTTTTCAAATATTCCTAATGTTGCGGCAATCTGTGTATTCCCGAATTTTGTAGCAGTAGTAAAAGAAAAGCTTAAAATAAAAAATGTAAAAATAGCTTCAGTCGCCGGCGGATTTCCTACTTCACAAACTTTCAGGAGTATTAAGGTCACCGAATGTAAAATGGCAGTTGAGGCCGGAGCCGACGAGATAGATATAGTTATTCCGGTTGGTGCGTTTCTCGGAAATGATTTTGCTGCTGTGGCAGATGAAATAAGGGAGATCAAGGCTGCTATCGGAGAAAAACAATTAAAAGTCATTGTTGAATCAGGACTTTTAGGCGACTATGAAAACATATTCAAAGCTTCTATGATTGCAATGGATGCAGGCGCCGATTTTATTAAAACATCAACCGGTAAAACACCGGTTTCTGCAACTCCTGAAGCTGCATTTGTGATGTGCCGGGCAATATCAGTTTTCTATTCTGAAACCGGAATCAAAGTTGGATTCAAGGCAGCCGGAGGAATTGTAACTCCTGCAGAAGCCGGTATCTATTACCAGATCGTATCAAATTGCCTGGGACAAGACTGGCTGAACAATACACTTTTCAGAATAGGCGCCAGCAGACTTGCAAATAATATTTTATCTGAAATATCTGGCTGCCCAAGTGCTCATTTCTGAAAATTTGTCTTTGTTATATTTTTATTCAACTCATATAAATATCATTACTTTTGTGGTTTGAATTCGCAAAAATGATGATATATTCTAACCCGGGAACTCAACAGGATACTGTTAAAATTGGTAAGTTTGTCATAAATGATTCCATAAGGTTAAAAACATATTCACTTCCTGAGATCAGACCTCTGTCATCTTTTAAAAAACATTCTCAGCTAACAACAGCCGATCCTTCAATTCCTATAGTGGAGGATACCATATCCGTTTGTTCAAGGAACAGTATTGCTGATGTCACATTCTATGATTCAACTAATTTTATCAGCACAATTAATTCAGGCATTGCTAACAGATTCCTGTTTAATATCGCTGAAAAAAACCAGATAAAGAAGGATGAAGCCCGGGCAACACTTGTTAAACATCTCAGGCCCGGCGAAAATATTCCTGTACAAACACTTCATTATGACTGGATTATTCTGATTGTTGTATTAACAGCCTTTTTATACTCGTTAATCCGGTCAACATCAAAAAGAATTATACCAGGCATTTTCAGGTTTTTCCTTTTCAGGGGAATAAACGATCCTGCATCGCGTGATACCGGGGGATTGTTTCACTGGCAATCTACTATATTAAATCTTATTTCATTCCTGATGATCAGTCTTTTCTGCTATTTTATTGCAGCATTTTACGATTTTATACCAACTGGAATTTCCGGAATTACCTTCTGGCTGATATCCTTTGGGATAATAATCACCGCGGTAACACTGCGGCATATTGTCTGCGTAATCACAGGCAGCTTAAGTGGGCAGAGGGATGTATTCAGAGAATATCTTGTTGGTATTTACCAATCGTACCGGTTAAGCGCCATTATCCTTTTTATCATTGTAATTCTTTTGTCGTATACGGTTCTTTTCCCTGCTAAAGTTTATTTTATTCTGGGCATAACTACCCTGAGTTTAATGTACCTGATCCGTGTAATACGACTATTAATAATATTTATAAACAGGAATATTTCAATTTTCTATTTGATTTTATACCTTTGTGCGCTGGAAATCCTGCCTGTTGTTATTTCAGTAAAATATTTTACAGGCCTTGTTTAGATTGGCGAGTGTTACTTTTGGGTAAAACTAAAACCGTAAAGAGTTGAAAATAAGGAAGATTTTAGTATCGCAGCCAGAACCTCTTAATCCGAAATCTCCATATTTCGAACTGGCAAGAAAATATAATCTAAAAGTTGAATTTAAACCCTTTGTTGATATTGAAGGGATAACCTCAAAAGATTTCCGTCAGCAAAAAGTTAACATTCTCGACTTTACTGCCGTCATATTTACCAGCAAGACCGGAATAGATCACTTCTTCAGAATATGTAATGAGTTACGGACTGTTGTGCCAGACACAATGAAGTATTTCTGTATTACAGAGAATGTCGCATTTTATCTTCAGAAATATATTGTATACAGGAAAAGGAAAATATTCCACGGCAAAGCTAAATTCCAGGATCTTATAGATGTAATTATAAAGCATCGGGAGGATAACTTCTTTGTTCCTCTTTCTGAGCCCCATAATGCTGAAATTCCTGAAATGCTCGACAAAAATGGTATCAAATACTCAATTGGAATATTGTACAAAACCATCAGTACAAACTTTTCGAATTTAAAAGAATTTGATTATGACATTATAGTGTTTTATAGTCCTTCAGGCATTAAATCGCTTAAGGAGAATTTCCCGGGTTTTGTCCAGGGCGATATAAAAATTGCAGCTTTCGGACCAACAACAGCATCTGCAGTTGAAAATGAGGGTCTGCGACTCGATATAAATGCTCCAAATGACAAAGCTCCTTCCATGACTATGGCGCTTGATGATTTTCTTAAGGAGTACAACAAAAATTTAAGGTAGTAGGACGTTGCATGCAACGTCTCTACCTATGCAACGTCAGGAGGTTGCATGCAACGCCCGTACTACGCATGCAACGTCCGTACACGTATAAAATGGATACCACAAGAGAGACATTTGACAAATCTGAAAGACTTTGCAGTACCAAGGTCATCTCCGGACTGTTTGAAACAGGAAATATTTTCTACAATTCTCTTTTTAAGGTGGTTTGGGCAAATAGTCCGGTAATTCTTCCCCGACCGGCCCAGGTTGCATTCAGTGTGTCAAAAAGGGGGTTCCGTCTTGCAGTAACAAGAAACCTGATAAAGAGAAGGTTGCGGGAGGCATACAGGAAAAATAAAAAAGTCCTTTATGAACATCTCGATTCTGAAAAATTGCAGATCGTCTTTGTTGTAATATTGAAAGGGAATGCTATTCCGGAATACCCTTCCATTGACAAATCAATACAGGAGGTTCTAAACAAACTAATCATTCTTACAGGTAAGAAAGAAAAAATATGTTAAAGTTGTTTTAATTGTTTCTTAATCAATTCTGTTCCCGATTTTTCTTGCTAATTTTGCACTCCTAATTTTGAATCATTCATTTATGAAAAAGATACGTGCCGGAAAAATAATCATTGTATTTTCTTTATTACTTATTACAGGTATCAGTACCGGATTCCTCATAACCCAGGATACCAGGGATTTCAGAATTGCCAAGAATCTGGACATCTTTTACTCTCTCTTCAGGGAACTGAACACATTCTACGTTGATGAAATCGATCCGGACAAAGTTGTTAAGGCAGGTATTGATAATATGCTGAAAACACTTGATCCCTATACTGTGTATTTTCCTGAATCAGAAGCTGATGAATTCAAAATAATGACCACAGGAAAATACGGAGGAATTGGCTCCCTTGTCAGGACAAATGGCGATTATGTTATTATAAGCGATGTATATAAAGGTTTCCCGGCAGACATTGCGGGGATAAAACCGGGAGATCTTCTTAAGAAAGTTGATGGCATTTCGTTAAAGGGATTAACAACAGATAAAGTAAGCGAAAAACTTAAAGGAAACCCGGGAACCTCAATTACGGTAACTATCGACAGAAACGGTAAGGAAACGGACTATCCCCTGAAAAGAGAAAAAATCATTATCCCCCCTGTTCCCTATTATGGTATGATCGATTCCAGGACAGGTTATATTCGTTTCACAAGTTTTACACAAAACTGTATCGAGGACGTGAAATCCGCGCTTGTATCTCTTAAAAAGGATAATGCTGAACAGATCATACTCGACCTGCGTGGAAATCCCGGAGGGTTACTTACCGAGGCTGTTGAAATAGTAAACCTATTCGTTGGACAGGGAAGCGAGGTGGTATCAACAAAAGGGAAGGTAAAACAGTTTGATGAGGATTTTAAAACGACCAAACCTCCGGTTGATGATAAAATTGAACTCGCGGTAATTATTAACAGGGGCTCGGCTTCAGCCTCCGAGATAGTTGCAGGAGCAATACAGGATCTTGACAGAGGTGTAATTATCGGACAGAGATCATACGGAAAAGGGCTTGTTCAGATAACACGTCCATTAAGCTATAATACTCAACTGAAAGTAACTACCGCGAAGTATTATATCCCAAGCGGAAGATGTATTCAGGCCCGCGATTTCTCCCATCCCAATGAGGATGGAAGTGTTGGTATTATCCCTGATTCCCTTATTTTGGAATTTAAAACAAGAAATGGAAGGATCGTTAAGGATGGCGGCGGCATTACTCCGGATATAGAAAGTTTGCCGGAACCACTTAGTCAGATCTCAGCAGAACTGTACCTCAGGAATTTCATTTTCGACTACGCTACCGGATACTACTGGGCACATCCCGATATCAAGTCACCTGATCAGTTCTCATTTACAGATAAGGATTATGCAGATTTCAAAAGTTTGCTTCTAAAGCGCGATTTCAGTTATAAAACAAGCACAGAGGAGTCTCTCAACGAACTTATTACCAACGCAAAAAAGGAAAAATACTACGATATACACAAAGATCTTTTTAATTCACTTGAAAAAGATATCGCACATAATCTGGACCAGGATCTTTCACTGTTCAGAACTGAAATAACTGACCTTATTGAAGATGATATATTAAGCCGGTATTTCTATGAAGAAGGAGCGATAGCCTGGACTATTAAAAAAGATGAACAGGTAATGAAAGCGGTTGAAATACTGAACAATAAAAATGAATACAATTCAATCCTTAAAGGGGAAAAAGGTTCAATCCTTGTGACAAGGAAGAACGATGCGGTAAGCTTAAAAACTGAATTTCAGGAGACCAGAAAGGTACGGGAGCCTGTATGAGGTTAATGGTTTTGTTTCCATTCATGGGAGTCATCATCAAAAATTTCCTTTTTCCAGACAGGTAGCTTTTCTTTAATAAGTTCAACTGTTTTAGCACATGCCTTAATAGCCTGTTGCCTGTGGCCTGCTGATACAAGTACAAAAAGAGAGATCTCTCCGGCTTTTACAATCCCCGTTGAATGAACAATCTCTATGGATTTAGTATCTCTGAATTCTCCCGATACAGCTTCTTTAATCCGGTCTGCCTCAGCGGTAACCATTCCTTCATAGGCTGAATATTCTATTGCTTTTACCTTTTTCCCATTAATTATATCAGCCCTTACCTGGCCAATAAAAACAGAATGTCCGCCTGAATCTTTCATCTCTTTCATCTTCTCAAGAAAGAGAGAAATTATCTGAGGAGTTACCGGACCGTTCAGAAGATATTTTATTGTCATTATGTAGTTGCAATTGCTGCTAAATTACTTATCCTCCTGCAAAAGGTGGCAATAATGCCACTTCATCGCCATCTTTAAGTTCAGGTTCATTCTCAAGCAGAACATTATTAAGCGATACGCGAAAATTATAATGTGCCACCTCGGGAAAGTCATCCTGTATTCTGAGCTTAAGGTCTCCTATCGATTTAACATCTCTGTAGGTTTTTATATTAGTACCCGCGATATCAGTCAGTACACCGAAAAACAATACTTTTACTTCCATAATAATTTTTTTATTCCCAAACGTTGCCCCCGAACGATTAAACGAATGTCAGGTGCGGCCCGTGGGCATTCTCTTAATGTGCTTCAAACCAGTTATTTCCTGTACCCGAGTCAACCATAAGCGGAACATCAAGTTTTACAGCATTTGACATTTCAAATATTACCATTTTCTTCAGCTTTTCAAGCTCAGATGTTTCAACTTCGAAGATTAGTTCGTCGTGCACCTGAAGGATCATTTTAGATTTGTAATTTTCTGATCTCATTCTGTCGAATATCCTAACCATGGCGATCTTAATAATATCAGCTGCACTCCCCTGAATCGGAGCATTAATTGCATTCCTTTCAGCGTTGCCCCTTACGACCTGGTTTCGCGAAAGAATGTCCCTGAGATACCTTCTGCGGCCGAACATAGTTGTAACAAAACCCAAATCCCTGGCTTTATTAATGCTCTCGTCCATATAGACTTTCACTCCGGGGTACGAGTTAAAATATCCGTCAATCAGGTCTTTTGCTTCTTTTCTTCCGATTGTAAGTCTTTCAGAAAGTCCGAATGAAGATATCCCATAGATTATTCCAAAGTTGGCGGTTTTAGCCCTGCTCCTCATCTCGCGGGTAACATCCTTTATCTCAACTCCGAATATCTTTGCTGCTGTAGCTGCGTGAATATCATTTCCCGATAAAAAATCTGCAATCATGCTTTTATCCTTACTCAGATGAGCCATCAGCCTCAGTTCGATCTGTGAATAGTCAGCTGAAAGGAAAATATGACCATGTTCGGGAACAAAAGCCTTACGTATTTCCCTTCCTCTTGCATCTCTCACAGGAATATTCTGAAGATTCGGATTGTTTGAACTTAGTCTGCCGGTTGAGGCAACTGCCTGGTTGTACGAGGTATGAATTCTGCCGGTTTTCTTATCTACAAGAAGCGGAAGAGCTTCAACATATGTCGATAAGAGTTTTTTGAGCCCCCGGTATTCCAGTACTTTATCGACTATCGGGTGTTTACTTACGAGCCTTTGCAATATCTCTTCATTTGTAACAAACTGCCTGGTTTTTGTAACACGGGCCTTTTCATCAAGCTTAAGCCTTATAAATAGAATATCGCCGAGTTGTTTTGGCGAGGAAATATTGAATTCCGTTCCTGCAAGAGTATATATTTCCTTCTCAAGTGAAATTATATCTTCCCTGAGGTTACTTGTTATCGAGCTGAGATCCGCAAGATCCAGTTTAACACCGAATCTCTCCATCGCGGCGAGTACTTTTATAAGAGGCATTTCAATATCCGTTGAAAGGTCATCAAGTCCCTCCGATTTTATCCTGGGTTCAAAGACCTTTTTCAGCTGGTATGTAATATCCGCATCCTCAACAGCATAGTCCTTAAGTTTATCAACCGCGACGGAACGCATATTCTTCTGACTGTTCCCTTTTTCACCAATCAGCGATTCAATATGAACCGGACTGTACGAAAGATAAGTTTCAGAGAGTAGGTTCATATTATGCCTCATATCGGGTTCAAGCAGGTAATGTGCAATCATTGTATCGAACAATGGTCCTTTTACATCAACACCATAATTAGCCAGAACCTGAATATCGAATTTCATGTTTTGTCCTATCTTCAGGATATCCGGATTTTCAAAAACCGGTCTGACAATTTCCAAGAGGGCCTTTGTTTCATTCTGTGATTCAGGGAAATGAATCAAATAACCGCTTCCTTTCTCCCATGAAAATGTCAGTGCAACCAGCTCTGCATCGAGTGCATTAATGTTTGTGGTTTCTGAATCAAAACAGAATTCTTTCTGACGGCTTATAAGTTTTACGAATTCTCTCAGATCAGTATTATTCTCTATTAAAGTATAGTTGTGTATTACATTTTCAATAGAGCTTATCGTAGTTGCGGCAGTACCAGTATCATCCCCGAAGAGAGTACCCTGTTGAGAATCTTTTTTAGGGGAAAGTAAAAGCTGTGGATCGCGGGGTTTTTCTGACCTGTCAATTTCCGCCAGTATCTTCGCCGCGACTGTTTTGAATTCCAATTCATTAAAAAGAATATTCAGTTTAACCGGATCGGGAACTTCAAGTTCAAGAGCAGTTTCATTCAATTCAACTGGCACATATTGTTCAATTGTGGCAAGTCTTTTAGACATTTCAATCTGTTCCCTGTTATTTTCAATAATCTCTTTTAGCTTTCCCTTCAGTTTATCAGTATTTCTGAAAAGTTCTTCAACACTACCATATTCCGAAATAAGTTTCATCGCTGTTTTTGGGCCAACGCCGGGCGCTCCCGGAATATTATCTGCCGTATCGCCCATAAGTGCAAGAATATCAATAACCTGTTCCGGACGCTGAACATTGAATTCCTTTTTTATATCCTCAACCCCCCATAAAATTGATTCATTTCCGCTTCTCGATGGTTTTAACATAAAAACGTTTTCCGAAACAAGCTGGGCAAAATCTTTATCAGGTGTCATCATGTAAGTGATAAACCCACGCTCTGAAGCTTTCCTGGCCAAAGTGCCAATTACATCATCCGCTTCAAACCCCGGATAATCAATTACCGGTATCTTATACGCTTCAATCAACCTTTTTATATAGGGCACTGCCTTCTTAATATCTTCAGGAGTCTCATCACGGTGAGCTTTGTATTCTTTAAACATCTCGTGCCTGAAGGTTGGCGTGGGAGTGTCAAAAACTACTGCAATATGTGTTGGCTTGCGCGTCCGGAGAACCTCTTCAAGGGCAAGAAGAAATCCAAAAATAGCTGAAGTATTTAATCCTTTTGTAGTGATTCTCGGGTTTTTAATGAATGCATAATAGGCACGGAATATAAGTGCATATGCATCCAGAAGAAAAAGTTTTTTTGCGGTGTTTTCGTTCATATAATTATATTTCGTTATGTAGCATTGAATTAGTTTGGAGTGACTAATCACTCCACGCTTCCTTATTGGTTATCTGAAGCAAACCATTCGGCAAACGATGTTGCGGTTTCATAAAGTTTAAGACTATGAAGTTTTATTCCGGAAGGCAGCTTATGGCCAATCCTGTCAGCAAAATCTAAAACCAGGTTTTCACATGTTGGCTGGTAATCAACAAGTACAGTATTTCCGAACATCTTTGTAAACATTTCTGTTCTGTCACTATCAAATCGCCTGCTAATAACTACAGCATGATCAAAAACATTGACAATTTCTTTTTTTACGATGGCTTTCAGGTCAGTGAAATCAATTACCATACCATTCTTCGGATCCGAAAGCTTGGCAATGGGAACACCGGAAAGAGTCACAAATAATCTGTAAGAATGCCCATGAACATTTCTGCAGGGGCCATCATAATTCCAAAGAGCATGAGCCATTTCAAAGGAGAATTCCTTGGTTACCCTTATTACTGAAACCATAATTTCAATCTTGTGTAGTTATCTGCAAAATTAACCATTCAGACCGAGAAAGGTTTAATCTTTTATCAGGCATTTACATTTTTAAGGTAAATTAACTCAGTTTCCGCCACGATAAATCAAGAAATCTGTACCTTTGCATTTAATAATTTGGTTAAGACTTAGGCCTAATGGAAGAAAAGAGTATCAGATTGACTTTCCCTGCAATGTTTGAAGAAACATTAAGAAAGTTTGGAAGCTGCAATGCATTCTCATTTGTCGGGGAAGAACCGAAGAGCTGGGAGAAAGTCAATAAAGAAATTCAGGCTTTGATTGCTTTCCTTGAAAAGAATGGAATTTGTCCGGGAGACAAGGTTGCGATTCTGAGTTTAAATATGCCAAACTGGGGGGTAGCTTACTTCTCGATTACCTTTATGGGCGCTGTAGTTGTTCCAATCCTGCCTGATTTCTCACCTACAGAAGTTGGAAATGTACTTGAACACTCAGGAACCAAGGCAATTTTTATATCCTCTTCTTTATTATCAAGGATTGAAGGATTTAAACCGAAGGATCTTAAAACCGCTATTTTAATTGAGGATTTCTCACTGATCTCTTCTGAAAAAAGTTCATTTGTTTATGATGAATCTGATCTGCCTGTCAAGATTTATGATATTAAAGAAGAAGATCTTGCATCAATTATCTACACCTCCGGTACAACAGGCCGTCCAAAAGGTGTTATGCTCACGCACAAAAATATTTCATTTAATGCCCTGAAAGGCAAACGAATTCAATGGATGGATGAGAATGACAGATTTTTGTCAGTACTTCCTCTTTCACATACTTACGAGAATACCCTTGGGTTAATTTTACCGATGCTCTGCGGCTCCTGTGTCTATTATCTCAGGAAACCACCGACACCGGCTGTGCTCCTTCCGGCCCTTGCTGAAGTTAAGCCTACAGTGATGCTGACGGTTCCTTTGATTATTGAGAAAATTTATTTCAATAAAATCATGCCCGCATTCAGGGAGAAACAGATACTTAAACTTCTTTATAAGATCCCGTACTTCAGAAAAATACTTAATAGGGCAGCAGGAAAGAAACTTATAAAGACCTTTGGCGGGCAATTGAAGTTTTACGGAATTGGCGGGGCCAAGCTCAACAAATCAGTTGAAAAGTTCCTTATTGAAGCTAAATTTCCCTATGCAATTGGTTATGGCCTTACTGAAACTTCTCCTCTCCTTGCAGGGTCTAATCCGCAGAAATCCATATTTAACTCAACCGGACCCGCGATAGAAGGTATTGAACTTAAAATAAATAACCCTGACAAAAAAACCGGGGAAGGTGAGATCTGGGCTAAAGGTCCAAACGTGATGAGAGGTTACTACAAAGAACCCGAAATGACTGCTGAGGTTCTTACTGCCGACGGCTGGTTTAAAACAGGCGACCTCGGGGTTCTTGACAATAAAAACAATCTTTTTATAAAAGGAAGGTTGAAAAATATGATTATTGGAGCCAGCGGAGAGAATATTTATCCGGAAGAAATTGAATCAATTATCAACAATTTCAGGTTTGTAGTGGAATCATTAGTGGTTCAGCAAAAAGGGAAGTTGGTTGCCCTGGTACACATCAATATGGAGGAACTTGAAAAGAAATATCAGGTTCTTAAACAGGACATGACAAAAAAGGTTGATGTAAAGGTTGATGAGGTTCTGCATGAACTTCAGGAGTATGTCAATTCACAGGTAAATAAATTCAGCAAGATCCAGAAAGTTGTGCTTCAAACATCTCCATTTCAGAAAACGGCAACACTCAAAATAAAGAGGTTTCTGTATACCTGAGAAGCCCCTCTGCAGCTTTGCGATGGAGCCAGCTCGGGGCAGTTTCTGTATCCCATGTTAAAGAGTTTTGCTGCGAGCAAAAACTTTGCCATTTCATCATCAACCCCAATATTTTTTACCACGTGTTACCAACTGGGCGTTCTTATGTCAGTGCGTTTGGGCAGACATACTCCTTGCTTGGCTTTGGCTGTGTGATAGTCTTGGCAGACAAGCAATGTGTATGACCGCGAAGCATTGGGTTTCAATTATGTCTATTAATCAAAGATTTAAATGGTTCAGTTATTCTGTCGAAAAAACTTATTTTATCTGTTATAATTACAGTATTTATTTCTACTTTTTCATGTAATTTGATTTCAAAACCAGATTCCATTTGAGTATGATTTGTCAATATTATCTTAGACAAATAATTGCCTCCTGAACTTGAAATATCAATTATGCTTGGAATGGATTGTATTTCTATAATAAGTTTTTCATTATAAAGATTTGGTATTTTATCAAAATTTAAAATCACTTTGTGTCCAAGTTTTACTTTATTTTTAACAAGTTGAAAATATGCTCCTTGCTTTTTTATTAATTCTTGATGATTACCTACTTCTGCAATTACACCATTATCCAAAACCACTATTTGGTCGGCATTTTTGACCGTACTTAAACGGTGTGCAACTATAATTACGGTTTTACCTTTGTAAAATTCCTGTAGGTTCTCAATAATTGCCTTTTCATTATTAGCATCTAGGGCGTTAGTAGCTTCGTCGAAAAACAGAAAATGAGGGTTGCGATATACTGCTCGGGCAATAAGCAACCGCTGACGTTGTCCGTAGCTCAAACCCTGCCCCTCTTGCCCAATCATCGTGTTAAATTTAAGCGGTAACCCCTGCACAGTATCGTATATGTTGGCCATCTTTGCGGCATAAGCCAATCTTTTTATATCAATTTCGCCGTCAGCGGCAGCTATATTTCTGGCAATAGACTCCGAGAAAATAAACCCATCCTGCATAACAACACCACACTGTTCTCTCCACCATGTGGAAGTAATACCTGTTAGATCATATCCATTTACCAGTATTGTACCTTGAGATGGGGGGTAGTAGCTCAAGATTAACTTTAGTAAAGTGGTTTTACCACTACCGCTATACCCTACAATTGCAGTGATTTTTCCTTTAGGAATGGATATATTAACATCACTGAGTACTTTGGTGGATGTGGAACCATCATATTGAAATGAAAGATTACAGATTTCAATATTACCTCCGGTAAAATTTGGAATAATACCCTGCGAGGGCAATACTTCTTCAGATTTACGATGAATTTCATCAATACGGTCTAAGCTGATTTTCACGTCTTGCAAATCAAGCGCAAAATGAACAGCTTGCTCAATTGGGAGCATTAATTGGCCAATGATATATTGGGTGGCTAGCATCATACCCAAAGTCATTTCTCCATGAATTACAGCAGTAGCTGCCATAATGGTGATAATCATGTTTTTGCTCTCATTGATGAGAATATTGCCAGCTTCACGTCGTTGTTCTAATTTCAATGCTTCAGTATGAAGTTCCAACAAATCAATCTGAATATCCTCCCATTCCCATCGTTTTCGGTTAGTACAACCTTGAAGTTTAATCTCTTGCATTCCGGAGATTAGTTGATATGTGGTGGATTGGTTTTGAGAACGACGGTTAAAAAATTTATAATCAAGCAATTTACGCTGCTTTAAGAAAATAGCTACCCAACCTGCATAAAGTAAACTGCCAAAAAAGAAAATAATGAAAATTCTCGAACTATAATAAAGAAGAACTGCACCAAAAGTTAATAGTGAAAAAAAAGAAAATACTGTTTGTAACGATTGAGAAGTAATGAAAAGCTCCACACGTTGGTGATCTGCCATTCGCTGAAGTATATCACCCGAACGTTTGGTGTCAAAGAATCTCATAGGAAGTTTCATAAGTTTTATAAGAAAATCTGACACAAGCGACAGATTAATTCGTACACTAACATGTAAAAGAAGCCAACGACGAATATACTCGGTCACAGTACGACTGATAATAAGCATAGCCTGGGCTAATAATATAACGTAGATAAATGAAAGATTACGATTGCCTACGCCTACGTCAACAATTGCTTGAGTGAGAAATGGGAAAATTAGTTGTAGAACTGATCCAAAAAGAAGACCTAGTACAACTTGCACAAAGTATAGCTTATAATGAAGAAAATATGAGAACAATATCCCCAAGCCTCGACGAGTAGGGGCTTCGCTTTTTTGCTCAAAAAACTTTCTTGTTGGTTCAAGAATTAAAACTATACCTTTTTCTTGGCCTTCATTTATTATGTTAGACCAGTACTGTTTGATTTCTTCTTCAGTAAAGGAAACGCGCCCAAAAGCAGGATCCGCTATCTTAAACAATGTTTCTTTTTTAGGGAACCAGCGATGTGATACGTCATAAAGTACCACATAATGGTGATTATTCCAATAGAGTATACAGGGAAAAGGACGCTTCTTATGTATCACCGACAAAGGTATTCGCCCACCTACAGTACGAAATCCAATTTGCTCAGCGGCATGGCTAATGGATAACAATGACACTCCAATTCGGGTTGTATGACAAAGTTCACTCATGGTGTCTTGTGTAATCTTGAGTCCATAATGCTCAGCTATCATGGTAAGACATGCAGCTCCACAATCCATCGAGTCGTGCTGTAGCTGTATAGGGAATTGCTTAAGCATTTAATCTGAATTCACTCACTTTTTATCAGTTTCAAAATATGAGCTAACTTGTTCCATATCATATTTCTTCCCTATGTTAAATAGATAAGTAATCCGAAAAGCCAAACCAAAAGTATCTTGCTTAAAAATTCTATATTCTTCATTATTACCATCATAAGTAAACGTTGTTACCTTGGAATTCACCAAACCACGCAGAGCCAAATAAAGATTAAGGTTTTGTTTAAAGAAACGTTTCATAATAAAAAGAGCATCGAGCGAGTAGTGGGGATCAGTATAGCCTTGCACACTTAAAGCCTTACTATAGTACGAGCCAAATGCACCAACTCCAAAACCTTTTGGTAATACTATGCTCATAAATAAGTATGTTGAGTATGCTGTATTATGTTGGATGTTCCCCTGGTGATTATAATTTTCGTAATAAAGGTTAATGTTCGGTTCAATCTGTATGAACTAAAACAGTCCAATGCTGCCGGTTAACTTAAATCCCGTGAACATTCTATCCGTAGAGTTATTATAGGTAATTGTACAAAAGTTATTGGAATCATATGACTTAAGGGCATCTCTAAAAACCCATTGTTGATATAATCATCTGAATGTTAATAATATAGCAATAATATAATAGATATATTTGCTTAGTTTTACAGTATAAATATAAGCAAAATGAAAAACATTAATCCACTGGGGCTATTTGAC
>JANYJP010000052.1 GCA_025358455.1 Bacteroidales bacterium
AGAGGATATATTATTTCGGATAACGAGATTTTTTTGGAGCCCTATAAAAAAGCGCTCACTACAATAAATGGCAACCTGTCGGATTTGGCTGATTTATGCAAAGGCAATAGTAATCAGCAATTACGTGTTGATTCATTAAAAAAAGCTATCGAAGCGAGGCTGGTTTTTACAAGCAAGGTCAATATCGCACTGGAGCGTGATGAGTATACAAGGACTGAAAAAATAGAAACCATTGAAAAAGGAAGAATTCTTACCAATAAAATCAGGAAAATAATTGCGGCTATAAATACAGAAGAGTTGGAATTGCTAAAACGCACACAGATAGAAAATGCAAAGAGCAGTGACTATTCGCAGCTGATCTTACTCATGCTCCTTATTTTTATTGTCGTAATTTTTGCACTGGTTTTTATTATTTTACAAAGTCAGCGCCAACGTAATATAGAGCAGGAAAAACATGCCGCTTCGCAACAATTACTTTCCAGCTATGCCCTCAGTTTAATTGAGGCAAGCCTCGATCCGCTGGTTACCATTAATCCCGATGGTAAAATTACCGATATGAACGAAGCCCTGGCGAATATAACCAGGTATACACGCGACGAACTTACCGGCACCGATTTCTTTGCCTATTTTACCGAACCTCAGAAAGCACGCGAAGTATATCAGGAAGTATTTGCTAAAGGATCAGTTGCCGATAAACCACTTACGCTCAGGCATAAGGATGGCGAACTTACCGATGTTTCATTCAACGGATCAGTATACAAAGATGCTGATGGAAATGTACTGGGTATAGTAATTGTAGCCAGAGATATTGCCGCTCAAAAATGGGCAATGGAGTTACAGAATGCAAATAAAGAACTGGCATTTCAAAACGAAGTTAAAGAAAAACGGGCAGCCGAATTGATCATTGCCAACAAAGAACTTGCTTTTCAGAATGATGAAAAGGGAAAACGGGCTGATGAACTTATGCTGGCAAACTCTAAACTGGCATTTCAAAACGTAGAGAAAGAAAAACGGGCAGCCGAGCTGATTATCGTCGATAAAGAACTTGTTTTTCAAACCGGTGAAAAGGAAAAGCAGGAAAGTGCAAATAAAAAACTCGAAGCACTCAGCTATTCTTTAAAACTGGCTTCCCAGTATTCGCTCAGCCTTATCGAAGCAAGCCGCGACCCTTTGTTTACCATAAGCCCCGAAGGCATGATTACCGATATGAATGAAGCAACGGTAAGAGTAACAGGTGTAACCCGCGAAAAGTTATTAGGCACCGAATTTTCGGAATATTTTATGGATGCCGCTAAAGCGCGTGAAGTTTACGAGCACGTTTTTTCCAAAGGATTTGTTGTTGACTTCCCGCTTACAATTAAAGATGGCAAGCTGACAGATGTTTTATGCAACGGATCGGTATACAAAGATGACAGGGGAAGGATTGCAGGTGTGGTATTGGTGGTCAGGGATATTACTGAACAGAAACGCATTGAGAAAGAATTAAACGAAGCTATTGTGTTTGCCGAACTGGCAACCGGGTTAGCCGAAAATGCAAAAATAAAAGCCGAAGATGCTACAAAAGTTGCGGTGAGCGCCGTAAAATCGAAGCAGCAGTTTTTGTCGAATATGAGTCACGAAATCCGTACTCCTATGAACGCGATCATCGGATTTACCAAAGTATTGCTGAAAACCGATTTTTCACCAAAACAAAAGGAATATTTATCCGCGATAAAATTAAGCGGCGACGCATTAATTGTTCTTATTGACGATATACTCGACCTGGCAAAAGTGGATGCCGGGAAAATGACATTTGAGCAGATCCCATTCAAAATGACCTCATCCATTTCGGCTATGATCCATTTGTTCGAGACAAAAATCAGGGAAAAGGACCTGGTACTGACCAAAGAATATGATCCGGAAATTCCGAAAGTGCTAGTTGGTGACCCGGTACGTTTGCACCAGATCATTTTAAATCTTTTAAGCAACGCTGTTAAATTTACAAACAAAGGGGAAATAACAATATCTGTTCGTTTGCTGGAGGAAGATGAACACCAGGCAAGCGTTGAATTCTCGGTTACCGATACCGGAATCGGAATTGAAGAAAATAAAATAGCCAGGATTTTCGAAAACTTTCAGCAAGCATCAAGCGGCACTTCACGTCTGTATGGCGGAACCGGGCTTGGACTTGCTATTGTTAAGCAATTGGTTGAGGCACAGGGAGGAACCATTTCGGTGAAAAGTAGAATGAATGAAGGTTCGACATTTAGTTTTGTGTTGAGTTTCTATAAAACAAAAACGGAAACGGAACTCGATATTCCTATACTGGAACTGGATCCGGAAATTAATAAAGGCATAAAAGTATTGGTAGTTGAAGATATTCCTCTTAACCAATTGCTTATGAAAACACTGCTTGATGATTTCGGATTTGAACGCGACATTGTCGACAACGGCAGGATAGCTGTTGAAAAAATGAAAACCAATACCTACGATATAGTTTTAATGGATTTGCAGATGCCCGAAATGAATGGGTTCGAAGCAACAGAATACATCAGGCATACGTTGAACTCTGATATTCCAATTATTGCTTTAACTGCCGATGTTACCACGGTTGACCTTGAAAAATGCAGGTTTGTAGGCATGAACGATTACATAGCAAAACCCGTGGACGAAAAATTATTGTACAGCAAAATTGTTGGGCTGGTAAAAAAGACTATTACTTTAAACGCAAACAAAATGGAAGAAGTTGTTGAGAATAAAAGGATCATGTGCACTAACCTTGAATACCTGACCCGGCGCACGAAATCGAACCCGGTTTTGATGATGGAAATGATCACGCTTTACCTTGAACAAACTCCGCCCCTTGTAAGCGCAATGAAAAAAGGCCTGCAGGAGCATGACTGGAAAGCGTTGCATGCTTCCGTGCATAAGATGATTCCTTCATTTTCAATAATGGGGATTAGTGCCGATTACGAAAATATGGCAAAAAAAGTTCAGGATTATGCAAACAACCAGCTGCAACTGGATGGAATACCCGAAATGGTGCTGCAGCTTGAAACCGTATGTGTGCAGGCATGCGAAGAGTTAACCGAAGATTATAATACAATTAAAAAAACAAGACCATGAGTAATCAAATAAAACTGTTTCTGGTAGATGATGATGCGTTGTATCTGAAATCTTTGGAAATTGAATTTCTGCAATCTGCTGATTTTACAATCGAAACTTATGCTACCGGCGAACTTTGCCTGCAGCATCTGGATCACAATCCGGATATGATCATCCTCGACTACGCCCTCGATGGTATTGAAAGAGATGCAATGAACGGAATACAAACCCTGGATAAAATAAAAGAATATAACCCGGACCTTGTCGTGGTAATGTTATCGTCGCAGGATAAAATAGATGTTGCTGTAAACTGTATGCACCACAAGGCTTTTGATTATGTGGTTAAAAGCGAAACCGCATTCATGCGATTAAAACAAATAATCACTACCATAATGCATTACCAGAAACTTGAAAAGGAGTTGACCTGGTATATGGATAGAATGTAATCATGGTATTCTTGGCAATTTACTCAATTTTTAACCCCGCTTTCAAGGCAGAATTTATGGATTTTGTATATGAAATAATGTGTGAATAATGCAACTTTTATCTTAAGTTGTGCAATACTTCACAAGAGAAAGGTTACTACCTTTGTACATTATTAAATTAATATCACAATTTAAAAAACTATTTGGATGAAAAAGAAAAGATTAATTATTATTTTTCTTGTAACTGTCATGGCAGTTTTTACATTAAATGCTCAAAGCCCTATTGACAAGGGTCACAAACAACTGAATGCAGGCATCGGCTTTACAGGTTGGGGTATTCCAGTTTATTTCGGAATGGATTTTGGAATCCACAAAGATGTAACGCTTGGTTTTGAAGGTTCATTCAGATCCTATAATCAGAACTATACAGGTACAAGATATAACAGTGCAATTATTGGTGTTTCAGGTAATGTTAATTATCATTTCAATACTGTCCTTGAAATTCCCAGTGACTGGGACTTTTATGCCGGGTTAAATCTTGGTTATTATTTCTGGCAGACCCCTTCAAATTATCCGGGAAATGGTTCTTCAGGTGTTGGTCTGGGAGCTCAGATAGGAGGCAGATATTTCATAAATGAAAATTTTGGACTAAACCTTGAATTTGGCGGAGGCAATACATTTTCAGGCGGCAAATTCGGGATTACCTACATATTTTGATAAGATTGCAAATTGACCATTAGCCATTTAATAAAATTTTGTTCATTTTAACAGAGCTTTATTCAGATATAATTTAAATTTTAATAAAATGAAAAAAGCAGGAATCGCAATTATTATAATAGGATTGTTATTCACAATTGTTACAGGGTTTAAATTTTTCACAAGAGAGAAAGTTATGGATATTGGTTCTCTTAAAATAACCACTTCCGAACCGCATAAGGTGAACTGGTCTCCTTACCTGGGAGTTGGTATCATGGTCGTGGGAGGCGTTATCCTTCTGGTCGGTAACAAGAAATAGCGAGGTAAGATATTTCGGTATTTTATTTATTGGGGTTCCAAATAAAAGAATACATTTATGGTTCACCATAGCCATAGATATGTATCGTTATTTTTTCCGTTTTGTTGTCACTTCCCTTACGATTCTCACAGCAAACCTTCTTACCAATGCATTGAGCAATTATATGGTAAGCTATAAGAATCAATATAAACCCTTCACATTTACCCTTCTTGGTATGGTAATAATAGTGGTGGTATTTTATCCTCTTTTTATGAAACTGGAAGACTGGGTTAAAAGTATCTCTGTAAAGTTTATCAGATCCGGTAATACACTTGCCGGAAAGTACCTGGGATTAACACTTACATTTACCATGGGAATACTGGTTCTCTGCTATTTCTACGCAAAAGTGTGGTATCATATTGATCTTCTCAGTATTCTGTTCCATGGGAATATCAAAGGCTATATTTAAACTTCCGTATAACCAGATATATTCCTTATCCCCGGACCTCTCTATAATTTATACCAGCAACTGCTTCACTTTAGCTGAGATCTCTTTACCATCGGCTTTCCCTGAGAGTTCTTTTGTAGCAACAGCCATTACTTTCCCCATGTCGGCAGGTGATTTTGCTCCAACTCGCTCAATAATCGACTTGATAATCTTCAAAAGATCTTCATCGCTCATCTTAGCAGGAAGATATTTATCAAGAACATCGGCTTCAATGACTTCTTTTTCATACAAATCAGGTCTGTTTTGCTCTTTATATATTGCAGCAGACTCACGCCGTTGCTTAACAAGCTTTTGAATTATTTTTAACTCCTCTTCACCTGTTAGCACAGAACCAGCGCCTTTTTCTGACCGGGCCAGAGTAAATGCAGTTTTCGCTGCCCTTATTGCCTCCAGGGCAACTTTATCCCTGGCTTTCATTGCGGTTATCAGATCGTTTGAAATTTTCTCGGTAAGTGACATAATAATAGTTTTAAATTAATCCTGCTGTTCAATGAATCAGCTACAAGAAAGTGTCAGACATTTATCAGTTCGTATTCAGTCTGCCCCAGTCCTATTTTCACACCATGTTCCAGTCCCGATTGCCAGAAGGCTTCAGGATGTGCTTTCATGAACTTATCCTCACCCTGCAGGTCACTGTGAGTATGGTCATCACAAATCCTGCTTCCTGGTAATGCCGGAGCTGCCTTGACCAGGTCAGCGCAAGCCTGATCGAGAGCAACCGGATCAAACGAAGCAGCAATTCCCAGATCAGGAACGAGTGGATAATCATTGAAACCCCAGCAATCGCAATCTGGAGAGACATTCATAATAAAATTAATGTGGAAGGATGGCTTATCCTTCACAACTGCAAATGAATACTCGGCAATTCTCCGGTTGACCAGTTCAGATGAATTCTGCCAGACAACTCTTGCAGAGTCGTACTGGCAGACGGCAACACACTGTCCGCAGCCGACACATTTTACATAATCAATATGTGCGATTTTATCTTTACCTATCTTGACAGCATCGTGGGCGCAATTTTTCTCACATAACCTGCATCCGGTACAGTTTTCTTCGTAGATTTCAGGTGAAGATCCTGAATGCAAAAACAATTTTCCGCCAACAGATGCACAACCCATCCCAAGATTTTTCAGAGCACCGCCAAATCCGGTCATCTCATGTCCTTTGAAATGATTCAAAGTTATAATAACATCGGAATCGGCAATAGCACTTCCTATCTTGGCTGAAGTGCAATACTCCATATTAAGTTCAATTTCGCGATACTCAGTACCTTTAATTCCATCAGCTATAATAACAGGGCATCCTGTAGCCATAGGATTAAAACCATTCTCAAAAGCAGCATCAATATGAGAAGGTGCGTTTGAACGCCTGCCATAATATAATGTGTTGCAATCAGTAAGGAATGGAATTGCTTCCTTTGATTTTAGATACTTTACAATACGGGCAGCAAAATTAGGCCTGAGGTAGGCAAGATTCCCCGGTTCTCCGAAGTGGATCTTTACAGCTACAATTTTCTTCTGAAAATCAATTTTATCGATTCCTGCTTTAACAACAAGTGTTTCAAGTTTTTTCAGAAGGTTTTGAGAAGGTGTTGCCCTTAGGTTAGTGAAATATACTTTCGATGGCGACATATATGGAATTAAAAGTTTAAGTTACATATAAAATGATTTATTCAATGCTTTTCGTATTATGATTTACCCCCTTCCCGAAGTTCCCCGGAGGGCATACAGGAAAGGGGGTAATAATATGATAATTAGTTATATCCGTGAGATATAATTATTTTACTTTCTTCTATACCGACAATATTCTTGCTAGCTCAACAAGGTTGTGGTTTACATCTTTGTGAAGTTTTACAGCTCTCCGGAAAGAAACAAGAACAATCTCTCCGTTAGATATTCCTACCATAACACTTTTCTGGTCGTCGAGTAAAGCTTCAACTGCGGCATGCCCTAGACGACTTGCATTAACCCTGTCGATCGCGGATGGAGAACCACCACGTTGAAGATGTCCCAGAACTGATACCCTGATATCATAATCTTTAAAGTCGTCTTTGACTTTTTCGGCAATTCCAAATGCACCTCCTCCTTTATCACCTTCGGCAACAATAATTATGTTGCTCGATTTCTTACGGGAGTTTCCAATCTCAATTATTTTTTTCAGATCACGCTCTTCCCCCGATGTTTCAGGAATAATGATAGCTTCAGCTCCGGTGGCAATACCACTGTAAAGTGCAATAAAACCAGCTTCAGCGCCCATCACTTCCACAAAGAACATTCTGTTATGCGCACTTGCTGTGTCCCTGATTTTATCAACAGCTTCGACAACTGTATTGAGTGCCGTATCATAGCCAATTGTATAATCAGTTCCATAAATATCATTATCGATTGTTCCGGGGATTCCGACAAAAGGAATATCATGTTCCTCGTTAAATAGCCGGGCTCCTGTAAATGAACCATCACCACCAATCACAACGACTCCGTCAATCTGGGCATCCCTTAAATTGTTGTATGCTTTGAGCCTTCCCTCCGGCGATTTGAACTCCTCACATCTGGCAGTTTTAAGAATAGTTCCTCCTCGCTGTATGATATCACTCACGCTCGATGCCTGCAACGGTATGAAATCTGCATTAATCATTCCTGCATAGCCTTGTCTTATACCTGTTACTTCCAGGCCATTATAAACTGCAGTTCTGGTTACAGCACGAATTGCTGCATTCATACCCGGAGAATCTCCACCTGATGTCAACACACCGATTCTTTTAATTTTTCCCATAAATTATTATTATAAAATTCGCGTACAAAGGTAATATAAATATTTTTGCGTTACAAATGACGGAACTTTCCTATTTTCAGATATTTGAAATGATATCTCTTATGTTTTCGATGAGCCATTTTGGTGTTGAAGTTGCCCCGCAGATACCTACCGAGTTCTTTCCTTTAAACCATAATGGATCAAGTTCCTCCGGTGAGGAGACAAAATGTGTATCCGGGTTTACATTTCTGCAGACGGAGTAGAGCATTTTACCATTCGAACTTTCACGTCCGCTGACAAATATAACAATGTCATGTTTTTCTGCAAATGATTTAAGATGAGGCTCTCTGTTTGAAACCTGACCACAGATTGTTTTATTGATAATCAGGTTTTTATCTATATCTGTTATGCCATTTTCCTGCATCTTTAAACGTAATTTGCCCACAAAATCTCTGAAATCATTAACACTCATAGTTGTCTGGGCAAAAAGATAAACAGGCCTGGTTACATCGATTTTTTTTATATCATCAGGTACTGAAACGAGTATACCTTCATTATCTATCTGTCCGAGCAGCCCCACAACTTCAGCATGACCCGATTTACCGAATATAACGACCTGTCCTCTACCTTCTTTTATCTTTAACCAGGTATCCATGATTTTTGACTGCAGTCTTTTTACAATCGGACATGTTGCCTCAATTATACGAATGTTGTTTTTTTCTGCAATTATATATGTTTCAGGTGGTTCTCCATGAGCCCTTATAAGCACCTTGCAATTCTTAAGGTTTTTGAATTCTTCATGATCAATTGATACTAGTCCGAGTGTTGAAAGACGTTCCACTTCCTTATCGTTATGCACAATCGGGCCAAGTGAAAATACCTTTTCCCCGTTTAACAAAGCCTTTTCTGCAATTTTTACGGCATTCTGTACGCCAAAGCAGAACCCCGATTGTTTATCAATTTCAACTATCATTCCTTTTTTTTTCAATGATCTGTTTTATCCATACCATCTGTTCTCCTACTGTCATCCTGCTATTATCCAGTATTATTGCATCATCGGCTCTTCTCAGGGGGCTTATATCCCTGTTCTCATCAGCAATATCACGGGCAATGATAGTTCTTTTAATCTCCTCAAAATCAATAATAATTCCTCTTCCTTTCAATTCATCATGTCTTCTCCTTGCCCTAATATCAACTGACGCTGTCATAAAGATCTTAATATCGGCATCAGGGAAAACGACCGTTCCGATATCTCTGCCATCCATAACAATACCTTTATAAATACCAATCTGTCTTTGTAACTCCACCATACGTGTGCGTACTTCAGGTATCTGGCTTATCCTGCTTACATGAGCCGTTACTTCCATACTCCTTATTTCATTTTCAACATTTTCGGAGTTTAGAAATGTCTCATATTCATTTATATCCGGATTAAAAATAAAATCTATATTGATATTATTGAGTTCTTTCAGGATTCCATGAATATCCAAACCTGCGTTACCAATAAATTTCTCTCTCATACAAAAGAGAGTTACAGTACGGTACATTGCTCCGCTATCAATGAAAATGTAATTTAATTCCTTGGCGACAGCTTTTGCAAAAGTGCTTTTTCCACACGAAGAATATCCGTCAATTGCTATAGTAAGCCTTTTTTCCATATTTACCCTCTCACCCCCCAAATGGGGGCTTATTTTAAAATAATTTCTCGAACATTCATTTTTTCTACCCACCTGATATTAAATTAAATAACATCTTTTACAGAATCTCAATCTGTATTTCATCTAAGCCACCCCTGCCTACCGGCAGGCAGGCATTGGGGGGTAAAAATCCTTACAAAGGTTATAAATAAACTAAAACATATCAAAGGTTAATCAATTTCGCGATTTCTTATAAATATTATCAGGTCTTAAAATCAGCGATATATGAGTGGATGATCCGGCAAGATGATAAGTTGCCCTGCCAAGTTCAATGTCCATAACCGTTGTTTTTATACCGAAACCCCACGATAATCCAACGGTAGATACTTTTGAATCCACCTTTAACTCTCTTCTTCTCTGATAGTTATAGCCTGCGCTGAAATAAAAGTTTTTATGAGGTATCAATTCAACTCCAATAACTGCATGCCTCAATAGATTCTCTGTAAATCCTGATGTTACCGGTTTATTTATTCCAGTGGTTGCAGGTGTTGTATATTGATAGGTAATATCAAATTTTTCCAGATGTTTCATTGTTAAGGAGAATCGGAATGGGGCATGTCCGAGCCTTTGTGAAACACCTGCCTGAATTTCAAAAGGCAGGTTCTGACGAGGCTCCCCTGCATATGTAGTAACCTGGTAACCAGCATTCTTAATTACAATACCTGCTGAAAAAAGTTTTGCAGAATTATGCCAGGAGGCACCTAAATCAAAAGCAATGCCGAACGAAGTATATTTTTCAAGATGCGAAAGTATGGGTTTGAAGTTTATACCGAATGTAAAAAGCGAATCAATCTCCCTTGAATATATCATTGAAAATGCATATTCTGCAGCAGTGAAATCGCCGGTTATAGCGCCTGAAGCGTTGGTTTCTGCAAAGGTTCCGTAATTGAGATATGTAAGTCCGGCAGCAAAATTACCAGTACCGGGATAGGATCGGGAGTACATAGCCAACCCAAAATTAATACCGGCAAAATAATTTACATAATTTAAAGCAAGGGCTTTATTCATATCTGGATTCAGAAGAGCCGGATTATGATATGCCATATTCAGATCATTACCCTGCAACGATACATTCGTTCCTCCAAGAGATGATACGAGACCTGAATGTGTGAGGTTCAGAAATTCATAGACATTATCGCCGCCAGTTTGAGAAAATGAAGGCGAAATAAGAATACAGAAGAAGAGAAAAATAATAACCTTTTTTATCATAGTTGCCAATCCAAACCAAAGATAAAATGATTTATTTAAACAGAAACACCTTGAAGGTTAGTATTAATCAACCAGGCAAAAGTAACAGCATCAGGTCAGGCAGTTTTGCCGGTAAGTACAAGGGCTTCATCAATATTCGATTTTCTTCCGTTCATTTGCGACATAACCAGACCGGCAATTACGATAGCCATGCCAAGAATGTTCTGAAAGGTAAGTTTTTCATCGAGCAGAACAAATGAGAACAGGGCCGTGAAAACGGGAATACAATTTGAGAATACATTTGCTTTTGTTATACCCATTTTACCGACAGAATACGCAAAAAGAATAAAGGCTCCGCATGATGCAAAAAAGGCCAGCTCTATTATCGGCTTAAACATATTGAAGGTAAAAGGAGTACTGAAAAAATGATGGAAATCGAGAATTATAAAGAGGGGCAGAAAAAGAACGGCGCCGATCAGATTCTGAACACCGACAATGAAAACCGGACTATAGTTTCCTATAAGCCGGCTAAGAGTCAGATTATATCCCACAGCAGTGATAACGGCAAGCAACAGGAAGCCCAATCCTTTTATATTAAATGAGAGACTTCCATCTTTGTTCAAAATAAAAACAAGTACTCCAATAAAAGACAGTATGATCCCCCCGTAATTTATAGCCTTGAGTCTTTCCTTAAAGATCAGCCAGGCACCTATAGTTGCAACAACCGGTATTGTTGAGATTAACACCGAACATACTGTTGCTGATACATAAGTAAGTCCGAAACTCTCCCCGATAAAATAGAAGAAAGGTTCAAATAAGGCCAGCATCATAAAAAGTCTTCTGTCAGGCTTCTTTATTTTCACGAGGTTTTTTGTCGCAATCAGGAAAATGGCCATGATAATAACTGAAAAAAGAAGCCTTATAAAAACTATTGTAAGCGGGTAAAAAGTTTTGTTTGCTTCCTTGAACCAGATGAATGAAAATGACCAGAATATCATTGCCAGCACTACAGCACTATATGTCTTAACTTTAGAATTCAATTTCATTAATTTAATTTGTCCGTGTTTTTCAGAGTTGCGAATTTAAATCTAATAAAAGTAATTGTAAGTGATAATTACTACATTTTTAAAATTAATTATTTCTTTCGACCACTCTTTTTTATTGGCTTTTTGACATTCATTAATGAACAGTAGCAAAGACAATTAAAATAATGGTTAGTTTCGAACATGCTATTAATATGATATATTTGAGATTTGATAGTGAATCATAAATTATTATATTTGCCGCCTCAATGGTTGTAAAAACGCCATGATTATTCTATTAACCTGTTTAAGATAAGTTAAATAACTAATATCAAAGTTTAAATGAAAATTCTGGTTTGTATCAGTAATGTTCCCGACACAACGACAAAAATTAAATTTGCCGAAGGAAATACCTCCATTGACACTACCGGTATTCAGTGGGTTATAAACCCATGGGACGAATTATCTCTTACCCGTGCTCTTGAACTTAAAGATGATGCAACAAGTGGAGTAAAATCCGTAACTGTTGTGCATGTTGGTACTGCAAGCTCCGAACCAACAATCCGTAAAGCGCTTGCCATAGGCGCAGATGATGCTATAAGGGTAAATGCCGAATCGTCCGATGCATGGTTTGTTGCAGCCCAGATTGCTGAGGTGGCCAAAAAGGAACAGTTTGATATCATTATATGTGGAATTGAATCAAGTGATTTTAATGGCTCGGCAGTTGGAGGGATGATCTCTGAATTTCTTGGGATTCCTTCAGTTTCAGCTGTTTCAAGCCTTAAAATTGAAAATGGACAGCCTGTTATGACCCGCGAAATTGACGGTGGTAAAGAAGTTGTTAATGTTCAGGCTCCCTTTGTTGCAATAGTTCAGAAGGGTATTGCCAAAGAACCGCGGATTGCTGCAATGCGTGGAATAATGATGGCTAGAACAAAACCCGTTAAATTAATGGAACCGCTTGCAATTGAGCCGCTTACTCAGATCATTGAGTTTGAAAAACCAACTCCCAGGGCAGCTTGTAAATATATTGATGCAGATAATCCTGCGCAGCTTATTGATCTTTTGCAGAATGAGGCAAAGGTTATCTGATAATTAGTTAAAAAACAGTAAATCATTACAATATGTCAGTATTAGTATATACCGAGAATTGGGAAGGAAAATTCAAAAAACTTTCTTTCGAGCTTGTCTCTTACGCTAGCGGAGTTGCTAAAATGCTTAACACAACTGTAACCGCGGTTTCAATAGGAAAGGTAGAAGATAATGAATTGAAAAGACTGGGGAATTGTGGTGCTAACAAAATTATCAATATAATTAATGATCAATTGATCACCCTTGATAATCAGGCTTATGCAAGTGTAATTTCTGACATTTCGAAAAAGGAAAATGCAACTGTTATTATTATTTCAAATAACAATACTGGTAAAGCAATTGCCCCGCGATTATCAGTGCGATTGAAGGCAGGCGTGGGTTCGGGTGTAAGCAGACTTCCATTAAATATAAATCCTTTCACGGTATACAAAAGAACTTATTCAGGCAACGCGTTTGCTCACCTGGTAATTAAATCAGATGTTAAAATACTAACTCTTGCCCAGAACTCTTTTGACCTGATCGAAACTGCAAATAATGCTTCAATTGAAAATTTGAATGTATCTGTTGACGGATCATTGGTTAAGACTTCGGTAAAGGATGTTCAGAAACAATCCGGTAAAATCCTTCTTACAGATGCAGATATAGTTGTTTCAGGAGGAAGGGGAATGAAATCTCCCGACAACTGGCCGCCTCTGGTAGAGCTTGCAACATTACTTGGCGCAGCTACTGCATGCTCACGTCCGGTTTCTGATGAAGGATGGAGGCCTCACGAAGAGCATACAGGACAAACGGGCAAAATCATAGCGCCAAACCTATATATTGCCGTTGGTATTTCAGGTGCAACACAACACCTTGCCGGTATCAGTTCATCGAAATTTATCGTTGCAATCAATAGCGATAAAGATGCCCCGATATTTCAGGCAGCTCAGTATGGTATTGTCGGCGACGCAATGAAAATTATTCCTAAACTGGTATCTGCTGTAAAAGAGATCAGGAAGTAAGAAACAGAGCTAAATCTATGACGAAACAGATAATATTTGCAATAACGCTACTGCTGACATTAGGAGCCTTCGCTTATACAGTTAACAGGATTGTAAGCTTTTTCAGATTTACCAGACCGGCATTTCCTGTTAAAAATTTCGGAAAGAGATTCGGAGTAATGATGAATGTTGCTTTTGGACAAACAAAAATATTCCGTAAACCCGTTATCGGATTTTTTCATGCACTGGTTTTCTGGGGTTTTTGCATAATCATTTTCGGAAGTCTTGAGATGCTGATTGATGGACTAACCGGTACAGAAAGAGTTCTGAAGGCGCTTGGACCTGTATATAATATTATTATGGCTTCAGGCGATATCTTTGCCCTGCTTGTTGCAGTATCGATAATTATTTTCCTGGCAAGAAGAATTTTCTTTCACATAAAAAGATTTGAAGGTATCGAGATGAATAAAATGACTCATATCGATGCAAATATTGCTCTTTCAATCATCCTGATTCTGATGATTTCACTACTTACAATGAATATCGGATATGTTAAATATAACTCACAGATAGGTGAGGCTACAGTAGGATTGTTTCCTGTGAGCTCATTGATTGCGGGTTTTATTACTGAAGGACAGGCAGAAAGTTTCAGTCTGATGTATCAGGCATCATGGTGGTGTCATATTCTGCTTATATTCCTGTTTGCCAACCTGTTGCCGTATTCAAAGCATTTCCATGTATTCATGTCGGTGCCAAATGTATTTCTATCAAGGCTTGATCCCCTCGGAAAACTTCCAAATATGGACAGCATTACAAGAGAAGTAAAACTTATGCTTGACCCGAATGCAGCTTTTGCAGCGCAACCTTCTGATGCACCTGTAGAACGTTTTGGTGTAAAAGACGCGGAAGATGCTTCCTGGAAAAACTATTTTGACTCCTTATCATGTACACAGTGCGGTCGCTGTACCTCTGTGTGCCCGGCAAATATCACTGGTAAGAAATTGTCGCCAAGGAAAATTATGATGGACCTTCGTGCAAGGATGAAAGAGAAAGGGCCTCTGATGGTTAAAAACGGAAGGGATTTCAGTGACAACCGTTCTCTGCTGAGAGATTTTATTTCGGAGGAGGAAATATGGGCCTGTACAACATGCAATGCCTGCGCGAAAGAGTGTCCTATAAATATCAACCATCCGACTTTGATTGTTGATATTCGCAGGTACCTCGTTATGGAAGAAGCTTCTGCTCCGGGTGAGATAAAAGCTATGTTTAATAATATTGAGAATAACGGCGCTCCCTGGCAATACTCGGCTGAGGACAGGCTTAACTGGGCAAAAGAGTTAGACATTAATATGAAATAACCCCCATCCCTCCCGACAGTTATCGGGACTTTCCCACCCTGGGGGGAAATCTGAAAGGGGGTAATTAATATCAGTTTAACTAATTAATTAGAAAAGCATCATAAAAGAATAGAGATATATGGAAACCCGGAAAATTGATGTCCCAGTTATGGCAGAACTCTTAGCGGGAGGAGAGAAGCCGGAATACCTGTTCTGGGTAGGTTGCGCCGGAGCATTTGATGACAGGTATAAGAAAGTAGTCAGGTCATTTGCAAAGATCCTCACACATTTAAATGTAAGTTATGCAGTTCTGGGAAAGGAAGAAACCTGTACCGGTGATCCCGCCAGACGTGCCGGAAACGAAATGCTTTATCAGATGCAGGCACTGCAGGTAATTGAGATCTTCAAAAGGTATGAAGTGAAGAAGATAATCACAATATGTCCACATTGTTTCAATATTTTTAAAAATGAATATCCTGATCTGGGCGGCAAATATGAAGTGATAAATTATCTTCAGTTTCTGAACAGGAATATTGAGGGGGGAAAATTAAAAATTGATCCCCTCGGATTGAAAAATATATCTGTAACATATCACGATCCATGTTATCTCGGAAGGGCAAATGATGTTTATGATGAACCGCGTGCCATTCTGAAAAAGCTTACCGGGAACCTGGTCGAGATGCAAAGGAACAAAAGCTTTTCTTTATGTTGTGGAGCAGGAGGTGCGCAGATGTTTAAAGAGGCTGAGAAAGGTGACAAGGAAGTATTTATCGAGAGAACGGAAGACGCACTGAAGACGGATGCGAAAGTAATTGCAACCGCGTGTCCTTTCTGCATGACCATGCTGACAGATGGTCTGAAATATAAAAACAAAGAGGAAGAAATAAAAAACCTTGATATTGCAGAATTGATAGCACAATCGCTGGAATTATAGATTAATAGAAATAATTATCTGATACAATGGAAAACAGTAAACTCTTGAAAAGCGGTGAATTTCTTGTTAGCGAAGTTGAATCGAAAGATATATTCATTCCTGAGGAATTTAACGAGGAACAGAGAATGATTGCCCAGACATGCAGCGACTTTCTTGAAGCTGAGGTATATCCCAATCTTGAAAAGGTTGAGAAAAGCGACAGGGAGCTGATGAAAAGCATGCTGAAAAAGTCCGGTGAACTAGGATTAATGGGAATATCTATTCCCGAAGAGTTTGGAGGTTTCGGACAATCGTTTGTAACACAAATGCTTGTTGCTGAGACAACCGGTGCAGGATATTCATTTTCAGTTGCATACATGGCACATTGCGGCATCGGCACTTTACCGATAATGTACTATGGGAACAAATTTCAGAGAGAACATTATGTTACGAAACTGGCATCAGGTGAATTTATCGGAGCGTATTGTCTTACTGAACCCGGTGCAGGAAGCGACGCAAATTCAGGAAAAACCAATGCAAAATTAAGTGATGACGGGAAACACTATATTCTCAATGGTCAGAAAATGTGGATTACAAATGCCGGATTTGCTGATACACTTGTAGTTTTTGCCAAAATTGATACCGACAGGGTATTAAGCGCCTTTATAGTTGAAAGTAAATACGCTGGTGTTGTTATTGGTCCCGATGAACATAAAATGGGAATCAAAGGATCTTCAACAGCACAGATCTATTTTAATGATGTAAGAGTTCCGGTTGAAAATATGCTTGGCAAAAGAGGTGAGGGCTTCAGGATTGCACTGAGCATTCTTCATATGGGCCGCCTGAAACTTGGAGCTAATGTCATTGGAGCCGGAAAGAAAGCAATTAATGATTCAGTAAAGTATGCTAACGAAAGGAAACAGTTTGGAGTTCTCATTTCAACCTTTGGCGCTCTGAAACATAAAATGGCAGAACAGGTAATCCGTCTTTTCGCTTCAGAATCAGCCGTATACAGAGTAAGCAGCGATATTGATACTCTTATGAAGAAGCTGACAGTTGATTGCGGAGACTATGGAAGAGCTTCAATCGAAGCTATCAGCCACTATGCTGTTGAGGCAGCAATTCTTAAAGTTGTGGGATCCGAAATGCTTGATTTTATTGCTGATGAGGCAGTTCAGATACATGGAGGTATGGGGTACTCTGCTGAAATGGCAGTTGAAAGGGGATACCGCGATTCGAGGATTAACAGAATCTTTGAAGGAACAAATGAAATAAACCGCCTTCTTGTTGTTGACACTGCCATGAAACGCGCTATGAAAGGTGATTTTGATCTTTATGGTGAGGCGGAAAAACTTTATACGGGTCTGAATAGTATTACTGATGGAAAAACTGCAGAAGAAAGTTTCTTCCGGGAGAAAACGAGATATACCAAAAACTTCAAGAAAGCTATACTTATCTGTATTCATGGCGCGACCAAACGATTCGGGAAAGGTCTCATTAACGAACAGGAGGTTTTAAATAATATTGCTGAAATGATGATGGAAACTTATGTTTCTGAATCACTTGCACTCAGAGTCGAAAAAATGTCAGCAATTAAAGAAAATGTATCAGTCTATAAAGATATGCTTGACGTTAATATATCCGATACAGCGGGTATCGTCAGAAAATCTGCCCTGGAGGCAATCGGCTCATTCTCAACGCCTGAATCATGCCAGTCACTCATCAACGCAATTGAAAATCTTACCCGGGTGAAATGTGTAAATGTGAAAGATGCCAGAAGGCGAATCGCTGATAAACTAATTGAAGACAATAGTTACAAATTCTGAGTATCAGTATAAATAAAGGAATAAAAAAATGGCTTCTCAGGAAGCCTTTTTTATGCGGTAAAGCAGGATACCGGTTATGTACAGCTGTCCGGCTTGCCGGACGTACAAATAGTTCAGCGACTGAATGATCGATGAATAAGATACCAGTTGGATCATTACCCTTTGTAAATTTGGACAAAAATATATATCATCCGGTTAAGTGACATAGATCAATTTTCAATGTGATAAAGAGCATGGCATTGTAGTCAATTTTGTTGTTCATAAGGTCCTAATTATCATCGTAATCTGATATCTTTGTGAACAAATTAACACTAACAAAAATATGAATCAGAGAGTAAATAGGATCAGACAGATACTGGTTGCATTAGTAATGATAGCAGCAGTTGTAGGATTTTCTTCGTGTGAAAAGTATTCATATACTCCACCTGCAGTTAATTCGAATACAACATGGCATTTTCAAACGGACATCCAGCCAATATTCAATTCTAATTGCGTTTCTTGTCATGGTGGCACTCAATCCCCAAACCTGAGCAGCGGCAAATCTTTTGAAGCGCTTAAAAATGGCGGGTTTGTTAAGCTTCCAGCTGAAACGGGCAGACTCTATTTAAAAATGAACAGCTCCAGTCATATTTCAAGATCTACTGAGACAGACAGACTGAAAGTTCTATATTGGATTACTCAGGGAGCCCTCAATAATTAAAAATAACCAAACCAGATAAAACCGATTGATATGAAAAAGATTTTTATCGTACTAACTCTATCATTATTTCTTCTTCCTGTATTTGCACAGGAAACAACTCCGACAGATGACGCATCCAAACCAGTAAGATTTACTTTTGGATCAACTACTTTAATAGATAATCAAACAGTTGCCACTCCTTACAAAGGTGGTCTGGAACTGGACATTCAACACCGGTTCAGCCTTATTGAAAACTATCATAACCTTTTTGGTATTTATGGTTCAGCTAATACCAGAATAGGACTGGATTATGGTATTACAGACAGGTTGATGGTCGGTATCGCTACAACAAAGGATTATAAACTTCAGGATATTCAGTGGAAGTATCTTATCCTTCAGCAAACTGAAGACAACAAGATGCCTGTTTCCGTTTCATATTATGGTAACTTCGTTGCCGATCTGGAGAAAAGCGATGCATTCGGTCCATCCGATAGTTTTAAAAATATTCACAGGTTCTCTTATTTCACTCAGCTTATTGTTGCACGTAAATTAAGTGAAAAGATTTCTGTTCAGGTAGCACCATCAGTAGCTTATTTCAATTCTGTACCTATCAGTTCCGATTCTGTCGGCTACAAGAATCTTAACCTTGGTATTTCAGTAGGTGCCCGCGCAAATCTTTTTGGTTCACATTCACTTATACTTGAATATGACCAGTTACTCACTAAACAGAATATTGATATTCAGCCAAAACCAAATCTTGCACTCGGGTGGGAGATAAGTACTGCAACTCATTCTTTTCGCATATTTGCTTCAAACTATTCTCAGATAATCAATCAACGGAATCTTTTATTCAACACAAATGATTTCGCAAAAGGTAAGTATCTGATTGGTTTTAATATCACTGTAAGGTTTTAATTCAATTAAGTAATCTGGAATGATGCTTTTTAAATGCCGGATCATTATCCTGGCAGCATTTATCTCTGTTAGTACTTTAGCCTCGGCCGGTATATTCCGGTCAAAAATTGAAGAAAATAAAACACAGGATTCAACATCCTTTGTTTCGCAATTTGCGGAGGATAATAACCGATGTTTTAAATGCCACGGTCAGGCGAGATATGAGTATACAAATGAAACTCTCGGAAAACAGGTAAAAGCTCTGATGTGTTCTGAAAGGATCGTGAACAAAGAAGACTTTTACAAATCAAATCATAAAACCTTCAGCTGTACTGATTGTCATTCTGAAGAATATACAAAATTTCCTCACTCCGGGGACCTCAGGATGGAGCAAAAATTGATTTGCATAGATTGTCATGGGGGAGATGAGAAATTTGCTCAATATCATTTTGAGGAGATTGAGTCAGAATACAAAAAAAGCACCCATTTTAAAATGGAAGAAGATGGATTCTCCTGCTGGAAATGCCACAATCCACACTCCTATAAGATAAGCGTCAGAAATAGTACCAATCTTAAGGAAACAATTGCTTATGATAATGCGATCTGTCTGAACTGCCATTCCAACTACAGCCGTTTTCAGCTTCTAAGCGATAAAGCGGAAATAAACATTATTCAAAAACACGACTGGCTTCCTAACCAGACTTCACATTTTGCTAATGTCCGTTGTATAGAATGCCACTCACAGATCAATAATAATATTCCGGTATCACATCTTATTAAGCCCAAGGCAGAAGCAGTAAGGCATTGCAACGAATGTCATTCACAAAATTCGATCCTTATGGCATCTTTATATAAATTTGAATCTAAAGAACAACGTCGTGACGGTTTTTTTAACGGGATAATATTAAATGCATCTTATGTGATAGGGGCAAACAGGAATGAATATCTTAACCTTTTAAGCCTTGTTATATTTTTTGGCGTAGTTGTTGTAATAATAGTGCATATAGTATTCAGGATCAGGAAAAAATTGTAAAACTACTTAAAGCAGATCGAGATGTATCTTTACCCAAAATGGTTAAGAGCCTGGCATGTTCTAAACGCTGTATTATTTCTTATTCTTATCATTACCGGCTTAAGCATGCAGTATACTGATAAAGAAAATGCCTCTTATATTGTGGGATTTTCAAAGGCTATAAAATGGCATAATTTTGCAGCTATAGTATTGATTATAAACTATGTAATATTTGTAATCGGCAATTTTCTAACAGCCAATGGGAAATACTATATGATCGGCAGGAAGAATTTTATATCCGATCTCATGAAGCAACTGAAATTCTATTCTTTTGGTATGTTTAAAGGTGAAAAGCATCCATTTCCGGTAACAGAAGAGCGTAAATTTAATCCCCTGCAAAAATTAACTTATGTACTTGCAATGTATGTTGCACTTCCTTTGCTGATCATATCAGGTATTGGTTTGCTTTTTCCGGAAATTACTATCAAAACAATATTTGGGGTAAGCGGACTTATTCTTACTGACATTTTGCATATTACAATGGGCTTCTCACTTTCCATATTTATGATAATTCATATTTATACATGTACTCTGGGATCTAAACCAACATCTTTGTTCAGAGGAATAATAACAGGCTACCACATAAGTGACGATCATTAGTCAAATTTGTTTTCATGAGTCGTTTATTTGAACGAATTTTGCATAAAGTCTTAATAAATTTAAAATCAAGGATTATGAAAACTGTAAAATTACTTTTTATCGGATCAGTATTCATGTTACTGAGTGTCTCTTTGATTGCCCAGCCTAAGCCCTGGGTTGTTCCAGCAAACTTTAAAGCAATGAAGAACCCTGTTGCAAAAAGTGATGCCAGCAATAAAGCCGGAATG
Organism: Bacteroidales bacterium; assembly: GCA_025358455.1. GTDB lineage: Bacteria > Bacteroidota > Bacteroidia > Bacteroidales > VadinHA17 > LD21. Next base: position 21,290 of record JANYJP010000052.1, read on the forward strand.
GCTATTTTTAATAAGAACTGTGCTTCATGTCATGGGAAGGCAGGACTCGGTGATGGCGTTAAAGCAAAATCACTTAAAGAGCCTATGAATGATTTTTCTAAAGCTGACTTCCAAAACCTGGCTGACGGTGATATTTTTTACAAAACCAAAACCGGAAGAGGCGACATGCCCAAATATGAAGGTAAACTAACCGATGACGATATCTGGAATGTTGTTAACTATGTAAGAACGTTCAAGAAATAATTGAGAATTTTTGATTCCTGTCCGGCCTTGTCCTCCGGGATCGAAGATTCGGATCATAAACCATTTCCTGTTCTCATCATATACCGGAGGCAGATATAAATTAATCTGAGCTTATGGGATTAAGATGAATTTTTTTTACTTTTCCCCATCAGATTGTCTGTTTTAGATAGATGACATATATTTCAGATTCCAGTTATGACAAGGAATCACTAGGTTACTTATAAAGACCATCATGTATGTAATTTACCTAAAAAAAAGCTGAACTCAGAATGAGCTCAGCTTTCAGATTTTATATTAATTAATTTCTAGTATCCTGCAGCTGTCATAGCTTCAATGGAATTCTGAAGCAGAGCTTTTGAATACTTGTAGTTATGAATACCCAGGCTGAATTCTCTCAAACACATCTGGAAATTGATCATTGAACCCATTGTTGCATTAAGTAATGTAGGGAATAACGGGAATGCACTATTGGCAGCTTTCTGAGCAGTTGTCCATGAACCGGCGGGTGCAGGGTTTCTCCATACGCCTCCGGGGTTTGTTGATGGGTCATACATATTGATATAACCATCAAAGTTTCCGGTTGTCAGGCCAGCCCATACGTTTGCTGTTGCGTCGGGCTCACTGTGAAGTATTGCTGTAGCGCCACCAACAGCATTTATTTTTGTGGCAAGAGTGTTCAGGAGTGTTTTTATCTCGTTCCTGGTAGTTAACCAGTAGGTTGTTGAAGTTGCAGTGATAGGTGCTGTATGACATCCTGTGGTATTACAGCTGGTGAAATTGCCTTTTGCAGCAAATGTGTGACCACCGGCTTTCCCTGTTATTTCAGACATATGACATTCAGCGCATGATGCAACTGTTGTATGAATAGAATTTGCATAAGCTACTGAACCTGCAAACTGAATTCCACCCTGACCTGCAAAGACGGCACCAACTGTACCATAATGAACATGTGTTCTGTAGGATGGGATAACCTTATTCGGAGCGGCGTTCCCAACTGAACTGTCATAGAAAACAGTTGTCGGACTTGCAGCCAGAGCATCATAATCAACTACGTCGCCGTTTGATGTTGAGGTACTTGTTGTGAGAGGACGTGGCTGATGACATTTAATACAAAGGTTGCTCGAAGCTCCATCCTGAGTAAGATTTATGGTTTTTGCGCCTTTCCACATTGTCATTGCAACCGGCGCTGTATTTGTAAATGGTTTAAAATCATCTGCAGTATAGGTCGTATGCAAACTGCTGTGGCAGGTAAAGCAAGTAAGTGCACCCAATGTTTTAGAAGGAATAGATACATAGTTATTGGAATATTTACCCGTGGTTGAATTTAATGTAAAAGTGGCAGGGATATTATTTGCACATACATATTTGAAAGCATCTGAAGTATGGCATGGAGTACAACCTGTATTCCCGGCTTCTTCTTCGGCAACTACTCCATAACTATGTTTGGAGAATTCAAATTCCACTGCTTTCTGGTCAACTACTGTCGGGCTATGACACTCTTTGCAAGTCTCATTCGCATCTTTCCCCGAAAGACCTCTTGGCCCTTCACAGGAAGTAAGAATGAAGCCTGAAACAGTTAAAAGAGATAATAATCTGATTAGGTTTTTCATATTAGGATTATTAGTTAAATTTTCGTTCTGCAATTTACTACAAACCTCTGTTATACGATTAACAGACCATATGCTATTTGCGATATTTAAAATTGATAGATATACCCCGTGCGTGTGACAAATATCAATTAATAGAATGATATTTGTTAGCTTTGTATTCTTTTAGCTTATTAAAATTCTATTTTTAAACCCTTTATAAAAAACATATGTCAGGCATAAATTTAATTGATAGCTGTGAGAAATGTTCCAGAAGATGGAAGAATTTCCAGCATCTTACAAAAAGTGAATTGCAGCTGATAAATGATAACAGGTACGAAGCAACATTCAAACCAGGGGAGATAATGCTAAAGCAGGGATCACCAACCTCCAATGCATTGTTCCTGGCGAACGGGATGGCAAAAACATATGTAGAAGGTATAAACGGGAAGAACTTTATTATGGGCATAGCCTTACCAGGGAGACTTATAATGGGTCCGGGTGCTTACGTAAATTCGCGTCACACATATTCCGTGGCAGCGATTACATTTGTTCAAGCCTGTTTTATAAGTTTTGATATATTTAAGCAACTTGTAAGAACGAATGGTGCTTTTGCCGAGAGCCTGCTGGAAGATATCAGTGAGAAATCGCTGGGTTCACTAAACCAGCTGGTCAATCTGACACAAAAGAAAATGCCGGGAAGGCTCGCTGATGCGCTACTGTATTTTTCAGGCGAAGTTTTCAACTCCGACAAATATGAAATGATTCTATCACGCCAGGAACTTGGTGAAATGACTAATATGGCCAAGGAATGTGTTGTTAGAATACTAAAAGAGCTTGAAGATTCGGGAGTAATTTATTCTGATTCATCAAAAATAGAAATACGCGATAAAGAAAAACTTATTCAGATATCTGAAAAAGGCTAAATGAATATTGACGGGTTTTGGATTAATGACTGATAAATTAAATTATCAAACTAATTAGTGTTATGAAATATTTAAAATTTCTGCTTTCCCCTGTTTTCATGGGTGTTTTGTTCGTTTTATTTGCTCTCGCTATGGCTGTGGCTACTTTCATCGAAAACGATTTTGGATCAGCTGCTGCATACAACATGGTTTACAATTCACATTGGTTTGAGCTGATATTGTTACTTCTTGCGGTGAATCTTGTCGGACAGTTGATAATTTTCAAACTCTTTAAATTAACAAGGCTTCCGGGCGCCCTGTTCCACCTTTCATTTATTATCATGATCCTTGGTGCCTGTATAACAAGATACTTCGGATGGGAAGGCTCAATTCATATACGCGAAGGAGAGGAGCAAAAAGAATGTTACTCGAGTGAGAAATATATTGGATACACAATACAAAACACCGAAGGGAAGGTTTTATTCTCCGGCTCCCAGAAATATTCAATGACAGCCGTTTCAGCGGATAACTTTAAAAAGAAAGTCAGAATCAATGAAAAAGATTATGAACTGGTTCTGAGAAAGATAATTCCTAATACCTTGGCATCAGGTTCTGTAAATCCCATGGAACAGCGTTCAATTGAGAATACTTTTGTATTTCAATTGAAAAGTGGCAACGAATCATCAACTATTAATCTGATCGACAGGGAATCGGAAAAGATTTCAACAGGATCAGGCACCATTAACGGCGCAAAAGTTGAGATCAGTTACGGATCAAAAGTTACAATCCTTCCTTTCACAATCAGGTTGAACGATTTTATTCTCGAAAGATATCCGGGATCTAACAGTCCGTCGAATTATAAAAGTGATGTAGTTCTGATCGATAAAAATATAAATATCGAAAAACCTTTCATGATTTTCATGAATAATATCCTGAAATATAAGGGATACCGCTTTTACCAATCGTCGTTCGACAGGGATGAAAAAGGAACAATTCTATCTGTTAATCATGATATGGCTGGTATGCTTGTTACATATACGGGATATGGTCTCCTGTTCATATTTATTATATTGTCACTGTTGAATAAGAATTCTGTATTTCATAATATTAATTCAGGCTACTGGAAATCCGCTATCAGAAAATCAATTCCTGTTATTTTAGTACTTCTTTTATTATCAGGTTTCTCAACAGTAAACGGCCAGAAACTTATTCCGGATAAAACTGTTTCGGTGGAGTTTGGCAAAATTTTGGTTCAGGATCAGAAGGGAAGGACAAAACCCCTCTTTACACTTAGTAACGACATACTTAGAAAAGTTACAAGGGAAAATGAATTTGAAGGACTTAATTCGATGCAGGTATTCCTTGGTCTCTATCTCGATTTTAATAACTGGAGAGATGTACCATTAATAAGTATTTCAAATAAAGACCTTCAGAGAAAACTTGGTATAACAGGTAAATATGCCTCGTTTTCTGATCTTGTAGATATCACCGGTAATGGCAGCTATAAAATTGCTGATGAGGTTAATACTGCATATTCTAAAGCTCCCGGAGCGAGATCCAAATTGGATAAGGAGGTTATGAAAATCGATGAACGCCTGAACATAGTCTTTATGATTTATAAAGGAGATTTTCTGAAATTATTTCCTCTTAAGGATGGTACTCATAACTGGGGTTCTACGCAGGAAGCTCTTCAGCGGGCGGTAAGTAATGAAGATTCACTATATCTGAAAAGTATAATTCCGGCCTTCACAGAAGCAGTTCAATCCACTAATATTGGGCGGGCCCGTCAGGTTACTGAATCGATAAGTAGTTATCAGACAAGATTTTCAGAGTATTCACTTCCTTCAAAATCAAAAACAAACAGTGAACTTTTATATTATAAATTAAACATATTCGAAAAGCTATTCCCATTCTATGCAACTGTTGGACTGATTATGCTTATCGGGTTAATTACAATGGTTATTAAGGGGAAAAAAGATAAGTCATTATTCGTAAAAATTCTGGGATGGCTTCTTTTTGCCGGATTTCTCTTCCATACTTTCGGGCTTGGTCTGCGGTGGTATGTTGCGGGCCATTCGCCAATGAGTAACGGGTATGAGTCGATGATATTTATTTCGTGGGTTACACTTTTAGCCGGATTCATTTTCAGCCGTAAATCTGCATTTGCTCTTTCTGCAACAGCTGTTCTGGCGTCAATGACTCTTATGGTTGCTCATCTCAGCTTTATGGATCCTGAGATCACTAACCTGGTGCCTGTACTGAAATCATACTGGCTTACCCTGCACGTGTCGGTCATTACAGGGAGCTACGGTTTTCTTGGTCTTGGTGCAATCCTCGGACTTATTATACTGATATTAATTTCGTTGTCAAATAATTCTAACCGTGAAAGAATTTCAGATACGATTGATGAATTAACCGTTATTAATTATAAAACACTGACTCTTGGCTTGTATTTACTGACAATAGGAACCTTCCTTGGTGCTGTGTGGGCAAATGAATCATGGGGAAGATACTGGGGATGGGACCCGAAGGAAACATGGTCATTGATTACTATCATAATATATAGTATTGTAATACACTCAAGACTCATCCCGGGATTGAAGGACATATTTACGTTTAACCTCCTGTCGCTGTTCGCGTTTTCAGGGGTTTTGATGACCTACTTCGGGGTTAACTATTATTTATCGGGTATGCATTCTTATGCCTCAGGCGATCCGGTACCGGTACCATCATTTGTTTATATCGCGGTTATTGCTCTCGCGGCACTCTCATTGCTGGCGCATACAAAATACAGGAAGTTTGTAAAATGAAAGCAGGGACAGGTCGAAAATAGGAGGGACAGGTCGCGACCTGTCCCTGCTTTGTATATTTGGGGTGGAAGATGGGGCTCGAACCCACGACCTTCGGAACCACAATCCGACGTTCTAACCGACTGAACTACATCCACCGTTTCAGGAGTGCAAAATAAGGTCAAAATTTCTATTTCACAAAATTTTAATTTTATTTTTTCAGAATGTTGTCAATTACTATCTTTGAATGGTTCAAGGAAAAATGAACCCCAACATACAATTTATTCAATACAATCAAGTTATAAGGACTAGATAACGCAAGCCTGCCTTTTGAGAAAAATTAAATTAATCGACAATTATTCAGGACTTCAGCTTTTTCAGCTGATGAGGTTTATAATTTTCCTGATAATCAGTGTTGTTCTTACAAAAAGTCATCTTACCAGAGCTGATATAGGTCAGTGGGAGATGTTTCTGTTTATAGCCGGATTTCTCACATTTTTCTGGGTTACCGGTATAATCCAGGCCCTTCTTCCTCTCTACCACAGAAATATGACTTACCGGAAAATGGGTGATAATGGACCTGAAAAATCACCTGAAATATATAATACCTTTCTGCTTTTATGTTTTTTTAGTCTGCTTTTTTTCGCTTTCGGTCATTCAATAAAAGGTAATTTTTCTGTATTCCATAACACGGGTAATGTACCTTATATCAACCTTTTGCTGCTTTATATACTTCTGAGCAGTCCGGTTTGTCTCATTGAATATATCTACCTTCTCAACAACAGATCGTACAGGATATTTCAGTATGGACTGTATACTTTCCTTGCCCAGCTGGTTATGATATTGGCACCGCTTTATTTTGGGAAAGACATTATCTGGTCAATATATGGGTTGATATTTATAAGTTGTGTCAGATGGGTTTGGCTTATTATTTTGTTGCGGCGGTATACCCAGATGACTATTTCCTATGAGTTTATGAAAGAACATCTATACCTTGGACTGCCACTTATTTTGACCACACTTATCAGTGGCTCAGCTCAATATACAGATGGTATTATCGTTGCAGCTGTATTTCGGGACCCTGCAAAATTTGCTTTGTTCCGTTATGGGGCTAAAGAATTCCCTCTGGTATTGATGCTTGCCAATGGATTGAGCAATGCTATGCTTCCCGAATTTTCCACCCGCACAAGGATGAAAGAGACGCTGGCAAAAATAAAAGCGAAATCAAAAAAACTGATGCATCTTTTATTTCCAACGACTATGGTGATTATGCTTTTTGCAAGGTGGTTCTATCCCAGACTTTTCAATTCTGATTTTGAGAAAAGCTCCGGAATCTTCCTGATATATGCATGTTTAATAATTCCAAGACTTGTATTTCCACAAACCATTTTAGTTGGAAGAAAAAAAACCAGGATTCCGCTTATTGCCGCTCTGCTTGAACTGGCGGTAAATATTCCTTTAAGTCTTTTAATGATCAAATGGGGTTACGGGTTGACTGGAATCGCCCTTGCAACTCTTGTTGTATATATTTTTAATAAAATTATCCTGGTAATGTATCTATGGTTTAAAATGAAGATAAAACCTTCAGAATATATTCCGCTGAAGATATATGCCGTATATTCGTTTCTGATTGCTGTCCTGTTCATTCTTATTGACCACAAGATAATTGATATACATTAGGGTATCGGCGACAAGGCGGGTTCTCGTGCCTGATTCTTCAGCCTTCCGGAAGTAAAAATCTGACTATATTTGCATAGGTTAATCAAAGTAGTGACCGATAATAATGATAATAGGCTGTATTACAGATATTTAATTGCATGCAGGTAATCGAAGTCAGGACTAATCAGGATAAAAAGGAATTTATAAATTTCCCGAAAGAATTATACAGAGGTGATCGTTATTGGGTTTGTCAGCTTGATTCGGAACTTGAATCTGTTTTTGATCCTTCATTAAATCACACATTTTCTCACGGTGAAGCAATCAGATGGATTTTGAAAGATGATAACGGGTTTACTATAGGCAGATTAGCAGCATTCATCGACAGGATAAGATCTGCTGCAAATAACCAGCCTACAGGAGGGATGGGTTTTTTTGAGGTTACTGAGAGCCGGGAGGCTGCTTTCACATTGTTTAACACTGCAAAAGAATGGCTTAATGCACGTGGAATGCAGGCTATGGATGGCCCGATAAATTTTGGAGAAAATGATAATAACTGGGGTTTACTTGTAGAAGGTTTTGTTCAGCAGGGATTCGGAATACCATACCATAAAAAGTACTACAGGATTTTCTTTGAAGAGTATGGATTCAAAAACTATTTTGAGCAATACTCTTATCATCGTGAGGTAAGAGGGGCTGATAAAAAGATTGTTCAGTTTCCGGAACGCATAATGAAGATAGCGGAATGGCTGTCAGTACGACCAGGATATACCTTCCAGCATTTTGATTTCAGAAAAAAAGAAAAATTCGTGAAAGATATTGTGGAAGTCTATAACACAACCTGGTCGGTTTTCAAAGAAGATTTTACCCCTCTCGATCCAGTATTTCTTGAGGAATCGATTAAGAAGACAAAATCATTTGTTGATGAAGAACTTATCTGGTTTGCATATTATAATGATAAACCAATTGCATTCTTCATCCTTTATCCTGACCTGAATCAGATACTTAAGTATTTTGACGGGCGACTCACTCTTTGGAATATGGTAAGGTTTGTATATTTTAAAAAGACACATAAAATGACCAGGATGAGAGCTGTTGTCGGGGGCGTTCATCCTACATACCAGAACAGCGGGGTGGAATCGGCAATCTTTCTTCAGCTTTATAATGTACTTAAAAAGAAACCCTGGTTTAAAGAACTTGAATTATCGTGGGTCGGAGACTTCAATACAAAAATGATAGCAATCTATGAGGCTATCGGGGCAAAAAAGGTAAAAACTCATGTAACTTACAGGTACTTCATTAATAATAAGCTGCCTTTTAAAAAATACAAAGATGAAATGGTTGAAAAACAAGTAGATAAGGGTGTCAATCCATTACATGTTCAATAATATCACAATTATTTTTGTATTTTGAATAATGTTAATTAATTTTGCAAACCCTAATTGGAGGGAATTTATAGTAGATTTATAAGGACATAAAATATAGAACAATGAAAAATGGAATTCATCCGAGCAATTACAGATTTGTAGTATTTCAGGATATGTCGAACGGACAAGCCTTTCTGAGTAAATCAACTGCACCATCCAGAGAGAACATTAAATGGGAGGATGGAAACGAATACCCTCTGATAAAACTTGAAATTTCAAATACATCTCATCCATTCTACACAGGTAAAATGAAGCTTGTTGATACTGCAGGTAGAGTAGATAAATATATGAACCGTTACAAGGATCATGTAGTTAAGAAGAAATAAATCTGAATATATTTTCAATAAAAAGCTTCCATTCGGGAGCTTTTTTTATTTATCTATTCTGGTTGGCACAATCATTGCATAACACCCTTTCTGACCAATTGTAAAAATATTATGTAATTTTGGCACTCTTATTAAAAGACAAAAGGCAAAAGACAAAAGTCAGAGGCGTATAGCCGAAACCAGCCCCTCTTTGCAGAGAAGAGAGGGGCTGGGGGAGAGTTCATGAAGATATTAAAAGCAAATAAGCTAGGAGTAAATTACCATATGGAAAAGAAATTCAGGAAACCTGTCAGCGAGATATTCCTTCCGGATATTCTTGATGGCGAGGGAGATATAATTCCGATAATTGCCGACGGAGATGATGGAGAACTTGAGGATGTTGATGTACCGGAAGCTATCCCAATACTCTCTCTGAGAAATACTGTGTTATTTCCGGGTGTGGTTCTCCCAATTTCAATTGGTCGTCCAAAATCTATTCAACTTATAAAAGATGCATACCGTAATGACAAAATCGTTGGTACGGTGGCACAGAAAGATCCGGACACTGAGAATCCGGAATATAAGGATCTTCATTCAATTGGCACTATAGGCCAGATAGTTAAGCTTCTCGAAATGCCCGATGGATCTACAACGGCAATCATACAGGGACGCAAAAGGATGGTATTACAGGATCTTGTGTCAAACGATCCTTATTTCGTTGCCAGAATTAAAACACTGCCTGAATCAAAACCTGATATTTTAAGCAAGGATTTTGATGCTATCGTGGGATCACTTAAAGATCTGTCACTTAAGATTATAAAGATCAATCCGAATATTAGTCCTGAAGCTTCTTTTGCCATAAAGAATATTGAGAATAATACCTACCTTATAAATTTTATCTGCTCTAATACAGATATTAAGGTGCAGGATAAACAAAAACTCCTTGAAATGAATAGTCTCCGCGACAGGGGATTTATGCTTCTGGAGTTTCTTGTTCAGGAGATCCAGGTACTGGAATTAAAAAATGAATTGCAGTCAAAGGTCAAAAGCGACCTCGATCAGCAACAGCGTGAATTCCTTCTCCATCAGCAGATGAAGACCATCCAGAATGAACTGGGAGGTAACCCTGTTGAAAAGGAAATTGAGGAGTACCTTAAAAAAGCTGAAACAAAAAAATGGAGCGATGATGTAAAAAAAGTATTTGATAAAGAACTTGATAAGCTTCATCGGCTTAACCCTGCTGCCGCTGAATATTCGGTGCAGGTAAATTATATTCAGACCCTGCTTGATCTTCCATGGAATTTTTATACCCAGGACAATCTTGATCTTAATAATGCACGGCGTGTACTCGATGGAGATCACTTTGGCCTTGATGAGGTTAAAGAGAGAATTCTTGAACACCTTGCTGTTCTTAAACTTAAAGGCGATCTTAAATCACCTATTCTCTGCCTTTACGGCCCACCGGGAGTTGGAAAAACATCTCTTGGCAGATCAGTTGCTAAAGCCCTTGACAGAAAGTATGTCAGAATGTCACTTGGCGGTCTGCATGATGAGGCAGAAATAAGAGGACATAGAAAAACATATATAGGCGCTATGCCCGGACGAATAATTCAGAATCTGAAAAGAGCAGGCTCCTCAAACCCTGTTTTTATCCTGGATGAAATTGACAAAGTGGGACAGGATTTCAGAGGTGATCCCTCTTCTGCACTTTTGGAGGTACTTGATCCTGAACAGAACAGCACTTTTTTCGACAATTTCCTCGAAATGGAATATGACCTGTCAAAAGTTCTGTTTATTGCCACCGCAAATAACCTGGCTACTATAAGTCCGGCTCTCAGAGACAGAATGGAACTGATAGAAATTACCGGATACCTGGTTGAGGAAAAGCTTGAGATTGCAAAACAGCATCTGTTCCCAAAACAACTTGAAAACCATGGTGTAAGAAGCGATCAGATTACCATCGACAAAAAGGTAATGGAAGTTGTTATTGAAAAATATACAAGGGAATCGGGAGTCAGAGAATTGGATAAACGTCTGGCAAAAATTGTAAGGGTAGCTGCTAAGAATATTGCATCTGAGACAAAATATGATCCCGTACTTTCCCAAACAGTTCTTGGTGAGATACTTGGACCACCAAAATATACAAGAGACCTTTATTCGGGAAATGAACAGGCTGGTGTGGTCACAGGCCTTGCCTGGACAGTTGCGGGAGGAGAAATATTATTTGTGGAAACAAGTCTGAGCAAGGGAGTAGGTAAACTGACTCTTACAGGTAATCTTGGTGAGGTAATGAAAGAATCGGCCATTATTGCGCTTGAATATCTGAAATCGAACGCGGAAATGCTTGATCTTCCGGATGATTTCTCAGAAAAATGGAATATCCATATACATGTTCCTGAAGGTGCTATCCCTAAAGACGGACCATCTGCCGGGGTGACAATGGCCACCTCCATAGCATCGGCGTTTACTCAGAGGAAAGTAAAAAAATACATGGCAATGACAGGTGAAATAACCTTAAGAGGGAAAGTACTTCCTGTTGGTGGTATAAAGGAAAAAATACTCGCGGCAAAACGTGCCAGTATTAAAGAAATTATTATTTCGGAGGATAACAGGAAGGATGTCGAAGATATCAAAGAAATATATATACATGGATTAAGATTCCAATATGTCAAATCAATTATGGAAGTACTTGAATTGGCATTGCTCAAACAAAAGGTAAAGAATCCTAAAAAAATATCATTTGAATGAAGAAAATAGCTGTTTTCCCAGGATCATTTGACCCATTCACCATCGGACACGAAGCAATTGTAAGAAGAGCACTGAGCCTGTTTGATGAGATAATTATAGCAGTGGGAGCTAATACTTTAAAAAAGAGCTTTTATCCCCTTGATACAAGGAAAGAGATGATTGGCAAAGCTTTCAAAGATGAGCCCAGGGTAATAGTAGATCATTATACAGGACTTACTGTTGATTTTTGCAAATTAAAGGGGGCGGGTTATCTTCTCCGCGGACTCAGAACATCTGCTGATTTTGAATTTGAAAGGGCTATCGGCCAGGTTAACAAATCGATGGCGCCGGAGATCGAATCTGTTTTTCTTCTTACAGCACCTGATCATTCATTTATAAACTCCACAATTGTGCGAGATATCATAATGAATGGAGGCGATGCTTCCAGGTTTGTGCCTGAAGGAATCAATATCAAAGATTATAAAGGAACTGAGGACCTGAGCTTCAAACTTTAAGGACTGAACAATTAATAAGATCCATCAGGGACAGCCACGCGCTGCTTTTAATAGAATTTAATTCATCAGGGAAAAGCCATTCCACTTTCGTTATACCTTCTTCTGTCTGTGGTTCCATAATCATTTCCCCGTTATATGTCATCAGATACCAGTGTGTCATTTTAAGGTACGATATGCCTTCCCAACTGTATGTATGATAACTTGGGCATATTGTTTTGACAATTGAATGCCCTGTAATTCCTGTCTCCTCACATACTTCTCTTAGAGCACAGGATTGTGGTTCTTCGCCTTCCTCTATATGCCCCTTCGGCAGATCCAGCTTCCCTTTTTTTTCAATAAAAAGATACCTTCCTGATGTATGCCTGACCAACCCCCCTGCAGCACCAACTTCAGTAAAATAAATTCTGAAGATCTTCCAGAGATGTTTTATGTCAGTACCAAAAACATTTATTGAAGAAAGGCTTTTATCTGACTGGAAATTTGTTATTATTTTATAAAGTTCCTTTGTATCATAGAATTTATGGAATAAGCCGTATTTTTGTAACCTGTCAGGTTCAGGGCTTACCATTATGAATCTGTTTTCGAAATGAACTTTATAAGTTTCCATATGGAGAATAATGCAATAAAAACAGCTGAATTTCTTTTACAAATTAACGCAATTAAATTGCAACCGTCAAATCCATTTACATGGGCCTCGGGATGGAAGTCACCGATTTATTGTGATAATCGCAAAACACTTTCATTTCCGGAAGTAAGATCATTTATCAGGGATTCATTCGCATTTATGATAAATGAACTCTATCCCCAGGCAGATTTGATTGCCGGTGTTGCAACAGGTGCAATTGCACACGGAGCTCTTGCTGCTGATAAACTTGGATTGCCATTTATTTATGTAAGGTCAGGGGCGAAGGAACATGGTCTGGGAAACCAGATTGAAGGTTATTTTAAACCGGGTCAGAAAGTAGTGGTCATTGAGGATCTGATATCTACAGGTGGTAGTAGTCTGAGTGCTGTAAAGGCTTTAAGGGAAGCTGGTTGTACTGTTCTTGGAATGGTTGCCATATTTTCATACGAATTTAAAAAAGCTACAGATGCATTCTCCTCTGAAAATTGCGCATTGAATACACTGAGCAATTACAGTGTACTTATCGATACGGCTGTTAAAACTGGGTACATAGGGCAGGCTGAGGTGGATACATTAAAGAAATGGAGGGTTGATCCGGCAAATTGGGGGGTGCAAGGATAAAAAGGAATTATTATTAAGAAGATAATATATTCAATATGAGTAATATATCCCATTTTGAGAGCAGGTCAGGAAGTATTACCTGCACAGCGGAGAAGGTATTTCCCTTTGTAACAAATATTAGAAATTTTGAAAGATTTATACCTGACGGGACTATTAAGAACTGGCAGGCAGAAAGAGAATCGTGCACTTTCAGCGTATCAATGCTGGGAAGTGTCAGTCTCCGGGTAAGTCAAAAAGAAAAGTTTAATAAAGTTGTTTATAACGGTGATGCTCTGAAGAAAAATGACTTTGAACTTGTTCTTCACATTACAGACAATAATAATGCCCCTGCAGAAGTAAAGGTTGAACTAAATGCAGATCTTAATCCTATGATGAAAATGATAGCTGTTAAACCTATAAGACAGTTTCTGGAAATGTTAATAATTGAAATGGAAAAATTCAGAGATTGGGAAGAAACTAAAGAATAAATTCAATCTCCTTAAAGGAATACTCACTCTTAACACCGGACTTTCTTTCAATCTGCAGCCTGCCATTATCTGTTACAGTTAATATCTTCCCTGAGTACACGCCATCCGTATCTCTGAAATTAAACCATTCATTCAGCCGATATAGTCTTGAAAGATAATCAGTCCTGATTAAATCAAAACACCCGGTTATAACTTGTTTATATCGATTATCCAGATCCGATGACAGCTGATTAAGGCAGACGGTAAGGTCATAAACCGTTCCGGTTAATAATTTCAAGGAAACCGGATTAGGAGCATCACTTAAAAACCTGTCCTGGTTTACATTAAGTCCGATTCCCGTAATTGAATATTCAATCTGGTAACCCATGATGGAGTTTTCAATTAAAATACCTGCTATTTTGTCATTGTTTACATAAATGTCATTGGGCCATTTTATTGAACATGTGCGGATATATCTGTTTAAAAAATCGCAAATTCCAAGAGACATTGCCATAGAAATACTAAACTGATCGGAAGGACTGATCATTGAAGGCAAAAGTACAATGCTGATTAGCAAGTTCTTGCCATCTTCACTTTCCCAACTGTTCCCCTGATGTCCTTTTCCTGATGATTGGTAATTGGTATGGATAATTGTTCCTTCTTCGGGGATCTGGTTTTTCAAAAGCTGGCCTGCATATGTATTTGTCGATGGCAGATTCCTAACAAAAATTAAATTTGAACCTATTATCATGATTGACAATAATATAGCTAATTGTATTCCATTTTTCCCATTGGTTTTTTCATTGTCGTTAAAGTTGGCATTGAAATTGCAAAAGGGGAATACGATAACAAAAATACAGATAAAAGTGGTACTTTTGCGACTTAATATCAAACTGATAAATTATTGATGAAGAAGAAATCCGATGGAGCTGAAGTCCTTTTAGGGAACATAATAAAAGGTATATTTGAAAAGAAAGGGCAGAATGTTCTTAAAATTGATTTGAGAAAACTTGAAAACAGAATTACAGATTATTTTGTTATATGTCATGCAGCTTCCGGAACACAGGTAAGTGCAATTTGCGATTCAGTTGAAGATACGGTGAGAAAAGAAACAGGAGAAAAGCCCTTGCATGTAGAGGGGCTTGACAATAGTTTCTGGGTTCTTTTGGATTATGGAAACGTAATCGTTCATATCTTCCTTGAAGAGTATAGAAATTTTTACAGTCTGGAGTCACTCTGGTCAGATGCGGCAATTGAAGCCTTAGAAGATAAAATACAGTAAGTTAAATATTTATGGCAGAAAATACTAGTGAAAATCAGGGATCTGAGAAAAAACCCGATAAAATTCTAAAACCACGTTTTAATACCAATTGGATTTTTGCGATCCTGGCAGTTTCCGTAATTCTTTTTCAGTTATTTTATGGTGGGAAACCATCAGAAAAAGCCACTAAAAATGAAATAAAGGATATGATCACAAACCGCGACATTGATAAAATCGTGGTGGTCAATAAGGAACAGGCAGAGATTTATCTTAAAAAAGAAGCTCTTGAGTCAGGAAGATATCCCAAACTACCAAAACAAGGGACAGGATTTGGTATTTCGGCACCAAAACCGAATTACACATATAATATAGGTGATGCAAGCAGTTTTGAACCTTTCATTCTGGAAGCTCAGAAAAGTGCAGGATATACTGATAAAGAACTTATTTATCCGGATAATATTACGCGCAAAAACTATCTTATTGATGTACTTTCATGGTTACTGTTACCAGCGCTTTTAATAATCTTCTGGCTGTTTATGATGAAACGGATGTCAGGAGGTGGAGCAGGTGGTGCCGGAGGTATTTTCAGTGTTGGTAAGTCACGGGCCCAGATCTTTGACAAGGATACCAATGTAAAACTGAATTTCAGTGATGTGGCCGGACTGGAAGAAGCCAAGACTGAGGTTATGGAAATTGTTGATTTTCTTAAGAACCCCAAAAAATATACCCAGTTGGGAGGTAAAATTCCAAAAGGCGCTTTGCTTATAGGACCTCCCGGAACAGGAAAAACGATGCTTGCTAAAGCTGTTGCAGGTGAGGCAAATGTACCTTTCTTCTCTATTTCCGGATCCGACTTTGTTGAAATGTTTGTGGGGGTAGGTGCTTCAAGGGTGAGAGATCTTTTCAAACAGGCTAAAGAAAAAGCCCCGTGTATTGTTTTTATTGATGAGATAGATGCAGTCGGCCGGGCAAGGGGACGAAATGCAAATTTCGGTTCAAATGATGAAAGAGAGAATACGCTTAACCAGTTACTTACCGAAATGGACGGTTTTGGGACAAATATGGGTGTGATTATTCTTGCTGCCACCAACAGGGCTGATATTCTTGACAGGGCTCTTATGCGCGCAGGCAGGTTTGACCGACAGATTCATGTTGAACTTCCTGATATTGTCGAGAGGGAAGCAATATTTAAGGTTCATCTTCGTCCGATAAAACTTGAAAAGAATTTTGATGTAGCCATTATGGCTAAGCAAACACCAGGGTTTTCGGGTGCTGATATTGCTAATGTATGTAACGAAGCGGCCCTGATAGCTGCAAGGAAAAATAAAACTGTTGTTGAAAAGCAGGATTTTCTCGATGCTGTCGACCGTATCGTTGGTGGACTGGAGAGGAAGACAAAGATCATATCAGCCGGAGAAAAAAAGGCAATTGCGTATCACGAAGCAGGCCACGCTACTGTAAGCTGGTTACTCGAATATGCAAGCCCGCTTTTGAAAGTGACTATTATCCCTCGTGGACGGGCACTGGGAGCTGCATGGTATCTTCCGGAAGAAAGACAGCTTACTACACGCGAACAAATTATGGATGAATTGGCTTATGCACTGGGTGGCAGAGCTTCTGAAGAACTTGTTTTCGGGAAAATTTCAACAGGGGCTTTAAGTGATCTTGAAAAGATTACCAAACAGGCTTATGCAATGGTCTCATTTTTTGGAATGAGCGATAAAGTGGGGAACGTTAGTTTTTATGATTCATCAGGGCAGACTGATTTCGGATTTACCAAGCCATACAGCGAAAAGACAGCAGAACTTATTGACCAGGAGGTTAACCTGATAATTGCAGAATCATATATAAGGGCAAAGGAAGTTCTTAAAAGTAATATGAAGGGACTTACTGAGCTTGCAGAACTGCTGCTCGATAAAGAGGTAATTTTCAGCGAAGATCTCGAGAGAATCTTTGGTAAGAGAAAAGCCGATGTGTTGAAGGAAGAAAGGGAAGCTGAAGCAAAAAGCAAGGCACTGGCAGAATCCGCTGAACCAGTTAAAGAAGTTAAAAAGAGGAAAAAATCCGGCAAGTCACTTACCGCGAAGGCAAAAAGCAAATCAGATAATACTGAAACTGCCGCAAAAAATGTGACTTCAAAAAAAACTGTCAAAAAGTCAAAGTCAAAAGGTAAAGAATAATAAACTGAATTTTGAACAATTTTTTCAGGCGAACCCTTACCGGAGTATGGATAGTAGTTTTCATCATGGCAGGGTTCTGGCTTCATCCGGTTTCGTTTTTTCTTGCAGGAATGATATTGCTCATCGGTACACAGTATGAGTATTACCTGTTGATAAGGAGCACCGGTGTAAGACCTCAGATGATACCCGGAATAACCACCGGTATAGCAGCATATGTTATTTCAACGCTGATTGCCATGGGTGTTATTCCCAAAAACTCCTTCCTTATTATTATTCCATTGATGATGATTATTATGGTTGTGGAGCTTTACAGGAAGCAGGACAAACCATTTGATTCTCTGGCACATACTTTTTTTGCAGTTTTTTATACCGCAATCCCCTTTTCGATGTTCCCCTTCGCAGCATTTTCTCATTCAGGTCTAGAGTCAATACTTTCTCATAACAGCATAATCTTTTCACCGGGTATAATCATTGGTTTTTTTCTCCTGATTTGGGCAAACGATACGGGTGCCTATCTGACTGGTATGTCTTTAGGAAGGCATAAGCTTTTTGAGCGTATCTCACCTAAAAAAACCTGGGAAGGTTTTATTGGCGGGATTATAATAGCGGTACTCGTAGCATGGCTGCTTTCAGGCTGGCTGGGCGTGGTTGATAAATGGCATTGGGTGATTATTTCTGTAATTATATCTGTGACGGGTACATATGGAGATCTTGTTGAATCAATGTTGAAAAGAAGCATTGGTGTCAAAGATTCAGGATCTATCATGCCAGGTCATGGAGGGTTTCTTGACAGGTTTGACAGTGTAATATTTTCCTTCCCTCCTGTATATCTTTTTATTTCAGTTTTTGGATGATTGGCCGGACTTGATTAGTTTTGTGCAAATTTTATAGAAATGAGTATTCATATTCATAAAGAAGGGTATAAGATATTAGCTTTTGGATTTCTGGTACTGCTGATTCTTAATATCGTCGTAAATATCATATGGGCTGATATTGAACTACTGAGATGGGCATTTATCATATGTTCATTAATGCTCTATGTTTTTCTTTTGTTTTTCTTCCGGTTACCGGCGAGAAGCCTGGAAACTGATCCTGGTATTATTTATGCTCCTGCCGATGGCAAGGTGGTAGTAATTGAAGAGATAATGGAAAATGAATATTTCAGGGATTTGCGCTTGCAGGTCTCAATTTTTATGTCACCTTTTAATATGCACAGTAACAGATATCCTGTTTCAGGGCGGGTCAAATATGTCTGCTACCATCACGGTCAGAATATGGTTGCCTGGCATCCTAAATCATCAGAGCTCAATGAAAGAAGTACAATTGTAATCGAGACTAAAGACGGAATAGAAATAATGGTCAGGCAGATAGCCGGAGCTGTTGCACGGAGAATTGTGACCTATTCAAAAGAAAATCAGGAAGTTCTCCAGGGAGGTGAACTTGGTTTCATCAAATTCGGATCGAGAGTGGATATCTTTTTACCGGTAGGAACTGAAGTCGAGATTCCTATCCTGCAACAGGTGAAGGCAAACAAAACAATAATTGCCAAAATCTGAAAATAGGGATTAAAATATGAACAGAAAAGATGACAAAATTATAGATGTTACCCCTGATGTAAAATGGATCGGAGTACTTGATTATGATATCAGAACATTTGATATCGTCATGAATACCAATTACGGCACAACATACAATTCTTATTTTATTAATGCGGAAAAAAAGGCAATAGTTGAAGTTGCCAAAGAAAAATTCAGCGAAATCTATCTGGCTAAGCTACGTGCAGTTACAGATCCTGCTGAGATACAGTATATAATTCTTGATCATACTGAACCTGATCATTCGGGAAGCCTCAGAATTCTTCTTGAACTGGCGCCAAAAGCTACTGTCGTAGGAAGTGGCAATGCAATCAGATACCTTGAAGATATTGTTAATACACCATTTAAATCATTGGTTGTTAAAGATGGAGACAAAATCGATCTTGGCAATAAAACCCTCAGGTTCATAGCAGCACCAAACCTGCACTGGCCTGATTCAATTTATACATTTCTCGAGGAAGATAAGGTTCTGTTCACCTGCGATTCATTCGGGGCACACTACTGTTCATCTGATATGTTCAGTGAATTCAATGAAGTATATACAGAAGCGTATAAATATTATTTTGATGTAATTCTGAAACCTTTCAGCAGGTTTATGTTAAGAGCTATTGAAAGGATCAGGCCTTTTGAAATTGATTTTATCTGTACCGGACATGGGCCAATGCATCATGAAAATACTAAAACAGCTATAGATTTGTCCGAGAGGTACTCTAATGAGTATTTGAAGAATTCAACCCACGAAGGTCACTACAATATACTGATTGCTTATGTGTCAGCTTATGGTTACACGAGGGAAGCAGCAGAATTTATTGCCTCCGGGATTCTGGAAAGTAACGGAATTGTTGTGGATATAGTTGATATTGAGAATATTTCTTCTGAAGACCTGGAGTCGAAACTGATAAAAGCAGAAGGAATTATTGTAGGTTCTCCAACAATCAATCAGAATACCCTGTTGCCTGTATATAAGCTGTTTGCACATATTAACCCGTTAAGAGATAAGGGAAAACTCGGAGGTGCCTTCGGATCATTTGGCTGGAGCGGTGAGGCTCCGAAAATAGTACTTGAAAACTTGCGCCTTCTTAAACTTAAAATATTTGAGGAAACAGCATCCTTTAAGTTCTCTCCCGGGGGAAAGAAAGAGGAGATTCTGAAAGATTACGGCAGAAAGTTTACTTCTAAATTTATGGAAGAATGTGGGCGAACAAAAAATCCCCGCATGTAAAATGGCCTGAAACTTCTTCAAATTTATTTTGGAGTTACTTTCACTGAACGCTTGGGAATCAAAATCCTAGTGAATTACAAAAAAATAAATTAGGTTTGTATTATGAAAGACCTGATTTAATGAATGCAACATTAAGGAACATCCTCATATTTTTTGGGATATTGCTTCTTTTGGCTTGTGTGTGGTATTTCCGGATTGTTGTTGTATATATTCTGGTATCAGGTGTATTATCAATTATTGGACGTCCCCTGGTTGACCTCTTTTCCAGAATCAGGATAAAGAAATGGTCCTTTCCCCGACCGCTGGGTGCTTTTCTTACCATTATTATCATATGGAGTTTTATCATCCTCTTTTTTGTAATATTTATTCCTCTTATCAGCACACAGATAAACTATTTTTCAACTATTGACAGTGAGAAAATTGTGCAACTTGTTGCCGGCCCTATAAATAAGGTTGAGAATCTGTTCAGGGCATTTAATAAAGAAATCACAAATGATCTTTCCATTCAGGATTATGTGGTAAAGAAGGTTTCCGGAGTGCTCAATATTAATATGATACAAAATTTTATTGGCTACCTGATTGGAATTCTTGGTAATGTGATAGTTGCTATATTCTCAATAACATTTATTACGTTTTTTTTCCTGAAAGATCACAGATTGTTTTTCGACTTGATATTAATGTGGGTACCGGATAAATATGTTGATAATGTTACAAGAGCATTGTATTCAATCAAAAAACTCCTAACAAGGTATTTTATTGGAATTGTGATACAAAGCACGTGTATTATGATTCTTGTAACAATAGGTATGACTATAGCAGGTATCGATTTTCAACAGGCTCTGGTTATGGGATTAATTCTTGGAATTCTAAATGTTATCCCGTATGTCGGCCCCTGGCTCGGATTACTTATAGCAATTATAATGGGAGTCGCTTCTCACATGAATCAGGATTTTAATACCGTGGTTATACCTCTTGTAACCTATATGATAATCGTTGAAGGCATTACACATTTAATAGATAACCTGGTTTTTCAGCCGATTATATTCTCAAACAGTGTCAGGGCTCATCCTCTGGAAATATTTATTGTTGTACTTGCCGCAGGATTTGCAGCAGGTATACCAGGAATGATATTAGGGATACCCGCATACACTGTTTTGAGGGTTTTTGCGCATGAATTCTTTAATAACTTCAAAGCGGTACAGAAACTTACATCAAGCCTTTCACCTGAAAACATGCGAAGAAAACCCAGCTTTCACATAAGGGAAAATGAAGATGCCGGCAACGAAACTGATGCCTGACATTGAAGCTTATCCCGGCTTTCTGAGACTAATTACTAAAATGTTGCTTAGCGGATAAATGAGAACTTCATTTCTATTAATAAACCGACTGTTCCACTTTTATTATGACGGATTCAGTAATATGTCAGAGTGGGGGAGGAAAGTCTGGATAATAATCATAATCAAGCTTTTTATTATGTTTGCAATACTGAGGATCTTTTTTTTCCAGGATTTTCTTAATAAGAAATTTGATAATGATAAACAGAGAAGTGAATATGTTATGAATCAAATAATTAACCTACCTGAAAAGCCATGATTGATAATATTGATCTTACCCTGGTGGGCTGGTCGAGGGCACAATTTGCACTGACTGCAATATACCACTGGCTCTTTGTCCCTCTGACACTTGGTTTATCATTTATCCTTGCAATAATGGAGACCATATATTTTAGGACAGGGAAAGAAGAATGGAAGATGATTACCAGGTTCTGGATGACCCTTTTCGGGATAAACTTCGCTATTGGTATTGCCACAGGCATAATTCTCGAATTTGAATTTGGTGCCAACTGGTCAAATTATTCATGGTTTGTGGGTGATATTTTTGGAGCCCCTCTGGCTGTTGAAGGCATTCTTGCCTTTTTCCTTGAATCTACATTTGTTGCTGTAATGTTTTTCGGATGGAATAAAGTTAGCAGAAAGTTCCACCTGATATCTACCTGGCTTGTAGCTATAGGAGCCAGCCTTTCAGCTTTATGGATTCTTGTAGCAAATGCCTGGATGCAGAATCCTGTCGGGATGGCGTTTAATCCTGAAACGGCAAGGAATGAAATGGTCAGTTTTTGGGCTGTCCTTTTTAATCAGGTGGCCGTTGATAAGTTCCTTCATACAATATCATCAGGTTTCCTTCTGGCATCAATGTTTGTATTGAGTATAAGTTCCTGGTTCCTGTTAAAAAAGAGAGAGGCACTCCTTGCAAAAAACAGCATACTTGTTGCCGGGATATTTGGGTTGATGTCTTCATTAATGGTTGCATATACCGGGGATCAATCAGCCCGGACAGTCTCAAGAGTCCAGCCGGTAAAATTTGCAGCAATGGAAGCTTTATTCGAAGGAAAGAGCAATGCCGGCCTTACTGCTTTCGGGATTCTGAAAAACTCAGATAAAATGATTGGAGAAAAAAACCAAAAAGAATTTGTTGTTAAAATTGAAATCCCGGGCTTACTTTCAGTTCTGACAGCCGGCGACAGAGATGCATATGTTCCAGGATTGGTTGATCATATATCAGGTAATGCAAAGATAGGGATTATGTCAGTTCAGGAAAAAATGCAGAGGGGCGGGGTTGCAAGGAACACTCTTACAGATTACCTGAATGCAAAGAAACTTAATGTAACTGAACAGATAGAAAATATTAAAAATGTTTTCATAAGTAAAGATTTTCAGGAAAATTATTTCAAATATTTTGGATACTCTTCGATTAAGAACCCCGAGGAAGTTATACCGAGTGTGCCAACTTCATTTTATTCCTTCCACCTGATGGTTATACTGGGGTTTCTCTTCATAATAATATTTGTATTAGCCATAAATCAGTTGTTTCAGGGAACTATTGAGAAAGACAGATGGTTCTTGTGGATAGCATTTTTGTCACTTCCGCTACCTATTCTGGCCAGTGAACTCGGATGGATACTTACTGAAGTCGGACGTCAGCCATGGATAATTCAGAATCTGATGCCGGTGTCTGGTGGTGTTTCTAATATCAGTTCAGGGTCAGTAATTACAACCTTTATTCTTTTCGCGGTGCTTTTCACAGTCTTGCTTATATCGGAAATCTCAATTATGGTTAAACAGATTAAAACAGGACCAAAACATTAGGAGGACAATAAGATGACATTAATGATTTCGCATTTGTTACTTCAGCAATACTGGTGGATAATTGTTTCACTTCTGGCTAGTCTTCTTGTTTTCCTTATGTTCGTACAAGGCGGACAATCCCTCATATTCACTCTTCCGCAAAAAGAATTTCAGAAGACATTGATAGTTAATGCAATGGGAAGAAAATGGGAGTTCACTTTTACCACACTGGTAACATTCGGAGGAGCATTTTTTGCTTCATTCCCCCTTTTCTATTCCACCAGTTTTGGGGGAGCTTACTGGGTATGGATTGCTATATTATTCAGTTTTACCATACAGGCAGTAGCATATGAATTCAGGTCAAAGCCCGGTAATATTTTCGGAAAAAAGACTTTCGATATTTTTCTATTCTTAAATGGGTCACTCGGACCCTTTCTTATCGGCATTGCTGTTGCTACATTCTTTACAGGTGCGATGTTCAGCCTGAACTTGCAACATCAGGTAAAATGGGCAACCAGGTGGTACGGTCTTGAAGCTCTGTTTAATATCCGGAACCTTGCGCTTGGATTTGCTGTTTTATTCCTTGCACGCGTAAATGGGTTATTATATATCATCAATACTATAGATGATGAATCTCTTCTTACCCGATCAGTGAAGCGTTTAATTATTAATTCGGTTTTATTTCTTGTTTTCTTTCTGTTCTTTGTCGTTACATTGCTTATTTCAAAAGGTTTTGCTGCTGATCCGCTTACTGGCATAGTAACTACAGAGCAGTTTAAATACCTCCATAATTTTCTTGCGATGCCAATTGTATCGATCATGTTTCTGACAGGGGTGTTAAATGTGTTATTTGGGATCGGTGTTACAATATTTAAAGGCAGTTCAAGAGGAATATGGTTTGCAGGACCAGGAACAATTCTGACTGTTTTCACGCTGTTTCTGATAGCAGGATTTAACGGAACTTCATTTTATCCCTCGCTTTATGATCTTCAGAGTTCATTAACAATTATAAATGCATCCTCAAGCCTGTTCACCTTAAAAACAATGATGTATGTTTCATTCATATTACCAATTGTAATAGCGTATATCTGGTATGCATGGAGAGCTATCAATAACACTAAAATAACTGAAGAGGAGATGAAATCGGATGGGCATAAGTATTAGTTACCACACACACCAAACCACATACCAATTGACATTTAGACAACAAGACATTTAGACATTTAGACAATTTGACAATTAGACATTCAGACATTCAGACATTCAGACATTCAGACAATAGGTTATGTACTTAAGCGAAATTCTTCAATACCTCATCTGGCCCGCATTTATACTTTTAAGCTGGTTCGTAATAAAATTTGCTTTATCT
Organism: Bacteroidales bacterium; assembly: GCA_025358455.1. Classification (GTDB taxonomy): domain Bacteria; phylum Bacteroidota; class Bacteroidia; order Bacteroidales; family VadinHA17; genus LD21. The sequence continues at coordinate 45,887 of JANYJP010000052.1, forward strand.
GCTTACGAGAAAAAATTTCCCGAAAAGGAGTGAGGGAATTAAGTTTTAGGATAGCGGATCCGGCGAAGCCAAATCCGTAATTCACCATTATTCAGGATTCAATACCGGGCTGAATTATTGCCCTTAGTAAATTGATCAGAAGAGCAATGCCAAGCCTGAAGATATAAGGTAAAGTGGTATTATTAAGGGAACTCCACTGATTCCAAATACTGCAAAATCAATCAGAACCAATCCGGCCAGGATATATCTGCCCTCGTTCCCCTTAAATTTAAAATTCGAAATCTTAAGAGATAGCATTGGCATTCTGCTTACCATTAAATAAGATAAAACAATTGTAAGGATTATCAGTAAAACCGGCGAACCGGAAAATGCATTTAAAATCTCTGAATGTGAATAATGTCCGGCAATAACAACAGATATTACAGCAAGGGCATTTGCCGGTATAGGCATTCCCTTAAAAGTTGTAGACTGAGATGAATCGAGATTGAATATGGCAAGCCTGAAAGCACCGCAAACCGGCATTATTGCTGGTACGATAAGTATAAGTGTGATTATCAGGCTGCTCGAATCAGCTATTGCCGGAGCTGACAATACCAATGAATCATTTAGCAGACAGTAAATAATAAATGCAGGCGCTACTCCAAAGCTAACAACATCAGCCAGACTGTCAAGTTCTTTACCCAGTGTGGAATACGCTTTTAGCAAGCGGGCAGAAAAACCATCAAGAAAATCGAAAACCATCGCGGCAAGTATCAGCCATGATGCTGTTAGTAAGTCCCCGTTGGCTGCAAATATAATTGCAACAAATCCTGAAACAAGATTAAGCGACGTTATAAAATTTGGAATATATTTCATTATGAAAAGCGTTATCAAATATTCTGCCGGGGAGTAAAATTAAGATAATTTCGGAATAAGGTTTAATTAAGGAACCCGGATTTTTGAACAGTGCATCTTCGGGGTGTTATTTTTCCTGCAAATCGAAGATAACAGGTAAAGTTTGTACGAAAGAATTTTTTTCCAATCCGGAGAGCCCGGAGAAAGGCTGAAGTGAAATTTTCGATCTTTTATTATTAGATTTGTAACAAATTACATATTTTTTGATGATTGACTTTAACGGTATTAAGATTGCAGTCGATTTTGACGGCACTATTGTTGAACATGAGTATCCTGAAATAGGGAAGGAAAAGCTATTTGCTTTCCAGACTTTAAAAGAACTTGATAAGATGGGGGCCAGGCTCATCCTGTGGACATTCCGTACCGGTAAGGAGCTTGATGAATCTGTTGAATTCTGCAGAAAGAACGGAATCGAATTTTATGCTGTTAATAAAAACTACCCTGAAGAGATATTTGATGAAACTGTAAGCCGGAAGATCAATGCTGATATTTATATAGATGACAAAAATATTGGTGGTTTTCCGGGATGGAGTGAAATCTGGCAGCTACTCAACCCCTTTGAAATTCAGCAACAGGAGATAGAAAAGAGAATTGCTTCAAATCGCGGGAATATTTTTAAAAGATTGTTTACTAAGAAAACCAGATCAAATGAAAACTGAGTATTCAAAGTATTTCATCTCCTTATGTATTATGTTTCTTCTGACATGGACATTATCCTGTTCAGGCAGAAGCGGGAAAAATGCGCAAACTGAGGGAAAAGTAAGTACGGTTTTAAACAATGCAATACCTGTTAAGCTAATTAAAATGGTTTCGCCTGAGGAGAATGCAGGCTTTAAACTCAAAGACCAGGTAAAATTAATTCTTTCGGTTGAAGACAATAAAAACCTGCCTGACTCAGTGCTTGTTTCCTTTGACGGCAAACCTGTAAAAACAATTAAATCAGAACCATGGGAATATATTATACCTTCTGGTTTCACTGTTACAACCGGTAGAAAATCCTTGAAGATTACTGCATTCAAATACGGCAACCCTCAGAATACTGTCACGAGGTTTATTATTGTTTATTCTGATGTGATTCCAAAAAAATACGGTTATAAAGTTATTCATACCTATCCCCACAGCAGAGATGCTTTCACTCAGGGACTGGTTTATGACGATGGTGTTTTATATGAAGGTACTGGCCAGGAGACAGGGTCAAGCCTCAGGGAGGTGGAACTCGAAACCGGCAAAGTAATACGGCAGCAAAATCTTGATGGTTCATTGTTTGGTGAAGGGATTGCTCTTTACAAGGACCGGATATACCAGGTGACATGGGAGAATAAGGTAGGATTCATTTATGAAAAATCGACATTCAAATTAATAAATAAGATCTATTATCCTACCCAGGGTTGGGGGCTTACAGCCATAAATGACAGGATCGTAATGAGTGATGGGACAAATATCCTCTATTTTTTTGAACCTGAGATGTTCACGGTTGTTTCTAGAATTGAAGTCTTCGATAACAAGGATAAGGTTGATTCCCTTAATGAGCTCGAGTACATAAATGGTGAAATTTGGGCTAATATCTGGATGACGGACCGGATTGCACGAATAGACCCGGTTAGCGGTAAAGTTCTTGGCTATATTGATTTGAAAGGTATTTTGCCTTCGTCCGACAAAGGTCCTGATACTGATGTTTTAAACGGAATTGCTTACGATAACACAGGCAACAGAATATTTGTTACCGGTAAAAGATGGCCCAAACTTTTCGAAATTAAGATTACTGAATAATTTTAGTGCCGTATACTATATTTATGCTTGCAGGAATAATATTGAATTCTGCCGGAGTATGGCCAAGTGATTCTCCATCTGCTTCAGTGTAAATCAAAGAACCAGAACTGACTTTAATATTTTTGCACCTGTAACCATTTATTTTGGGATGGCTGAGAATTGTTCCATCATATAATATTTTCAGATTCCTCATAATCTCGAATTTACCCATTCCACTTATTATTGTTACATCCAGTAATCCATCATCAGGGATGGCGTTGGGTGTCTGTCTCATTCCTCCCCCGCAGTATCTTCCATTTCCAATGTTGACTGAAAATACATTTGCTTTGATTTTCTCCCCATCAACAGTAATGTCCGCATTTGTATTTTTATAGGATAAGAGACTCATAAGCAGGTTATATAAATAGAGTAATTTACCGCTGCGTCCCTTATCCTTCTGAATATTAGTCCGGCGTACTACCACCGATTCAAATCCAAGTCCTGCAATATTTATGAAATATCTCTCTTTCTTTTCTGAACCATCAAAATAGCTGACTAGTCCGACATCGTGGAACATTCGTTTATTTTCAACAATGATCCTGATTGCTTTCTCATAATCAAGTGGAATTCCAAACATTCTTCCCCAATCATTGCCGGTACCAACAGGAATTAATGCGAGTGAAATATCTGTACCCTTGCAAATATTATTCAAAAAAACACCGTTTACAACTTCATTAAGAGTTCCATCACCACCAACAGTTATTATTTTCCGGAAGCCTTCTGAAATGCCTGTCAGAGTAAACTCTATCGCATGACCTTTTCTTTCTGTAAACTTTACTATAGATGTTAATCCCTGCTGTTTAAGAAGAGAGGAAATGTTTTCCCAGTCTTTCTTCCCTTTTCCGTTTCCGGCATTCGGGTTAACGATTACCAGCCATTCAGGGTGATCGGAATATTGGTTCATATGTCGGATTTGCATTTAGGCAGACAAAGATGGAAATAAATAGATTAATTATTAATAATTCTATTTATTATCATATTAATGATCTCATTGTGAGCCATGATACAATCAAATTTGAGGTTGTTACAGAGAATTGGCAGAATGACTGTAATAGTGATATGTATCATATTATCAGGACGATATGTTTTTAAAGAGAAATTATTTATTGTTAATAACGTGTTGAAAACCGTAAAAAAAATGTTTACAATTACATCTTTTACTTCCGGTAGCAATAGTGCATAAATAGTAAATTTGAAGCTCAAAATGTAACTCATATTATTATAGAGACGAGATGGGAAGGATTATAGCAATAGCAAATCAGAAAGGTGGAGTAGGAAAGACTACAACAGCAATAAATCTTGCAGCGAGTCTTGCAGCTCTTGAAAAAAAGGTGCTGATTGTTGATGGTGATCCACAGGCAAATGCAACATCGGGGATAGGAATTGATACACGACAGATAAGGAGTACAATATACGATTGCCTGATCGATGGTAAAGAACCGGTAGATGCATTAATGGCGTGTGGCGTGGAAAACCTTTCAATAATTCCATCAAATATAGATCTGGTAGGCGCTGAAATTGAGATGCTTGACAGGCCTGAGAGAGAAAAGATACTTAAAGTAGTACTTAAAAAGATCGAGGGAGATTATGATTATATCCTGATTGATTGTTCTCCTTCACTGGGGCTGCTTACCGTTAATGCACTTACTGCAGCGCATTCTGTAATTATACCGGTTCAGTGTGAATATTTTGCTCTTGAAGGTCTTGGTAAGCTGCTGAATACAATAAAAATTATTCAGAATAACCTTAATCCGGAACTAGAGATCGAGGGATTTCTGTTAACAATGTATGATGCACGGTTAAGATTATCAAACCAGGTTGCTGATGAAGTTAATAAACACTTCCAGCAGATGGTATTTAAAACAATTATCCAGAGGAATGTTAAACTCTCTGAAGCCCCGAGTTTTGGTCAGCCAGCCATTCTTTATGATGTTGATTCAAGAGGTACCATCAATTATCTTAATCTTGCAAAAGAGCTGATTGAGAAACAGTCTGAGAGAGAAAAGAAATTGTAACATAGAGTTTCAATTACCGGAAAAAGTTATGAATATGACAAAAAAATATGCGTTGGGAAGAGGTCTTGGTGCATTGATTGATGGTGTGGAGAAAGAAGTTCTTGAGAAAAAAGTTGAAGCCAACCTTGATATCTCTGTAGATTCAATAGAGGCTAATCCTTTTCAGCCAAGGACAAGCTTTGATGACAAGTCGCTTGAGGAACTTTCGGTATCAATAAAGAAACTTGGTATAGTTCAGCCACTTACAGTTCGTGAGGCTGGTCCCGGACATTATCAGCTAATAGCCGGAGAAAGACGACTCAGAGCAGCCCGTCTGGCGGGCCTCACTCATGTACCCGCATATGTCAGAACAGCTGATGATCAGGCTATGCTCGAATTGGCCCTGGTTGAAAATATTCAGCGTGAAGATCTCGATGCTGTTGAGGTAGCAATAAGTTTTCAGAGATTAATTGAGGAATGTAAACTCACACAGGAGCAATTGAGCGACAGGGTGGGCAAACAAAGGTCAACAGTTGCTAACTATCTCCGTCTGCTCAAACTACCGGCCGAAATACAACTCGGAATAAAGAATAAGAACCTGATGATGGGGCACGCCCGGACCCTGGTAAATATTGATGATCCTAAGAAACAGATAAATATCTATTATAAGATAATTGACGGGGAACTATCTGTTCGTCAGGCAGAAGACCTTGTAAGACAGCTTCAATCTGAAAAGACTAAAGATCCCGTAAAGGTAGAAAAGAAGAAAAAACTCAATGATGATTTTACACAATTGTCTGACCATTTAAATAAGATATTTTCAACTAAAGTTAACTTCAGGATAAACGAAAAAGGTCAGGGTAAAATAGTCATCGCATTTGAAAGCCCTGAAGAGATGGAGCGCATTTTAGGAGTATTTGATCGTCTTAACTCCTTAAAATAATTATCTTTATCGCGCCGTTACATTGACCGGGGCTTTAATGCCGGCTGATTTTTATATTGAAGACAATTCAAAAAATACTGATTATACTGATACTGACGCTACTTTGTGTTGAACAAAATAGTATTGCGCAGGATTCACTTCCTGTTGCCAAACATGTCAAACATAAGTTTCAGCCAGACCCGCTTAAAGCTACCATGCTGGCAGTTGTTTTCCCTGGTCTCGGACAAATATATAACAGGTCATATTGGAAAATACCACTGGTATATGCAGGTTTTGGTGCGGTAATTTACACTGCCGGATTTAATGGGAAAAATTATAATACCTATATGCAGGCTTACCAGGATTTTACAGATGCAAACCCGGCAACTGTCAGGTACATTAAATTAATTAAAGCTGATCCGGCCTCTTATGATCCTGTTGCACATCCTGAAACTTATTCTTCTTATAAGGACCAGATGATACGAATGGTCGATTATTATAAGAGATATCGGGATCTTTCGTATATTGGCATTTCTGTATGGTATCTTGTGTCGGTAATAGATGCAAATGTAGATGCGAGTCTTTTTAATTATGATATAGGTGATAATCTTGATGTTGCAATCCTTCCTGTACAAATGTCTCTTCCCGGAGGGTACATGGGGACCGGAATAAGTGTGAGTTTGAAAATGACTTTTTAAAAAATTAATTAATTATGAGATTAAATGCAATACTGGTAACTTTCTTATTCACCGTTCTAAGTGTAAATGCAGCCGCGGTTAATGACACTATTATAATCAGATCAGATAATAATATTGACAGGATTACCAATGATCTCGACAGCCTGATAAGTACCTGGTATGTGAAATTGGCTATTAAAAATAATCTTGAGGTAAACGAGAACGACTCAATAGGATTAATATATCCTGATTCTGTATATTCCAGCAGATTAAGCAAAATAAATTCCATAATAAGCTTACCTTTTAATAACATCATCAGGAACCATATTCATGTTTACACTGTCAGGCAGAGAGAAAAATTCTGTGCAGTGCTTGGACTAAAGGATTATTACTTCCCTATGATAGAAGATGTGTTTGACGCTTATGGACTCCCGGCTGAATTAAAGTATATGGCAGTGATTGAATCGGCACTTAATCCAAATGTAACCAACAGGAGATCAGGAGCTACAGGTATGTGGCAGTTCATGTACAGTACCGGACGGATGTACGGACTCACTATCAACTCGATTGTTGATGAGCGGAAAGATCCGTTAAAAGCGACACATGCGGCTGCTAAATATCTTAAGGATCTTTACAGTATTTATAATGACTGGGTACTGGTTATCGCTGCATACAATTGTGGTCCGGGGAATGTAAATAAGGCAATAAAAAGATCAGGAAATAAGAAAGATTACTGGGATATATACTACAGGCTTCCAAGGGAAACCAGAGGATACATACCGCAATATATTGCTGCAGCATATGCAGTTACTTATTCTGCCGAGCATAATTTAAAACCGTTGCAATTGAATATTCCTGTTGCAACCGACACGATAATGGTGAATAAAGACATTCATCTGAGTCAGATATCGGAAGTGATGAGAATTCCTTTGGGTGAACTTCGAGCCTTGAATCCACAATACAAGACAGGTCTGATTCCGGGTTCTTCAAAACCATACGCGTTAACCCTTCCAATGAACCATCTGGGAGATTTCATTGATCTGAATGATACAATAAGAAACTATAAACCGGATGTTTATCTTAGCCGGGCAACAGTAATTGCAGACCCTACAAGATCTTCCTACCTTCCTGCTGAAGTAAAAGGTAAAACCAAACTTTTCTATACCGTGCAGGATGGTGATAATATGGGTTTTATCTCTGCCTGGTACCGGGTAGGATTATCTGACCTGAGGTATTGGAATAACATAAACCGGAATAGTATAAGAGTAGGACAGCGACTGGTAATTTATGTTGAACCTTCAAAATCGGTATACTATTCAAACATAAGTACTATGTCGTTTGATGATAAACAAGCGATGGTGGGAAAGACTGTACCTGCCAATACTCAGACTATGCTGGCCAAGGCGCCGGTTGAATCAGAGGGTGAATTTGACACCTATACTGTGCAGCCTGGTGATACTATCTGGGACATTGTTAAGATGTTCGATAATGTTACAACCAGTCAGGTCTTAACACTGAATAGTATATCCGATCCGGGGAAAATAAAGGTTGGGCAGAAGCTGAAGATCAGGAAGAAAAGCTGATTCTTTTCTAATATATGCGCCCTATAAGGTCATTTTTATTATTATTGATCTTTCTGTCCTGTTTTACTGGTCTTCATTATATTATTCCAGCAAATCAACTCTTCCCGTCAATTTATGAATTCCTTCCTGCTGATCTTATAAATAGCTTATTATCAGATGATAAGGCTAATCAGGTTAAAGAAACTGAACTTCCCTGCGATTCTATAAAGATTCCGATTCCTGATATTATTGTCCCATTAGATTCGGTTAAATCGGATAGTACGGATATCCCGGTAGACCCCATGAAAGGATTTCTGGATTCACTCAGATATTCCCACGGCCAGGTGCGGATTATGTATTATGGTGATTCACAGATTGAAGGCGACCGGATAACTTCATATCTTCGTCAGACTTTACGAAAAAAACTGGGAGGAACCGGTCCCGGACTATTTCTGCCTCTGATGCCAGTAATGTATACTAATACAATCTGGCTTAAATCGTCTTCCAACTGGAAAAGGTATAATTATCTTTCATTTAAAACAGGTGAATTATCACATCGTGAACTTGGTCCATTTATGACTATTTGCCGTTATTTACCTGAAAATGAAGTATCAGCAGTACCGGTAAAGGCTTTCGTGAGGATCAGACCAAGTAATATGGCTGACAGTTCCGCTTCTGAATATGATTTTTTAAGAGTATTCTATGGGAACACAAACGGTTTAGTAAATTTTATAGTTAAAACAGATGAAAAAGAGGTATTTGCAGATGCTCTGAAAAGGGGTAAAGGTTTAAATGAGATCAACTGCCCTATTAATCATGGAACATCTGTGTCGATTGAATTTACAGGGAATGTGAGTCCTGATATTTACGGTATAAGTATCGAAAGCCGTAAAGGTTTGATACTTGACAATATTCCTCAGCGTGGTAGTGCAGGACTGGAATTCACAATGGTTGACAGAAAAAACCTGACCGAATCATACAAAATACTTGCTCCTGATTTATTTATTCTTCACTATGGTCTGAACATAGTAAAAAATGTCAGAGACGATTATTCATATTATCAAAAAGGATTGAGCCGGCAGCTTGCACTCCTTAAAAAGATTTCACCTGAAACCCGGATACTTGTAATAAGTCTGACTGATATGGCTGTAAAAGAGGGTGACAGTATTAAGCCGTATCGAAATATCCCTTCAATAATTGAAGCTCAGAGAAAAGCTACACTTGCAGCCGGTGTTACTTTCTGGGATTCATATGATGCTATGGGAGGCGGATCTTCAATTATCAGATGGGAAGAAAAGAAAACACCTCTTGCCCAGAAAGATTTTGTTCACTTTACCTATTCTGGTGCAGATAGCCTTTCAAAAATGCTGGTTGATGCGATGTTTGAGCAGAAAGAAAAGGTTCCTGTTAACAGAATCGAAAATAGTATTAATTCAGACAGTGCAATTCAGAAACAACCTGTTTCAATTGTACAGTCAAGTGCTGAAATTGAGAAGCCCGGCCTGATAAGGTCTCTTTACACTTCAATTTTTAAATATGATCCGGCAAAACCTCTGATCTTTTCAACTGCTGCCTTTTGGCTTTTCTTCCTGGTAGTACTGGCCGGATACAGCCTGATTTATAAGAAGCTGTTTATAAGGAATTTCTATCTCTTCCTGGTAAGTCTCTTTTTTTATTATAAGTCAGGTGGCCTGTTTCTGTTTCTTCTGATTTTTGTAACACTCATTGATTTTACCTGTGGATTACTTATCCACAATTCAGGTAAAAAATTCATGAAACGATTTTTTATTCTTCTTAGTGTAATTTCAAATCTGGGGATACTTGCCTATTTTAAATATGCCGGTTTTTTTGTGAACTCAATTAATGATCTTTTTGGAACTGACCTTCAGGTTCATGATTTCCTTGCGGCTTTTTCTAATTTCCATTTTGGTACATCATTTAATATAAGTACTATCATTCTTCCGGTGGGGATCTCCTTCTTCACTTTTCAGTCACTTAGTTATACACTTGATATATACAGGAAAAAGATAGCACCGGTAAGGAACATCATCGATTTTGGTTTTTACGTATCTTTTTTTCCACAGTTGGTTGCCGGACCAATTGTTAGGGCTTCTGAGTTTATACCGCAGTTATATAATGAGTTCCATGTAGGTAAGAGAGAATTCAGTCATGCCATGTTCCTTATATCCAAAGGACTTATAAAAAAGATAATTATTTCCGATTTTATAGCCACTAACTTCATCGATCGTGTATTTGACGCACCCTCAATCTATTCAGGATTTGAAAACCTGATGGCTGTTTATGGATATGGCCTTCAGATTTATTGTGATTTTTCAGGATATACTGATATCGCTATCGGTTTAGGATTGATACTTGGATTCAGGTTACCGGTTAATTTCAATTCACCATATAAGGCTGCAAGTATTTCAGATTTTTGGAAACGGTGGCATATTTCTCTTTCACGTTGGTTAAAAGATTATCTCTACATTCCCCTTGGAGGCAACAGAAAAGGTAGAACCCGTACATATGTTAATCTTTTAATCACTATGTTACTTGGAGGGTTATGGCATGGCGCAGACCTGAGGTTTATTATATGGGGATTTTTACATGGAGCAGGGTTGGTAATTAACAGGATATGGAATTCAATTTTTGGAGAAAGGCAAAGATGGGGTTGGATAGGCAAGTCGATCTCTGTTTTCATTACTTTCCAGTTTGTAAGCTTTGCCTGGATATTTTTCAGAGCTCCCGATATGGCAAGCGTTAAAATTATGCTAAGCCAGATTAGTGAAAATTTTTCACCCGGTTCATATATGACTGTTCTCCCGGCATACAGCGGTGTCTTTCTGCTTATGGCTGTAGGGTATATAATTCATTTTCTTCCGGAAAGAATTAAAGAGTCATACAGGGGCCTGTTTATCAGGATCCCTCTCTTTGCACAACTTGTTGTTTTAATGATAATAGCAGTACTGCTTTTTCAGATGAGATCAACAGAAACGCTGCCGTTTATTTACTTCAGATTTTGAGTGCTCTCTACACCCAGATCTTTGCTTGTAAATTCACATCGCCACGTTACAGATATACGTCTGCGTTTGCAGCTCCTTTAACAAACGGCGCTATAGCCCTGTTATAGATACCTTGAACATAGGCAATCGCCATACCGTAATTTGTAACAGGCACTCCTGCTTTAACAGCTAAACTCAATCTGTTATTAAGTTGTTTTCTTGTGATCATGCAGCCACCACATTGTATAACAAGGGAGTAGTCAGTTACAGGTCGTGGTAATAGATCCAGCCCGGCTACTACATCATATTCAATTTTTTTGCCTGTGAAGTTAGTTATCCACCTTGGGATCTTGGTTCTTCCAATGTCATCGCATGAAACATGATGTGTACATGACTCAAGAAGAAGTACCCTGTCGCCATCTTTTAGCTCAGATATTTTAGGTGTCCCCTTGAGGTAATTTTCGAAATCGCCTTTAAATCTGGCAAGCATAATGCTAAAGCTTGTAAGTGGAATATCTTTTGGAACAGAGGCATCCGCCTTCACAAACACCTGTGAATCAGTAATTGCAAGCACAGGTTTTATTTTTGTTTTCTTCAGGAAAGCGTCAACTTCCCTCTCTTTCAAAACGATTGCAATGGCTTCATTGTCGAGAATGTCTCTTATTGCCTGCACCTGAGGAAGGATTAAGCGTCCCTCGGGAGCTTCGATATCGATAGGAGTTATAAGGAGGACAATATCTCCATAGCTGATAAGATCTCCGAGTAGTTTTGCAGTTTTGTAGGAATGTTCAGGAATTGTGTTCCGGACAAGGGAGATAAGCGCCTCATAATTTCGTTTATCAATAGAAGAAAACTCAAACAACTCACTACCGGTTATGGAAAAAACCTTATCCTTGAAATCCGATGTAGGCTCTTTGATATCTGATTTACTGTGAATTACAATAAATGGTATATCCTGAGAATGAAATTTCCTGATAAGTTCATCTTCATCATCTCCCCAGGAATTATTAGTTACGACCAGTAGGGCCAGATCGACTATGTCAAGTGTTCTTAAGGTCCTGTCCACTCTTTTTTGGCCAAGATCGCCAGAGTCGTCAATTCCGGCAGTATCGACAAGAATTACCGGACCAAACCCTGTGATCTCAAATGATTTCTTTACTGGATCTGTCGTAGTCCCGGCATGATCAGATACAATAGCAATATCCTGCCCCGCGAGGCAGTTTATAAGACTGCTCTTCCCGTTATTACGACGACCGTAAATGCCAATATGTGGTTTAGCCTCTCGTCCTTTTGTCATATTCTGAAGGAATTTGGTGCAAAATTAGCAAATATTAAACAGGAAAATCTGGAATTGGTTACAGATCATCGAGAGAAAACCCGAGCTTAAGCAGATTACCGGGTTGAAGTATAGTTCTGAGTTTTGAGTCATCCAACACTTTCAGTATATTATTGGCTTCGAAGATATTGATCTTCTTTTCTTTCATAAGCAAAGATATTTCAGCGGCCTTATGATAACCGATATGAGGACTTAAAGCTGTTGTAATGGATGGGCTGTTAATCAGTGCTTCATATCCGGCAGTTTCATCTATTTTCAGTCCGGCAAACAGATTATTCAATAAAGTAATATTGCAGGATATCAGGAGGTTAATACTTTCAATGATTGCATAACCAATTACCGGCAGGTATGCATTCAGTTCAAGTGAGCCTTGTCCGCAGAGTGAACTTATCAGAACATCATTTGAATAAATTTTATGAGCAGAGGAAATTATAAACTCAGGGATTACCGGATTAACCTTACCAGGCATGATTGAACTTCCTACCTGCATTTCAGGTATTGAAATAGTTTTTTTACCAGCAAGATCAGAAGACATAATGCGCAGGTCGGAAGACATTTTTTCCAGATTAACAGCATGTGCTTTTAATGTGGCATGTATCTCCACCCATCTGTCGAGATTAGAAGTTGCATCGGAAAGATTTTCACCATGGGCAAGTGGCAATCCTGTAAGATCGCGTAATTCCGGAACTACTTCCATAATGAAATACCGTGGGAGCGACAGACCCGTTCCGATAGCGCCACCGCCCAGATTAACCTGTTTAATCCGTTCAGAGCATTTTGAAACTCTCCACCAGTCGCGCGACAGAGCCTCATTATAAGTACTGAATAATAAACCGAATGATGAGGGTACAGCTTCCTGCATCTGGGTATATCCCGGACGAAGTTTTTCCCTGTTTCCCGCTTCAAATTCTTCTACCTTCTGGCGGAGCATATTTATCTTCTCTTCAAGTGATTGAAGAAGTTTCATTACTGCAACTGTGAGAGCAGTAGGAATTACATCGTTGGTCGATTGATAGATGTTAGCATGTTCTGTGGGATCAATAAAATCATATTCACCGCATTTGTGACCGGTCTTCAGCAGAGCTGAGTTTGTGATGATCTCATTGATGTTCATATTGATGCTGGTCCCGGCCCCTCCCTGAACAGCAGGAACAATGAATTGATCAAAATGATTTCCCTCGGCAACTCCGGATGCAGCTTCAATCATTTCACCAATAAAATCATTCCTTATTATCTTATCAGGAAGGTCTTTCCCATATTTTTCAATAGCAGTTTTGCAGAATTTTTTGTAGGTATTATAGCAGGCAAGTTTGGTAATACCTACTGCCTTATACCATTCGATCGGGAATTGAGTATTCCCTGGAAAATTTTCTTTTGCCCTCACAGCATGAATACCATATAAAGCATCGGCTGGTATTTGTCTCTGGCCAAGACTGTCTTTTTCTATCCGGTACATAGGGTCGATATTTCTCTGTTTTTTCGCATCCTTCAACCTAAAGAGGGTATAAATCAATCTCAGAATGTGTGTCGCTTCGCGGGAGATGGGGGCATTCAAAAGAGTCAGATGTTGCTACCCGAAACGGGTTTTGCATATGCAACTACATCATTTCCGGTAATTTCACTCTGGCAAAGGATTATCAGTCTCTCAATAACATTTCTGAACTCTCTTATATTTCCTGTCCATTGTATTCTTTTGAGCTCATCTATTGCATCTTTCTTTATTATCTTTCTGCTCATGCCATATTCATTGCAGATCAGTGTGTTAAAATGTTCTGCCAGGAGGGGAATATCTTCAGTTCGTTCGTTAAGTGAAGGGACATGGATAAGGATTACACTCAGCCTGTGATACAAATCTTCTCTGAATCCATTCGTTTCAATCTCTTTTTTGATATTTTTATTTGTAGCAGTTATTACCCTTACATTCACATGAATATCTTTATCTGAGCCGACCCTTGTAATTTTATTTTCCTGAAGTGCCCTCAGTACTTTAGCCTGTGCTGACAGGCTCATGTCACCAATCTCATCAAGGAACAGAGTACCTCCATTAGCCTGTTCAAATTTGCCAATCCTCTGTTTAATAGCTGATGTGAATGACCCTTTTTCGTGACCAAAAAGCTCACTTTCAATAAGTTCAGATGGTATGGCAGCGCAATTTACCTCAACAAACGGGCCTTTTGCCCTGCTACTTTTTTCATGGATCTGATGTGCCACCAGCTCTTTTCCTGTTCCGTTTGCACCGGTAATAAGTACTCTTGCTTCAGTTGATGCAACCCTGTCGATCATACTTTTGACCTTCTCGATTGGTTCAGATTCACCAACAATCTCATACATCTTGCTGACCTTATTTTTAAGAACCTGAGTCTGTGTGATAAGAGTGGACTTATCCATAGCATTTCGGATCGTGATCAGGAGTCTGTTAAGGTCGAGGGGCTTTTCGAGAAAATCGTAAGCTCCTTTTTTTATTGCTTCAACGGCTGTATCGATATTACCGTGACCGGAGATCATAATAACAGGTGTATCATTTGAAGTCTCAGCTATTTTACCAAGAACTTCAATACCATCCATCTTGGCCATCTTGATGTCGCAGAGAATTATATCGTATGAGTTGGCGGAAAACATCTCAAGGCCTTTTGGCCCATCTTCAGCGAGATCGACCTCATATTTCTCATACTCAAGAACCTCCTTCAGTGTATTCCGGATTGCCCTTTCGTCATCAATTACTAATATTTTAGACATTTACTTTTGTCTTTTACTTTCACCTTTTGTCTTTCACCTTTTTTCACCACGGATTACACGGAGATCGCGGATTTGCCCTGTGCCCTGTGCCTTTCTTTACCCACTGTATCTCAGCCACTTCCACATCTCTTTCCAGGAAGTCTTTTTGCCGTACATCAGGATTCCTGTACGATACACCTTTGCTGCCATCCATACAAATCCTGCAAATGTTACAAGCATTATTATCATGGAAACAGCTATCTGCCAGTAAGGTACACCAAATGGAATGCGCGCCATCATAACAATAGGTGAGGTAAGGGGGATCATTGAGCACCAGAATGACAGAGAGCTCTCAGGGTTTTGCATAGTCCCCATCGCAACCATAAGTGCGAGTATTATTGGAATTGTTACCGGAAGCATGAATTGCTGCGTTTCAGTTTCATTATCGACTGCGGAGCCGATTGCAGCAAAAACGGACGCGTACAAAAGATATCCTGTTATAAAATAAAAGATAAAACAGATTATTATCAGTACCCATGGCTGATTCATAGCGCTGTCGAACAGCATGGAGAACTCAGCAAGTTTCGGAGAAACATCTGCCTGTTGTGTTGAAACAGCAACCGTCTGACTGCCTGACATTACGTTCTGAGGAACATTTTGAGTTATCTCAGTCATATCGGTTTTTGACAGCAGTGTAGTTTTAAGAACAGTAATAATGGCTACTGTAAGAAATATCCAGATAAGAAATTGAGTCAGCCCAACAAGAGCAATTCCAACAATTTTTCCCAGCATTAACTGAACCGGTTTGACTGAAGAAATTATTACTTCGACGACTCTGCTTGTTTTTTCCTCAATAACGCCTCTCATTACCTGGGCCCCAAAAATAAATACAAGCATATACATAAGGAAACCAAATATATATGCCAGGGCCATAGCTATCCCGGTGCTTGTCTTTTTTACTGCTCCTGTTGAATCTATATTGATAGTCTGTATGGAAACACTTGTCTCAATGTTTTTCATTATATCATCAAGATTATCGATTTTATAGGCAAGTAACTTTTGCCTTTCAATCTCCTTTTTAAGAGAGTTCTCAATATGTTGCAGCAGACCAATCGGAGGCTGTTGTTTTGAGATAAGCTCAACAGCATTAGGAGTGTTTATCAGTTCAGGTGATATCCAGAGAATTCCATAGTAACCTGAATTTTCAAAAGATTTCTTCAGATCCTCTACTTTTGTATTTTCAAGGTATATAAATTCAGCATCTTTCGTGTTTGGAACAACACCTTTAAAAAGATCGGAGTTATCTTCAACCACGGCAATCTTTTTATGTTCACCACCCTGATTCATCATAAATACAGTAGGCAGAATAAAAATTGCTGCCATAAGCAGAGGTGCAAGAACAGTCATGATGATAAATGATTTTTTTCTTACCCTTGTTACATATTCTCTTTTAATAATAACAGATATTTTGTTCATAATGTGAAGGTTTCGAAGTTACTTTCAGGTTTTAATTACGGGCTTCAATTACTCTTATAAAAATCTCATTCATAGATGGGAGAGCAGGGTTAAAAGAGTTGATGTTCCCTGATTTCATCAAAGTCTGAAGAATTTCATTAGTATTAATAGTACCAGTTGTTTTAAGCCGGATAATACTTTTATTATTCTCCTGTTTCTGATTCAGTACATTGTAATGACCGTTACCTTCAATTTTTACGTCACCTTCATAAATCAGGTCATATTCGTTAGCTGCCCATTTACTGCGGATTTCATCAACACTCCCTTCAAGAATTGTTTTTGCCTTATCAATGAGGGTTATATTATCACAGAGTTCTTCCACAGATGCCATGTTATGAGTTGAAAATATTATTGTGGCTCCTCTTTCTCGCAGAAAAAGTATCTCATTCTTAATAATATTGGCATTTAGCGGGTCAAATCCGGTGAAAGGCTCATCAAAAATCAGAAGTTTGGGTTCGTGAAGAATTGTAATAATAAACTGAACTTTCTGTTGCATTCCTTTTGATAACTCTTCCACTTTTTTCCCCCACCAGTCGACAATATCAAGTTTTTTAAACCAGTATTTAAGCCTTTTCATTGCTTCAGCTTTGGAAAGTCCTTTTAGCTGGGCAAAATAAACGGCTTGTTCGCCAACCTTCATTTTTTTATACAAACCTCTTTCCTCAGGAAGATACCCGATAAACTGAACATCCTCCGGCATTAATTTCTTACCATCCAGGAATAATTCCCCGGTATCAGGTCCTGTTATCTGGTTAATGATCCTGATTAAAGTAGTTTTTCCTGCACCATTGGGTCCAAGTAATCCATAAATACATTGTTCCGGTACAGAAATGCTTACGTTGTCGAGTGCCAGGTGGTTCGCGAATTGTTTTGTGATATTCTTTGCTTCAAAAAGTGGCATATGGCATTAATTTTAAATATTTCTAAAGACACGTAAATATATAGAAAAATCACCGTGATACTCTCCCGATTAATTGTTACAAGTTATACTTCTCTGTTTGATTTGTTGCAAGTTACTTGAAGCAGCCCAGTCCAGGCATGAGTGAACTCACCCTCATACCCGTCTATTCTATTCAAAATACCCTTTCATCCTTTCGAAAAAACCTTTATCGTTTTTATCAGGATTTGGTATAAAAGATTCAGAATCCCTGAATTTCTCAATGATCTTAATCTCATCCTTGTTAACACTTTTTGGGATCCATACATTAACATTGACAAGAAGATCGCCTCTTCCGTAACCATTGACTTCCGGTAATCCTTTCCCTCTCAGTCGCAAAATTTTGCCCGGCTGAGTTCCCGGTTCTATCTTTATTTTTACATTAGTCTCAACAGTAGGTACCTCAACATATGTGCCGAGAACTGCATCCGGTATACTTATAAACAGGTTATAGATTAGATCGTTACCTTCTCTTATCAGTTCAGTATGTTCCTCTTCATCAATAACAACAAGAAGATCTCCGTTTATTCCACCTCTTCTGGGAGCATTTCCTTTCCCTTCTACTGTCATCTGCATTCCTTTGCCAACGCCGGCTGGAATATTGATCTTGATTACATCTTCTTTCTGAACGATACCTTCACCATAGCAGGCAATACATTTCTTTGTAATGGACTTCCCCTCACCACCACATGAAGGACAGACAGAAGTTGTCTGCATCTGTCCAAGCATTGTATTTGTCAGCCTTGTAACGTGTCCGGAACCATGGCAGGTTGAACAGGTAGATAAGCTTGATGCGTCAGCAGCCCCTGTTCCAGAGCATGTGGTGCAGGTATCGTATTTATTGACTTTGATTTTTTTCTCGGCCCCTGTTGCTATTTCCTGAAGGGTAAGTTTAACTTTCACACGGAGATTGCTTCCTTTATTGACTCTTCTGGCCCGTCTGCCTCCGCTGAAACCGCCGAACCCACCAAAAGCATCACCGAAAATATCCCCGAAAGATGAAAATATATCATCCATGGTCATGCCTGCGCCACCATAGTTGGTTGAAGAAGCACTTCCCATTCCTGCATGTCCGAACCGATCGTACCTTGCCTTTTTCTCTTCATTACTTAAAACTTCGTAAGCTTCAGCAGCTTCCTTGAAATTATCCTCGGACTTTTTGTCGCCCGGATTTTTATCAGGATGAAACTTTAAAGCTTGTTTTCTGTATGCTTTCTTAATCTCTTCTTTTGTTGCTTCCTTCGATACCCCAAGCACTTCATAATAATCTCTTTTTCCCATCCCTTGTAAATTTTTATTGCTTAAGCCACTATTCCCGCATTCCGGAAAAATACTTTTTATTCGCCAACTACAACTTTTGAAAACCTTAATACTTTATCATGCAGATAATAACCCTTTAAAACAACATCAACAATTTTACCCTTTTGGTCATTATCATCAACGGGAACTTTTGCAACAGCTTCATGAAGATCAACATTGAAATTATTATTCATAGCATCAATCTCCTTTATACCGTTCTGTTTGAGAAATTCACTGAATTTCGAATAGATTAACTCTATTCCGCTCTTCATCGCATCAAAATCAGCCGATATATCTATATGCTGCAAGGCTCTTTCAAAATCATCCATAATCGGAATAATTTTTAATAACAGATTTTCTTCAGCATATTTTGATAAATCCATTTTTTCGCGCAGGGTCCTCTTTCTGTAATTATCAAATTCAGCAGAAAGACGGAGATATTTGTCCTGCATTTCTGCCAGTTTTTCTTCCGCGGCCCTCACTTCGCGGACAACTTTGTCAGCGATAGGTCCCCCGTCTGATGGCTCATCTGATTCATCATTATTGGGGTCAACGGTAACTTGATAGTCGCCCTTCTCCCCTGATATGATTTCAGGTGAATCTGTATTTTCTTTATTATCAGTTGTTTTGTTATTATTTTTTAGTTTACTCTCTTCCTGGTTATGCATCTTTTTCTTCATCATCACACACTGTATTTCAGTTTAATACCAATATTTAACAAAATACCTGCCAAGGGAGTGTTGAAGACATTTTGGCAGAGGTAGAATGACTGAGGTACTAAGTGACTCGAGGGATTAAGTGACAATATCTGTATGTCCCTTAGTCTGTTGAGTCTCTGAGTCTCTTCGTCTTCTCTTTTCGGTTAATTGATTTTCTTTTTTTGAATCGTTGTCAGATACGTTGAATGTCCGCCCCCAGCGCGTTAAGTCTGACATCAATATTCTCATAGCCTCTGTCGATCTGTTCAATATTATGAATAACACTCTTTCCTTCAGCAGAAAGGGCTGCAATAAGAAGTGCAACACCAGCCCTTATATCAGGTGATGACATAACAGTGCCTTTTAATCTGATCATTTTGTCCTGACCGATAACGGTTGCCCTATGAGGATCGCAAAGAATTATCTGAGCACCCATATCAATAAGTTTATCTACAAAAAAGAGGCGACTTTCAAACATTTTCTGATGTATCAGAACTGCACCCTTGGCCTGAGTGGCAGTGACAAGGAACACACTTAATAAATCGGGCGTTAATCCTGGCCATATTGCATCAGCAATTGTCATTATTGATCCATCGATAAAGGTCTCTATTTCATAATGTTCCTGATGAGGAATAAAAATATCATCACCTCTTCTTTCAAGCTTAATCCCAAGCCGGCGGAATGAGTCAGGAATAATACCAAGACTGTCATACGATGTATTCTTAATAGTGATTTCCGATGCTGTCATCGCTGCCATGCCAATGAAAGATCCTATTTCTATCATGTCGGGAAGTATGGTATGCGTACAACCGGTCAGGTTTTTCACCCCGTCGATAAAGAGAAGGTTTGAACTGATACCCTCAATTTTAGCTCCCATTGAAACCAGCATTCTGCAGAGTTGTTGGATATAAGGTTCACAGGCAGCATTATATATGGTTGTGCGTCCTTTTGCAAGTACAGCTGCCATGATAATATTTGCAGTTCCAGTAACTGAAGCTTCGTCAAGATGCAAATAAGCTCCGGTCAATGACGGGGCTTCAACCTTAAAGAACGGATCTGTGGAATCAAATTCAAATTTTGCCCCAAGTTTCTGAAATCCAATAAAATGGGTATCTACTCTTCGCCGTCCAATCTTATCTCCGCCGGGTTTAGGTATGAAAGCTTTGCCAAACCTGGCAAGTAGCGGACCAACTATCATAATCGATCCTCTTAAACTTGAACTTTGTGACCTGAATTCGCTGGTCTGAAGGTAATCAAGATTAACATTGACAGCTTCAAAATTTGTTATTGATTTTGATACTCTGGAAACCTTAACGCCCATGCAGCCAATGAGTTCTATCAGATTGTTGACATCGCTTATGTCGGGAATATTTTTGATTGTAACTTTGCCGGAGGTAAGGAGAACTGCACATATTACCTGCAAAGCTTCATTTTTGGCACCTTGCGGGGTTATGTCTCCTCTAAGTGGTTTTCCGCCATTGACAATAAAAGTACCCATTAATGTCTGATATGTCCTTTTTTCTTATTGTAGGGTTTGTTCAGTTGTTTTCCGTGAGGTTTGCCCAGGGGTTTCCTTTTTACAGGGGGGATCAGCTCTCTTACTTCAAGTATTCTTACTCCATCGGTCATTTTCAGTTTCCCCCGGGATAATAATTTCATGTTTTCAATGATCACCTCATCTGCAACCTGGCCTCTGTTCCAGGTGATGTATGATTTTTTCATCTGATTAACTATCAGCGTTGTGAAGTACTCTTTTTCATCACCATCCTCCATTTCGGAAGCAGCGTCAATCATAAGTTCAATGATACGACCGTAGTGAAGAAATCTGATATTGCCCTGTTTGTAAGGTACCTGATTTGGTTTCTCAACAAACTTCGCCGGTTCAGGCACAGGATAGGGGGAATCGATATCCAGTTCAAAACTTGCTATCAGTGCAAGATGATCCCATAGTTTATGTTTAAAATCTCCAATATCGCGAAGATGAGGATTAAGATTGCCCATAATCGAAATTATAGTTTTTGCAGCACGGTTTCTTTCATCCCTGTTCTCAATGGTTTTAATATGATCAACCATTTTCTGAACATTTCTTCCATACTCAGGCAATGCCATCCTCTTCCTCTGTGTATTGTAATCGTAATTCATCCTGCGCTATTTATTTTATGCAAAGCTAATAATTTAATGCTAATTTAAGAAAGTGAAGATAATAGCAGTCGGTATCAGAATATTTGTTTGACAATAAATATCGATATATTAATAATTGTAACAAATCAGTGCCTGGAGTTTGGAGTTCCAAGCTCCAGTTCACTTTAAGTACTGATTAGTTATATACTCTTTAATGCCTGTGTTTTGTTTATAAAGAAGCGACCTGGAATCATCAATAAACTTTTTCATCTGGATGAATTCACCTGAAGTACCGAAGAACTCAGGTTTACCTTCAAACTCTGAACAGGGTAATATGAAAAATTTCTTTCTGTACTTTTCAATTGGAGTATATACCCAGGTCAGATAATATCCTGCATCTGAAATTTTTATTGCATTACCGACTCTTGTAAGCTCAATTCTCACTATTGACCCACCGTCGGTTTTTGGTTTTCTCTGGTTTGAAATAAAATTGCCAAGAGAATATACTACAATACCATCTTTTCCTGCAGGCTGATCCTTAGCCCAGATCATTTTTTGCAGTACATGTGGATGAGACCCTATTACCAGATCAACTCCCAATGAGAAAAAATAGTTTGCAAGGTCAGTCTGGCTTTTTGACGGAATTGTATCATATTCAGTACCCCAGTGAAGAAATAATATAATAATATCAGCATTTTTAGCCCGGGCTTTACTGATATCACCCGTAATTAAATCTTTATCTAATGCATTGACAATAACCGGTTCCGGGACAACTATTCCATTTGTACCATATGTATAATTAAGGAGGGCTATTGAAAAACCTTTCCTGTTTATCATTAACGGAGTGAGACTATCGCGGCAAGCTGAATTAAGAAATGTACCGGTATGGGGTATCCCAATACTATCAAGTTTAAAAATAGTGCTTAATATACCTTTTTTACCTCTGTCAGCGGCATGATTATTCGCGTTGACAAAGTAATCTATTCCAGCATCCCGACAGGCAACTGCAAGTTCAGCGGGTGAACTGAACTGAGGGTAACCCGTATAAGGCGGTCCCCCAAGAGTTACCTCAAAATTTGCAATAGCGATATCAGCTTCAGATAAAACAGGCTTTATATATTTAAAAACGTCATCATAATTAAAAGTATGTGTTTCCCTGTTTTCGGCGGACCAGATCTGTTCATCATGTCCCATAATATCACCTATGAACAAAAGGGAAATTTTGTTCTCCTGGTTGTTTGGAATCTGACAGCCGGCAGAAAATGAAACAGAAACAAAAACTAAAATTAATAACAGGCTTCTAAGATGAAAATCAGTTCGTCTCATTGTTACAGTTTTAAACTTTTCTATTATGATTAATTCCAATTTGTAGATTTCAAAGATACATCTGTAAAAATTATTCCGTGTAGGCAAGTCCTTAAAATCTTAATAATTATTAACTTTGGCCGCTTTTTGTGTAAATTTAAGATTGGCAATAACAATAAAAAAGTAGAATCATGGAAGGGACGGGCAGGCATCTGGATATTAAGAAACTCTCTCTTGCTGGTGTGCTGGTTACCCTTGGAATAGTTTTTGGCGATCTCGGTACCAGCCCTCTTTATGTGATGAAGGCAATAATGAGAGCAGGGGGTGAATTTAATGAACTTCTTGTTTATGGGGCTTTGTCATGTATTTTCTGGACACTTACGCTGCAGACTACAACGAAGTATGTAATAATAGCTCTTCGGGCCGACAATAACGGTGAGGGTGGCATACTTGCCTTGTTTGCATTAATAAAAAAGAAATCTTCGTGGGCAGCTATTCTGACAATGATTGGAGCATCCGCATTGCTGGCTGATGGAGTTATTTCACCTGCTATTACTGTTACCTCTTCCATAGAAGGGTTGAAGCTTTTCAATCCGGATATTCCGGTTGTTCTGGTGGTGCTTTTTATTTTTGCCATACTCTTCTTTATTCAGCAATTCGGAACCAATTTTATTGGTAGTTCATTTGGCCCGATGATGGTCATCTGGTTTTTAATGCTGGGAATCCTCGGCTTTTCAAATTTAATTCAGAATCCAGGTATTCTTCAGGCTATTAACCCGGCCTATGCATTCCGGTTCCTGCATGAATATCCGGGCGGCTTCATTCTTCTTGGTGCGGTATTTCTCTGCACAACAGGAGCAGAGGCTCTTTATGCCGATCTGGGTCATTGCGGTAAAGCAAATATAAGAGTTTCGTGGATTTTTGTGAAGATTGCTTTGCTGATTAACTATTTTGGTCAGGGTGCGTGGCTTATGGCAAATGGTTTTCCGGGTGAGGGTGTTAATCCATTTTTTGGGATAATGCCAAAATGGTTTTTATTACCCGGAATATTAATTGCTACAGCTGCTTCAATTATTGCAAGTCAGGCCATTATAAGCGGATCTTTTACAATTGTCAAGGAGGCAGTTTCCCTTAATTTCTGGCCTAAGCTCAGGGTGTTAAATCCTACTTATAACAGAGGACAGGTGTACATTCCATTCGTGAATGGATATCTGTGGCTGGCCTGCAGTATTGTAGTTATCATTTTCAAGGAGTCGGCCAATATGGGCGCAGCATATGGTTTGGCCATTACCATAACAGAATTGATGACTACATTCCTGCTAACATATTATTTATTTCAAAAAGGATTAAATCACCGGTTAGTATTGATATTTTTCCTCGTTTATCTTACTATAGAAGGAAGCTTCCTGGTAGCTAACCTTCATAAATTTAATGATGGAGGATGGTTTACTTTACTTGTTACATCCATATTTTTCATTATTATGTATGGTTGGTATTTTGGACGGAAATTGAAAAACAGATATGTAACCTTCACCTACCTGAGCAAGTACTATGAAATGTTTAAAGACCTGTCAAAGGATAATTCTGTTCCAAAGACTGCAACCAACCTTGTTTACATTATAAAGGCCAACAGGCATGACCAGGTTGAATCAAAAGTGATTTATTCAATATTCAATAAACAACCCAAGCGGGCAGATACTTATTGGTTGCTGCATGTTAACGGGGTTGACGATCCAAACAGGTTTGAATATGAGGTAACCGAGATTATTCCAGGCATACTTATAAGAGTCGATTTTCATATTGGATTCAAGGTAGAACCAAAGATCAATCTTTATTTTAAAGAGGTTTTAGAGGATTTAATTGGATCAGGACAAATAAAACTTGAAAGTAGTTATCCTTCTCTAAGGAAGCATTCTTTCCCTGCAGATTTCAGATACGTTTTGATTGACAGGATAATGCCCCGTGACTACAAGCTTTCAAACAGTGAGAATTTAACTCTTACACTTCATAGCATGTCACGGTTACTATGCATTTCTGATATAAAAGCCCTGCAACTTGATGCCTCTAATACTATTGAAGAACAGGTTCCTATTACAATTGATCAGCCTGTTCCCTTCAGAATAAAGCGCATACAATAATACAGTAATGATATATTTTGATAAATAATTTTGCCGCTTCTTACCGGGAAACATCAGGATTTGAATAGTTAATAATGAAAGAAACAAATCATCATATCAATATAAACAAGATCTCTGGCGCAGGGTTATTAGTTACGCTTGGTATTGTCTTTGGCGATATAGGAACTAGTCCCCTTTATACTGTAAAAGCGATCATTGGCAGTGCAAAAACTTTTAATGAACTCCTAATATACGGTGCACTCTCCTGTATCTTCTGGACACTCACCCTTCAGACGACTATAAAATATGTTTTGATCACGCTTCAGGCTGACAATAAGGGTGAAGGAGGGATCTTCGCTCTTTTTGCTCTGATCAGGAGAAAATCAGCCTGGGCGGCAATTCTTACAATGATCGGCGGCGGAGCATTACTTGCAGACGGGGTAATAACTCCGGCAATAACGGTTACTTCATCAATTGAGGGATTGAAACTTATTAGTCCCGGGATCCCGGTCATCCCGATAGTTCTAATAATTTTTGTTGTTCTCTTTTTCATGCAGCAGTTCGGGACAAATGTAGTTGGGGTAGCATTTGGACCTATGATGGTAGTATGGTTTTTAATGATTGGTACCCTTGGATTATCCCAGTTAATGATACATCCTGATATTCTCAGGGCTCTCAGCCCTGTTTATGCTGTGCGTTTTTTGAGTGAGTACCCTGGTGCTTTCATACTTCTGGGTGCTGTCTTTCTCTGTACCACAGGAGCTGAAGCGTTGTATTCTGATCTTGGTCATTGCGGACGGAAAAATATCAGGATATCATGGATTTTTGTTAAAACTGCACTGATCCTCAATTATTTCGGTCAGGGTGCATGGCTTTTAACTAATTATAAAGCAGGCGTTGAGGTAATTCCTTTTTTTGCAATTATGCCAAAATGGTTTCTTCTTTCAGGAGTACTAATTGCTACTGCAGCATCAGTTATTGCAAGTCAGGCGCTGATCAGCGGATCATTCACACTTTTAAGCGAAGCCGTTTCTCTTAACTTCTGGCCCAAAATTAAGATAATTAATCCAACATTTGTCAGAGGTCAGGTTTACCTGCCATTCGTAAACTGGACCCTGTTTATAATGTGCAGTCTTGTAGTACTGTTCTTTAAGGAATCGTCAAATATGGAAGCTGCTTATGGCCTGGCTATCACTATCACAATGATAATGACCACACTACTTTTGTCATACTACCTTTATCAGAAAGGTGTTAATTACCGCTTTTCCATTTTATTATTATTAGTATTCCTTACGATTGAAGGTAGTTTTCTAATTTCAAATCTACATAAATTCAAATATGGAGGGTGGTTTACCCTGCTTTTGGCTGCTCTTTATTTCCTTATCATGTTCAGCTGGTACTTCGGGCGAAAAATAAAAAACCGTCGTATCTCATTCTCCAAACTTGAGGGCTATCTTGGAGCATTCAAAGACCTGAGGGTAGATAAAACTGTACCCAAGATTGCTACTAATCTTGTCTATATAATTAGAGCGAATAAACAGGACCAGGTCGAATCAAAAGTCCTTTATTCGATCTTCAACAAACAACCAAAAAGAGCTGACAGATACTGGTTTCTGCATGTTGACAGGGTCGATGAACCCAATCGTTTTGATTACAAGGTAAATCATATTATTCCAGGGGTTCTGATCAGAGTGGATTTCCATATAGGATTTAAAATTGATCCGAAAATTAACCTCTATTTCAAAGAGATCGTTGAAGATCTTGTGAAGTCAGGTGAGATAAAACTCGAGAGTAGTTATGATTCACTTAAAAAACATGGTTACCCGGGAGATTTTAAGTTTGTGCTTCTTGAAAGAGTTATTCTGCGTGATTTTAAACTTACAAATACCGAAAATTTTATACTCACCCTGCGGAGTCTGGTAAGACATATCAGTATACCTGAGGAAAGAGCTCTTCAGCTTGACTCGACCAATACCATTGTAGAACAGGTTCCGATTATCCTGACTCAGCCTGTTGAAAAGAGGATCCGTCCTATGAAAATGTCATAAACAAGACATTTTGAATTGCACAGTCGTTGGAGAATGTCTATTTTGTTCCATCAATTCAATAATTGTTTTTGATTTATGAATGCAATGCCCTTTGTTATCGGGTCGATCGCGGTATTTGCTCTTGCATACCGGTTTTATTTCAGTTTTGTAGCTGCTAAGGTTGCAGTAAAGAATGATCTGGTTCTGACACCGGCTAACAGATTATATGATGGACAGAACTATTATCCAATGAATAAATGGGTATTGTTTGGTCATCATTTTGCAGCAATAGCAGGAGCAGGACCTCTTGTTGGTCCGGTACTTGCAGCACAATTTGGATTTATGCCCGGATTTTTATGGATGCTCATTGGAGCAGTAATGGCAGGTTCGGTACATGATTTTGTTATACTCACTGCCTCGGTGCAGTATGATGGGAAATCGCTTGCCGCGATAGCAAAAGCTGAAATTAACAAAGTGAGCGGAATTACCACAACATTTGCAATAATCCTGATAATAGTAGTTGCACTTGCCGGATTAGGTCTGGTTGTTGTAAATGCACTTGCTGAAAGTTCATGGGGAACTTTTACAATTGCTTCTACCATTCCAATAGCGATTATTATGGGATTATGGATGTTCAAGGTGAGAAAAGGAAAAACCCTTGAGGCCACAGTATTTGGTGTCATTATGCTTGTTATGGCAGTAATTGCCGGGCGCTATATCCCTGATTCACAGTTTGCATCCTGGTTCACCTTTGATCATAAAACACTCACAATAATTATTGCTGTATATGGGTTCTTTGCTTCGGTGCTACCTGTCTGGCTTTTACTTTCCCCACGTGACTATCTGAGTTCAATTATGAAAATCTCAGTTATCGCCCTGCTTGCTGTGGGTCTGATAATTGTAGCCCCGGAAATAAAAATGCCGGCATTCACTGATTTTGTGAAAGGCGGTGGACCAATAATTCCCGGGAAATTATTTCCATACCTTTTCATAACCATTGCCTGTGGCGCTATTTCGGGTTTTCATTCACTGGTTAGCTCCGGAACAACGCCAAAAATGATAATGAGTGAATCTGATATAAAAACTATTGCAGTAGGTTCAATGCTTACAGAAGGTGTCGTAAGTATTATGGCTCTTATTGCTGCAACCAGTCTTCTTCCGCTCGATTATTTCCAGATAAATGTTCCTGTTGATAAATTTCAGGCCATCCTTCCCAAACTGCACGCAATGGGTTTTACAGAATCGAATCTACCTGAGCTTTCAGCAAGTGTAGGCGAAAAAATTGCAGGCCGGACAGGAGGAGCTGTTTCATTAGGCGTTGGGATGGCATACATTTTCTCATCAATACCAGGGATGAAACACCTGATGTCATACTGGTATCATTTTGCGATAATGTTCGAGGCGCTATTCATCCTTACAACCATAGATGCCGGTACCCGTATAGGGAGGTTTCTGCTACAGGAAGCGTTCGGGAAAGTATATAAACCCTTTCAAAAAACAAACTGGCTTCCCGGAAACCTGATTACAAGCGGGCTTATAGTCTTAGCCTGGGCATACTTTATTTATACCGGGTCAGTGTCCACTATCTGGCCAATGTTCGGAACAGCCAACCAGCTTCTTGCAACTATTGCTCTTGTAATCGGGACATCGTTTATTATAAACAGGGGAAGAGCTAAATATGCTTGGGTTACTATTTTACCATTGATTTTTGTTGGAGTTACTACCATGACTGCAGCATATCTGAACATCAAAAATATTTATATTCCACAATTAGACGAATCGACGACTAAGGTCCCCGGTATGATAAACCTTATCCTGACATTATGCATTATAATTTGTGTATTGGTTATTGTTTATAATGCTGTTCCGAAATGGATAAAAGTGGTGAAAGAAGGTGTTATAGGCAAGGCAAATTAACGAAACTTGTGCCTGGACTGCCTGCCGAAAAGAAACGGGAACTTTATTATGCTAGCCACTTAAATTCCTTGATATTCAGTTACTATGCCAAGTTACTCTCCGACTTTTACGATGCAAAATTGAAAAGCAATGAATACAATTTAAATGAAGTTGTAACTGCATATCGCTCAATTCCTATTCATCCCAGGAATGAAAAAAATTCAAATAAGTGCAATATAGATTTTGCCAACGATATTTTTAAATACATTACAAATTATTCAGAAGATAAGTTTTCAGTTATAACCTTCGATATTTCAAGTTTCTTTGATCACTTGAACCACAAATTACTCTTAGAAATATGGGCTGAGGTACTGGATAAAGATAAATTGCCAGATGACCATTTTAACGTATTTAAAAACATTACAAGGTTTAGTCATATTGACATTGTGGATATTTTTGAGGAATTTAAAAATAGAATTTACACACGGAATATAAACAAATTTGGCAAGCCTCTTGAAACTAAGCAAAAATCGATTAAGAAAATTAAATTTCTTCGCAATCAGAATGCGATAGCTTTTTGTACAAAAGCGGAATTTTTCAAAGTGAAAGGAAAGCTTTTACAGCCCTCTAAAACAAAAAAAAATAAGGACGGCACCATACAGTATCGAGATTTTGGCATTCCACAGGGTTCTCCAATTAGCTCTGTATTAGCTAATATTTATTTGTTGCATTTTGATAAATCAATAAATGACTTTATTCAATCAACTGGTGGTATTTATTGTCGTTATTCAGATGATATTGTTGTTGTTTGTCCTCTCTTATCAAAGGAAAAATTAACCGATTTGGTTAATAAAGAAATAACCAAATATAAACTTGAAATACAGGCATCCAAAACTATGGCATTTCAATTCCAAAGAATTAATGGGAAATTAGCTTGTGGACAAGAATATCCAGATAGGGTAAATTGGAATAAAAATCTAATCTACTTAGGTTTTGAATTCGATGGACAAAATGTTTTATTAAAATCTGCAAGTTTATCAGGTTATTATAGAAAGATGAAACGTTATATTAATCGGGCAAAACGTTTTTCGAGGCACAAAAAAAATCATAATGGGGGAGAGATTTTTAAGCGTAGAATCTTTAAAAAGTTTTCCTATAAAGGGGCTAAACGAACTAGAAAATATATCTGGGATACTAAAGAAAATAAGTTTGAAAAAACAGAATCATACAATTGGGGTAACTTTCTTTCGTACACAAATAAGGCTTCTAAACAAATGATAAATAATAAGATAAAGCAACAGACAAAAAGGCATTGGAACATTATAAATGAACTCCTAAAATAACCCACGCACAATATTAAGCACATTTTCATACAAAGGAATTAATTGATATATCACTTAGTAGATATTAATACCTGATTAACACCTGATATCTCCAGGTTGGTATTTCTTCAAAAATGATTTTCTTCCCAAAAAATAATTGTAATTTAACCCTCTGTAAAAGATAACCGTTATTAATGACTAACCAGAATCCTGAACAAATTGCAAGAGA
>JANYJP010000058.1 GCA_025358455.1 Bacteroidales bacterium
TGGCATCGTATTTCTTTCATTAACGGTAATCTCTGTTTCTGCCCGGCAGTTGTTAGCATCGGCAGCGAATACTTTATGCCTGCCGCTATAAATCAGGAATAATGAATTATTATACATTCGCGATTGATTATCTACCGCGAAAAGGTATGGTGGAGTGCCACCGATGGCAACTGGCGTTATGGTGCCGTTTGGCGTCAAAACGCAAGCAGGCTGAGAGATAGCCGTTACACTAAGAGGCAGATCGGGCTCATGAATTTCGAACATCTGTTCTGCTTTGCACAATGCAGTATCGGTAACAGACAGGGTATAATTCCCCTTATACAAATTGTCAATGAAAGGATTGTCCAAAGAATTTTCTTTCCAATGATAGGTGAATGGCATTGCCCCTCCTGAAATATTGACATTAATGGTCCCGCTGTTCTGGCCGAAACACTTCGCATCGGATATAGTTCCCGTAATATTCATTTTTGGGACAGTATTGCCGATTGATGTTTCAAAAATCTGGGCACAGCCGTTTACATCTTTAACCGTGAAGTGATAATTGTTGACTTTAAGGTTGGTGAATTCATTACCTGAAACAAAAGCATTATTACCTGATGAATAAGTATATGGAGATCTGCCACCAGATGCTACTAATGTAATTCTCCCGTTAGCATCATCAATGCATGTAGCCTGTTCTACAGAGGATGCGCTGAGAAATAATTCCGATATCGCCTGGTTGAGAATAACCTGTTTAGTAACTTTACATCCCCTCCCATCGGTTATGCTGATATCATAAGCGCCGGCAGTAAGACTGGCAAATACATTTTCGGTTTGAGAAGGCCCGCCAGACAACATATAAGAGTAGCCATGATAATTTGCGCCGTTTCCGCCGGATGGCTTCAAAGTCAGGAGACCATCGTTATTACCAAAACATGATATGCTATATCCGTTATAGTCTTTAGCAATATACGTCAGTCCAAGTGCATCAGCAGGACGTGTAATTGAAAGGTTTTCAGGCCAAATGGTTTCGCACCCCTTTGAATCTGAGACTTTCAGTTTGTACGTGCCTGCTGTAAATGAAGACAATGATGTGAATTCGGTAAATGTAGTACCGTTGTTTTCTGAGTAGAAATATTTATATCCCGGGTTACCACCGCCAGTATGCATATCAATACTCCCCGTTTCCCCATAACAAATAATATCATGTAAATCAACTTTGGTTATGGAAAGAAGATCAGGTTCTTTAATAGCTGTACTGTCCTTAACAGAACACTTATCCGAGTCTGCCACCTTAAGGCGATAATTACCGGGACCGAGCTGATCAATATTAGCAACATTTTCACCTGTAGTTTGCCAATTGCCATTTAACATTTTCTCCCATTGAATGTCAAAACCACCTGATCCTCCTATTATGGATGCCGCTATTTTCCCGTTATTCTCTCCAAAACATCTTACATCCTGCGGGATAATTATGGTTTGTATAGGAGGATTCTTATGGGCAACTGTTGCAAAAAGTGATTGCTTGCAACCATTCAGGTCCATTACTTCTATTTTATAAGTGCCGGCATAAAGGTCACTGTACACTCCTGAAAAGACAGGATCTGTTTCATCCAATTGATATTTATAAGAAGGTTCCGTACCTCCTTCTGCTTCAACTATTATTTTTCCGGTTGCAGCACCAAAGCATTTTACCTGATCAATTGAATTAACAGACAACAATAATGGATCAGGTTCTTTAAGAGTGACCGCTTTTGATGAGATACACTCTCTACCATCTGTTACCTTAATATTATAGGTACCGGCTGTAAGATTTGTAAATAAGCCATTGGTTTGGTCGGGCCATCCGGATAATGAGTAAGTGTAGCCGCTGTATCCGGCTCCGTTCCCTCCTGATGAATTTATGGAAATTATGCCGTTACTACTGCCATTGCAGGAAATATTGAATCCCTTAAAATCTGATAGCGTGGTTGTAAAATCAAGTGCAACAGAAGGCCCTGTAATAGTTACTTCTTTATCCACATTCACCTCTGCCCACCTTGTTTCGCACCCCTTTGAATCCGTAACTTTCAGTTTGTAAGTTCCGGCCGGCAATGGAAATTCTGAGGGTAAATTCTCATAAGAATCACCACTATTTTCATAGTATGAAAAATTGTATCCTCCATTACCACCCCCGACGTTAATAGCTATACTGCCCGTTTCACCATAGCAATTAACATCGTTTGGAACAATGCTCGTAATTTTGAGAGGCGCAGGTTCAATTATTGTTGCACTTTTATATGCGAAACAGTTTTTGGAATCCGTAACCTTCAGGCGGTATTCACCAGGATCGAGATATGTCAGAGAAGCTTCGAAGGAAGAATAGAAATTCCATGTCGCACTCTCCCTTTTTTCCCAGCTATAGCTATAACCCGGGGTACCTCCGCTAACAGCAGTATTGATCTGCCCGTCTTCATCTGCGAAACATTTAACATCGGCCGGAATTAACGAAATATCTATTTGGGGGTTTGTTCCTATTGTAACAGCGACAGATGCTGCATCACTACATGTCTTGTTGTTATTATGGACATAGGCAGTATAATTTCCAGCTAAGAGTTTGCTAAATGTAGCTTGATCTCCTATAATAACCATGCTTCCAATATTGATATTGTATGAACCTGTGCCACCGCTTGCTGTTACTTTTATCTCACCATTGCTCTCACCAAAGCATTTGACATCAGTGATACCGGTAGTTTTCAGGCCCAATGGAGTAGCGGGCCTCAAAACCAGTAAACCTGTTGATACTCCGGCGCAGGCCGGGTGTGCATAATCACGTACATTTATGGTATAACTACCACCCGGAAGCGAATAATAAGACCAAACAGAACCTATATCTTCTGCCGAATATACAACCACTCCTAAAGAATTTAATATCCTGTAATCATATTTCCCGGTAAGTGCGCCTGAAACACTAATTTCAAAACCACCATTGGGATTAGTGATACATGTGGGGCTCCTGGGAGCTACATTATCGATTACCACTAAGGGTGGCTCATCAATTTGCATACCTTTAGAATTATCGGTGATGCAAAAGTCGTTTACAATTACACCATAGTTACTTTTAGCAAGCCCCCTGAAGGTATAAGGTTCTGAAGTAACAGTCGATCCATTAGCCGTTATTGAAAAACTTTTTGCCCATTGTAATAGTTTAACCGTTATTTCCCCATCATTACCTCCGGGACAGGAAACGTCACTTTTTGTAATACTAAAATTGAGTACAGGAAGAGGATGGACAGAAAACGTTTTTTCAAAAATACAGCCTTTCACATTTGGATCAGTGTAGGAAAGGCATAAACTGTGAATTCCAGGCCTTTCCTTATTTTCAACTACTTTAGTGGTACCAGTGAAATCCACTGTGTTACTACCCCAATCTTCGCAAGTTCCATCAGTGATCATATAAGTGAATAAATTTGTATTATAAGGACTTGTAACGACTGAAATTGTAATTTCACCGGTTGGCCTATTCATGCAGGAATAGATATCAGAATTAACTATTGCTGTAGGTGGGCCGGGGAGAATATCGACTGCCACCTCTGGAGACCATGGGCTATAGCTTATCACGGGTAAGTTGGTGTATGCCCGTGCCCTGAAGTAAATTTTTGTTGTATATTGTAGCTCAGCAAGATTATCCTTCGGAATAAATGACGCAGCCTCTGATTCACTTTTTGCAGTTGCAAAAAATTTCCAATTACCAACCCCGGGAACAAGATTATATGGTGGGGGACAATCTGTTTGAGCTAATACTATTGTAATAAAATTGTTATAAAGAAAAGATATTTCTGTAGTAGTAAGTGTGGTATTACTGATTATAATCCCTTGCATTAACTCATAGGCTATATTACGTTTACTGCCAGGCAGATCACCATATAAAGACAGATGGTTCACCATGAAAGAATAATTGGTATTATTGACTGCACTCAGAATATTTGAATTTGCAGAAGCTTGTAATAGCTGAGAGACAATATTATTAATGAAAACACTTCTGAAACGAGGTTCTACTACAGGCACAAGGATATCTTCTCCAAATTGCCATTCGTATAATGCGCCGGTCGAATGAGGAGTCAGGCTGAGCCAAAAAGAAGTAGTGTAGCATTCTCTTATTGAGTGCAGATTAACAGTTGGTGAATTTGGGGGGAGGTCGTCCTGAGAGGAAGTTTTGTTAAGAAACAGGTTATGGATCGAACCTTCAGTGTTCCATTCGTTTCCATATAAAGCTTTGGTAAAGAATTCTTCGGAGCTAAAAGCAAATGTTTCTTGTGTCTTTACAGAAATAAAGAATATAAAAATAAATAATATCACTCCATAAAGAGTTTTCAATGTCAGGTTCATTTCAATTTTGTTTTACTTCTGATACTGAGTTTAATGATGGTGTAAAAATTATTTGTCGCGAGGTTACTATTGCATTACTATTTGTACTAAAAACCTTTATCCTGTAATTATATATCGTATTGATTTCAACATCGCTATCCTCATATGATTGATCAGGACTTCCCAGCGTATTATATATACTTACCGCGTCTGTTTCTTTGCTACGGTAAATAACAGTTTTTGCCGGTTTGAAATCTGACGGCAGTTCCCATGAAAGTATTATACTTTTACCATTATTACTTTGTATTGCCTTAAGGTTTACAGTCCATTGTGAAGTGCCCTGAAGGTATATCATATGTCTGTAATCAACGCTGTTACCTGCCATGTCATAAGTCTTAATTAAATAATAATACATCCCCTTCCCTGAAGGAATATCTTCATATGAAGCTGGTAAATTCCATTTCCAGGTGATAAGTTTTTTTGATGAAGTATCATTTTCTGCAACTCTGTATAATTCGTAAAAGTTAATGTCGCTTGCGGGGCTTCCTTCCAGATGTATGGTTACCTTACTATTTTGAACATCAATCCTTGTAATAATTGCCGGGGCGGGGCGGATTGTATCGGGGCGTGAAAGCTCAAGAATGGCAGAATAATCTGAGCTGTTATAACGTTTATCTATTGCAACAACCTGGTAATATATTTTTTGCGTAAGGGTATTAAGGTTGATTGTATCGTGACAAATGTTTTTTAAGGTTATGTCAAAGCCGAGGGATATAAATTCTTCGTCAGGTGCATTTGCACGGAACACTTTGTAACACATTAAATCGGGTTCCGTGTTCTCTTTCCAGGCAATTGTGACTATACCTAAAGAATCGACCATCCCGGTAAGCATCCGCGGAGCGGCAGGCGGATCATTGTCTTCTGTTTGCACCAAGTATGGAAATGAACCCGAAGTCAGACTATCCTTTCCAAGCAAGATTATTTTGTAGTAATTAGATAAATGAAAATGTATATCTGTAAACATCCTTTTGTTGGGAGCGAGCGGTTTTGGTGTAAGGTTTTCGAATACTCCGTTATACTTATCTGACCTCTGAATATTAATTCCCACAACAGGAGCTGAAATGCTTTCGGTGACCCGCCACCTTATTATAATACTTTTGTTTTCGATCACCTCTGAGGTATCAATTACAGCATAAGCCGTAAATTCCGGTACTCCTTTCCCTTTTATAATATCAGAAGCGGGTCCTTCTTCTCCGAAAGGGCTAATCCCTTTTACCCGGTACCATGTTTGTTCGTTGTTATTACTCAGCGAATCGGTATAAACAAAACAGTTGAGGTTTTCATCTTCTGTAAGGTTAACCAGTGGCAAATCCGAAACAGGAGCAAAACTTACTCCATCAGCGCTTTTTTCGATAATATAAGCAGTATAAGTTCCTCTGTGAAGCATTATCGGCCACTGGAATTTTACCGTTTTGTCGAGAAATATAGCCTGCACATCGGTTACCGGTGGCAGGGTGGTTATCATATCTGCATCAAGGGCGATGACAGCAGGCTCAACCTGCATTCCGTCAGGCACATTAGCCAGCGAAATGCTATATACATACCGTTCATCGGGTAAAACATTCCTGTCGACGAATTGTAAACCGGCGGCCCTGGCTATTACCGCAGATAAATCGCACATAAACAGGGCAAATCCGAAACGTACTTCCAGGTCGTTGTAGGCTTTCATGAAACCGGTAAAATTATCGCCTTCTGTCGGTGGTTGAAATTCAGTTCCGTAAATAGCTTCCTGCACTACAGCCGATCGAGGTTCAGAAAGAACAAGAATATTGAAAGCATCATTGCCTAAAGGTCTTATTGGCATAGGAGTCAACTGTTCCCCTTTACTCAATCCATCGGGAATATAAACGCCGCCCTTTGCAATGGTATAGCGCTTAATAATATACCCATATTTAATACCTACCTGCCACATGGGGATAGAAGCCGGAACCCAGCGGAGCACGATTGAATTTTTTTGTACCAGAGCAACGCAGGTTAATTTATTTTCGGTTTGAGCCAAAGCATTGCCAATGAAACAGCCGGAGATGAGTATAATCAGAAAGCTTTGGCGCATTTTATTCATAATCAGTAACTTTTGGATGAAAAGGTTTACTTTCTTCCTAATAATTAATATTAAATTCTTTTGATGTGGTAATTATATTTAAACCCGGTAAACGGTAGTTGATCTTAAATGGATATTTACCCCGTGATATGTCATCGATACTACCAGCCAGCAAACGCTTAGCCTGTTCCGTCATTCCGGCTTTTCCCAAATACAATGCAGCAGCTTTGTTACGAAGCTCACAAAAATCGACATATACATAATGTGGTATATCATAACGGAAAAGTACATCCCCTTTTTTTGAGGAGGACGTTGTTCCATCTGACAAATAGCCTTTTTCTTCTGAATTGAATATTCTCATTGCCCTTAGTGGTAATATTCCCAGAACATCAGTATTCCGGTCAAGCATAATATTTGGGCTGGCGCCATATAGCTCGTATACCTGGGGGTTTACATGTGAATCGATCCAGAAGTTACCTCTTTGGGCATAAGCAAATACTAAAGGTTCAAAGTTGGTACCAAGTCCTTCAGTTTCAAATTTATCTAATGTTTCATTTGAAGTAGTTTTAATACCGAGCAAACTCATACGGGTGATATCAACCTTATATTGTACATTCCAATTTGTCAAGCTGCTTAGCTTATCGTTAAAAGTTGGATACATGCTGGTACGGAATGAATAGGAATGAAGTATGCTTTCGGTTTCAGCAGTTATCGTACCTGTAAGCTGATTTTTTGCCATGCTGAGCGAATCTGATGCATTGGTCGTAAACATTATAATCTCACTTCTTTGCAGGTTCCGATCCATTGCTCCTACCGACACAGGTTTTTTTACGATGGACATATCGTAAACAACTGATGTATTGAGGGTCTTTGGAATATCAAAATAGACCATTGCTTCAGCATCGCTATAAGTAACAGGTGTTTCTTCAATACCTTTATTGGTCTTAAACCTGGCAATATAGCCCCATTTATTTCCTTCGCCTTCAGGCCTGAACAGATTTGGTTGCCCCACTCCAAGTTTAATATAGCCACGGGGGTACTCGTCTCTATAAAAATTATATTGGTTTTTTACAGGATAACTGTAAATCACGTTGTTATCGGGGATTGACTTTGGTTCATCACCAGTACTGAACACTGTCTGGCTTACTTCGGAGTCGCTCGTAAGAGGTTGCCATCCTGAATCGTTCTTTTTCTCAATATGCACTTTTACTGTGGCAGTGATCTTCTGTTTTCCGGGAAGAATATTCCGCAATTTCAAAGTGGCCATATCCCGGAGGTCGTTCCATTGCACCGTACCTGTAATTGTTTGATTTTCGGTGGTAAGAAGTTTAAAATAATCGAGCCTGACACGGTAAACAGCATACTGATCGGTTATGTTAACCATGCCAAATTCTTTGTC
>JANYJP010000007.1 GCA_025358455.1 Bacteroidales bacterium
CGGGGCAGACGGAATAGTCGCCGACTTTAATTAAAGGTCCAGCCAAAAGCCGGACCCTTTTTATTTTATTACTGCCCAATTCGGAAAGATTGCTTCGCTTCGCTCGCGATGACCTCCAAGGTTATTAGAATTCGGCAAGGGTAATAAACAGAATCTGGTAAAATTCCACGGTCATTGCAAGGATCCGCCAGCCCCCCCTCGCCCTTTGGGCACTCCCCCTTGGCAGGGGGAGACAATCTCATTTTAGTAGGTTTATTCTTCCCTCCTGGGGAGATGCCGCGAAGTAACAAAGAGGTCTGAGTTTAGAAACAGAACTATTCTGAAAAAGTTTATGGGATTAAAAAGAAAAAGGGATGTACTTTTCAGTAACATCCCTTTTTGTTGATTCCTCAGAAGTTCTGCTAATAGAACTTATATCTTTTGTCTGAAATCCTGGCACCCTTACGGAGAGCTTCATAAGCTTCGTACGTCCCTCTCATCTGAAAGTTTGACTTAAGCCTGCTCTGCAATAATTTGATATCTTCACTCTGGGAAGTCGTTACATTATTGGCAGCAAGCATATAAACGCCATTGATACCTTTTACCGGACCACTTAATACACCCTGTTTTGCGGCCGATGCGGCAGCAATCAAAGCCGGTTCGGTACCAACTCCTGGTAAAGTATATGATCTGAATGTGACCTTTGTTGCCTCCTGAACTGTAAGACCCATCGAGCGTGAAATATCATCTATGGTTTTACCTGAACCGCTATTCTTAATAAATTCGGCTGAAATCAGATCAGCTTTTTTGTCTTTTACAAGAGCGAACTTAATATCATTTTCAACATCCTTCTCTGTAGCAATTCCTTCCTCCTGTGCTTTAGTGCAATATGCAACTACATATTTGTCGCCGATTTCAAATACTGCCTGCTGATTATTGTCAAGAATTATTTTACCCTTTTCTGCCTGGAATAAAGCCATAATCAACGTCCTTGGATTATCCAGCCCGGGTAATGTCTTCTGCTGTGGTGCAATATCATTGGCAACCCTCTTATTCAGACCTTGCGCACTAACAGCTTTAAGAAATTTATCATACGTAGTGTTTGTTCCTGCAAATTGGCTCGCTTCACTATAATACTTTTGGTTTGTTATTGATCCTGGATTAATTTTTCTGTCAATAATACCTATATTATATTTCCTTGAATTTTTAGATTGTCCAAGAATTTCAATGATATGAACACCAAACGATGTTTCTGCTGCTACTAAATCACCTTTCTTACCTGAGAAGCAGGCATTGTTAAATGGAACAACCATTCTTCCTTCCGGAAACCAACCAAGATCTCCACCAAGCTGGGCTGAACCCTGATCATCAGAATTCGTTAAAGCAAGTGTTTCAAATTTTGTCCCGGATTTGATTAACTTAATAAGGCTGTCTGCCTCAAGCTTTGCAGCTTCCAAAGTCCTTTTC
Organism: Bacteroidales bacterium; assembly: GCA_025358455.1. Lineage (GTDB taxonomy): Bacteria > Bacteroidota > Bacteroidia > Bacteroidales > VadinHA17 > LD21. The sequence goes on from JANYJP010000007.1 coordinate 1,447, forward strand.
TGGCCTATCGATAAAAGAATATGTCGTACATGAACTGAATCAGGCCTGTCAGATACCGAAAGTAACCTGGCTATTTTATATGAACCATTTTCAATATATGGTCCGAAAACAGTATTCATATCTTCTTTTTGGGCAAAAGCCCTCAGGTTTTCAGGAACTCCGGTTACCGGGGTGAAAAAACCAACATAACGTGAATCGGCCGAGAGATTAATAAACTGGACAGGATCCGGAGCTGTACTAAACTCTTCTTTCGTCTTGTCAATCCAACTTTCTGCCTGTTTAATATCATCATCCGATGGCACAACATCAAAAGAAACAAATTCTATATCTCTTAAGGCTGTTCTCTTGAAACTTTCTTTATGAGTTGCATAATATGCCTGGATATCACTTGCGGAGACTTTTATTGATGAATCTGATATGGAAGCATAATTTTTAAGGATATAACTGAAATCTACCGTGTTGGCTGTAAGTTGTTTGTCAAATTCAGCTTGCTTTGAAGTAACAAACAGTCCTTTTGATACCAGGTTGTTATATTTGCTATTCATCCGGTCATTCACGATCTCGTTTTCAAAAAACAACCAGTATTTCTTTGCTGTTGCGTCAACTTCTGTCTGTTTCAGAAAGTTTACAAGAAAAGATTTATTAAAGGCCCCTGTTTTCTGATCGGTAAATAATTGCTGAACAATCTGGTGCGGTTTGTTTCCAAGAACCAGCTCGTCAACTTCTTCGTTGCTTACTCCGATACCAAGATTCTTATATTGTGAATCGAGGATTTTTTCTCTTACCATCTGCTGCCAGGTTTGTTCTCTTATTGTTTCGGTGGTAGCTTCATCTATATTGGACCTTCCGGATAATTTATAAATCTCTAAAAGGTTCTGTAATCTTAATTCATAATCCTGGTATGAAATATATTCTCCGCTGATCTGGCCAATTTCATAATATTTTTTCTGCTTAAGTCTCTGGCCCCTTCCTTTTCCAAAGAAATCGCTAACCACAAACAGGAAAAGTGAAAGACCTATTACTCCCGCAACTAATACTCCGGCTTTCTCACGTAAAAATTGAAGTGCTGACATATGAAAGTTGTTCTTAAATAATTAATAGAAATATTCCTTTTTTAATACAGGCGACAAATATAACAAAATTTCATTAAAACTCTGAGCAGGAAATAAATTGTTAAATGATATAAAACCGTTAGTTGTCAGAGCAATTTCATACATGTAAGAACTGACTCTTTTTAAAGTTGGTCTTTCGGTTGATTAAAGTGTGTGCCTTCTCCTGTTTGCAATTAAAAATTGCTTAAAAAATACAAATAAGATAAAAAAAGGGGGTATGATGATAAAAAAATGATAAAAAAGTAAAAAATATACTAAATAAATTGGGGTACGTATTAAAAATGTGTATAAATTTGTAGAAAATACTTAAAAAAATGGCAGAACTCAGATTTAGTGCATTAAAAGAAGCATTCAACAGGGAGCCTGTTGAAGTTACTACACCATCGAAAATTATTTCCGATTATTTCGGAGAAAATGTATTTGATCTTCCCAAAATGGAGCATTACCTTTCAAAAGAAGCATATAAGGTAGTGAAACGTGCAATAAACGAGGGAAAATCTCTGACCCGTCTGGAAGCTGATATGGTCGCAACAGGCCTTAAATCCTGGGCTCTCGGGAGAGGCGCTTCACATTATACACATTGGTTTCACCCTTTGACTGACGGAACTGCAGAAAAACATGATGGATTTATTGAGATTGGAGATGACGGAAAGGCTGTTGAGAAATTCTCAGGTGAAGTACTTGTTCAGTCTGAACCTGATGCATCAAGCTTCCCCAGCGGAGGTATACGTAATACCTTTGAAGCCCGTGGTTATACCGCCTGGGATGTATCCTCTCCCGTCTTTATTGTTGGCACCACTCTTTGTATTCCGACAATCTTTGTTTCATATACCGGAGAGGCCCTTGATTATAAAGCCCCATTGCTCAAAGCTTTATCAGAATTAGACAGGGCAGCCGTTGATGTTTGCCAGTACTTTGACAGAGATGTTACTAAAGTAATTGCAACTCTTGGCTGTGAACAGGAGTATTTTCTTATTGATGATGCATTATATTATGCCCGGCCCGATATTATGCTTGCAGAAAGAACTCTTATGGGTCACCAGTCGTCAAAGGATCAGCAGCTATCCGACCACTATTTTGGTTCCATTCCTGAAAGAGTTATGGCATTTATGGAAGATTTCGAGTGCGAGGCATATAAGCTTGGAATTCCGGTTAAAACACGTCATAATGAGGTTGCTCCCAATCAGTTCGAATGTGCTCCGATCTTTGAAGAGGTAAATCTTGCAGTAGATCACAACCAGATACTCATGGATATCATGCGACGGGTGGGTAGAAAACATAAATTCAGAGTTTTGCTTCATGAAAAACCTTTTGCAGGAATAAATGGATCAGGCAAACATAATAACTGGTCAATGGCTACTAATACAGGCGTTAACCTTTTATCTCCCGGGAAAAATCCTAAAACAAACCTGCAGTTCCTTACATTTCTGGTAAATGTGATAAAAGCTGTTAATGAGAGCAATGACGTACTCAGAGCATCAGTTATGAACGAGTCAAACTCATACAGACTTGGTGGTCATGAGGCCCCTCCGGCTATTATTTCTGTTTTCCTCGGGACATACCTTACAAATATGCTTGATAATCTGGCACAGAAAGTTACAGATAAGAAAATGACCCCTGCTCAGAAGACCGAATTAAAACTTGGTATCGGTAAAATTCCAGAGATCTTACTCGATAATACTGACAGGAACCGAACCTCACCTTTTGCTTTCACCGGAAACAGGTTCGAATTCAGAGCAGTTGGTTCATCAGCTAACTGTAGTGCATCAATGATTGTTTTAAATGCTGCTGTTGCATATCAGTTAACCCAGTTTAAGAAAGATGTCGACATCATAATTAAAAAGGGAAGGAATAAAGACGAAGCAATTTTCCAGGTTTTGAAGAAATACATTCTTGAATCGGAAAGAGTTTTATTTGAAGGTGATAATTATAGCAAAGAATGGCAAAAGGAAGCCAAAAAAAGAGGCCTTTGCAATTTAGCCAGCGTTCCTGAGTCAATCTCACTTTATCTTACCAAATCATCCAGAGAAGTTCTTATAGGCTCAGGAATCTTTACAGTAAAGGAACTGGAAAGCCGTGTTGATGTTGAATATGAGAAATTTGCAAAGAAGGTACAGATTGAATCACGTGTTCTTGGCGACCTTGCTATTAATCATATTGTTCCAACTTCAATAAGATATATGACATTACTCCTTGAAAATGTTCGTGGATTGAAGGAAGTCTTTAATGAGATAGAATTTGAAAGGCTGGCAGGAGCCCGCAGAGAGATGATTGTTACAATATCAGATCATATTTCTTCAATCAAGAAACTGGTTAATGAAATGATTGAGGAACGTAAAAAAGCTAATGTAATTGAGGATAATTATAAGAAAGCGTTAGCTTATGAAAGCAAAGTCAAACCATTTCTGGATGAGATACGTACTCATATCGACAAACTTGAATTAATAGTTGATAACGAAATGTGGCCACTTCCTAAATACAGGGAGTTGCTTTTCACAAAATAATAGGTTAGTTAGTTTTTTTTCATGCTTTGACAAAAGGATTCCTGAAGGGATCCTTTTTTTGCTTATTTTGAGTTTAAACAGGAGATTACCTTCGGCCTTCGACCCACTAAGCCGGCTACTTCCGACAAAGTCGGTGAGCTCCACTTTAATTAAAAAAGGTACAGTACAGGAAGAGAAAGGTAAAATAGATTTTTAAATTATTTGCTCTTTTATATGGTTGACTTCCGGAAGTCATTTTATTTAAAATATTTGTCGAAAAGTCACGTTAAATATATTTACCAGAATTCCTTAAATTGATTACTTTTATATTCAAAATGAAGGTGGAGTTATGAAACGATTATTGTTGTTTATCATTTTACTGTCTATTGTAGCAATTCCGGACGTTACAGCCCAAAAAAGGAAATCAGAAAGAGCATATGCCTCCTTCAATGCCGGAGAATATTTTGATGCTATTGATCTGTTCAAAGATGCTTACTCCAAAACAAAAAAGGCTGATAAAGACTCAAGGACTGCCCTGGTATTTATGATTGCAGAATGTTACCGGCTGACAAATGATCCAAAAAATGCTGAAACATGGTATAAACTCGCGATAAAATCAGCATCCTCAAAACCTGAAGCTCAGTACTGGCTAGCCGAGTCGCTTAAGAAAAACGGGAAATATCCACAGGCGATAGATGAATTTAAAGCATATAAGCTTATTGCACCATCAGAATCCAGAGCTGATCAGGAAATCAGGTCCTGCGAATTGGCGGTCGAATGGCTCAGGAACCCTGAAGCCTACAAAATTGAGGAGCTTAAAGATATTAACTCGAAAGAGTCGGATTTCTCGCCGGCTTATGGTCGAAATGATTTCGGAATGATCTACTTTACCTCATCAAGGGATGGGGCATCGGGAAATAAAACTCATGGTGCTACGGGACAAAATTTCACTGATATCTTTGAAAGCCGGATTGATAAAAAATCAAAATGGAGCACACCTGTTCCCGTTGAAGTAATAAACAGTGAGTTTGAGGATGGTACGCCATCATTCTCATCTGATTATAAAGAACTTTATTTTACTCGGTGCGAAGCAGGTAAACGGGAAAGGAAAGGATGCAAAATAATGTATACCAAAAAAATTGGCGATACCTGGAGCGATCCAAAAAACATTGCCATACTTCCTGATTCATTGATAGCTGCACATCCCTCAATATCCTCCGATGGCTCAACTTTATATTTCGTGTCGGATATTGCAGGCGGCTTCGGTAAAAAGGATATATGGAAGGTTACAAGATCGGGCGGAGGAAGCTGGTCAAAACCGGTTAACCTGGGCCCGGATATTAATACTCCCGGTGATGAACTGTTTCCATACATTAGAGAAGATGGTACTTTATATTTTTCTTCCGATGGTCTGATAGGCATGGGTGGACTGGACCTTTTCAAAGCGAAACCTCAGCCAGATGGGAGCTGGGTAGTTCAGAATATGAAACCACCGATAAACAGTTTTGCAGACGATTTTGGTATTGCCTTTGAGAATGAAAATGAAAAGGGCATCTTTAGCTCAACCAGAAAAGGTAAAGGGAATGATGAATTGTATTCCTTTGAATTACCACCATTGAAGTTTAGTGTAACAGGACTCGTTAAAGATGAAAAAACCGGAAGTGCAATTCCCGGTTCTCTGGTTCAGTTGATTGCAAGTGATGGATCAAACCTTCAGGCAGAGACAGGTAATGGGGGTGATTTTAAATTTAACCTGAAAGCCGATGTTGATTACATTTTCCTCGCATCAAAGAGAGGTTACCTTAACGGAAAAGAAAAAGAGACCACAAAAGGCCAGGATAAGAGCAGAGAATTTATGGTAACGATTTTGCTTACTGCATTTGACAAACCTATAGATCTTCCAAATATTCTGTATGACTTTGGTAAATGGGACCTCAGACCTGAATCAATGGTTTCACTCGATAAACTTGTAGAAACACTTATTGATAACCCTAATGTAACAATCGAACTTATGTCACATACCGACTCCCGAAATACGGAAGAGTATAACCTGATTCTATCTCAGAAAAGAGCTCAGGTTGTTGTCGAGTATCTGATCGATAAGGGAATAGCACCAGAAAGACTCTCAGCAAAAGGATATGGTAAATCAACTCCTAAAGTTGTTGATGCAGCAATAGCTGCTCAAAATTCATTCCTGAAACCCGGAACAACACTTAATGATGATTATCTCAATTCTCTGGCAAATGATGAGCAGAGAGAGATCGCACATCAGATTAACAGAAGAACTGAATTTAAGGTAATGAGAACTGATTATGAGCCACCGAAGAAATAAAATAACCCGAATGAGTTGTCCTGTTGGCTGAATTGAAAGGTAATTGTCATTTATGCTGGAACAATATTTCTTTTACTGTCCGCTTAAGGATTTTAGTTTCATTGTCCCGGAATTTAATTTAAATGAAAGAATTCCCTTCTGATTTAACCAACGGAATTTCTACCTTTGCACCCATAATAAACCAACATGGTCGTCGAATCAAAGTACAGTAAAAGAGGTGTGTCTTCAACAAAAGAAGATGTACATGCCGCGATTAAGAATATTGATAAGGGTCTGTATCCCGGGGCATTCTGCAAAATTATACCTGACCGGCTTACCGGAGATAAGGAATACTGTACTATTATGCATGCCGATGGCGCCGGAACAAAATCATCGCTCGCATACATATACTGGAAAGAGACAGGCGATCTTTCTGTATGGAAGGGAATAGCTCAGGACGCAATTATCATGAATCTCGATGATCTTCTTTGTGTAGGAGCCTATAAAAACATCCTTCTTTCATCTACAATTGGCCGAAATAAAAATCATATTCCTGGTGAGGTAATTTCTGCGGTCATAAACGGAACAGAAGAAGTCCTCGAAGAGCTTAGGAGTCTTGGAATTGGTATCTGGTCAACAGGCGGAGAAACTGCCGATATGGGAGACCTGGTAAGAACGATTGTTGTTGACTCAACAGTAATTGCCAGAATGAAGAGAGCTGATGTGATATCAAATCACAACATTAAAGAAGGAGATGTGATTGTAGGGTTTTCATCATATGGGAAGACCAGTTACGAAAAAGAATATAACAGCGGCATGGGAAGCAATGGGTTAACATCAGCCCGCCATGATATTTTTGCACCTTACCTGGCTTCAAAATACCCCGAAAGTCTCGATACAACACTTGCTTACGATCTTATCTATTCAGGCAAATACCGGTTGACAGATCCGATAGAAGAATTAAATACAGATGCCGGTAAAATGGTACTCTCTCCAACCCGCACCTATGCGCCGGTTATAATAAAGATACTGGGAATGATGCGGTCTGAAATACATGGTATGGTTCACTGTTCGGGTGGAGGACAGACCAAAGTCATGCAATTCATTAATAATATGCATATTGTGAAAGACAATATGTTTTATTTACCACCATTGTTCCGTATACTCCAGGAACAATCAGAATGCCAATGGGAAGAGATGTACAAAGTATTCAATATGGGTCATCGGTTTGAAATTTATACAAACCAAAAGAACGCTTCACAAATTATTGATATAGCTGCCGGCTTTAATCTTGAAGCTAAAGTAATTGGTCATTGTGAAGCTTCTGACAGGAAGAGACTGACGATCAGCTCTGAATTCGGAACTTTCGAATATTAAGCATATTATCTAAGCCCTTGCGCCATTGTGCCATTGCGCTGTTGCGCCTTTGTGCCATGGTTCCTTTGCACCATTCAACCTATTTTATTAACTTTGCACCCGAAAATTTATTGAGTTATGGCAAACAATATGATTCTTGAGAAACTTGAAGGTGTGAAAACACGCTTCATTGAGGTTGGGGAACTACTTACCCAGCCCGAGATTCTCATGGATATGAAGAGATATGTAAGACTTAATAAGGAATACAAGGATCTGCTCCCTATAATCGAGTCGTACGAAAGATATAAACTTGCACTGAGTAATATCTCAAGCACAAAAGAACTTCTTGGTTCAGAAAAGGACGAAGAGATGCGTGATATGGCTAAAGCAGAACTTGATGAGCTCAACTCTAAGATTCCCGAAATGGAAGAGGAGATCAAGATGCTCATCATTCCTGCAGATCCTGAAGATGACAAAAATGCTGTAATGGAGATCAGGGCGGGAACCGGGGGCGATGAAGCCAGCATATTCGCAGGAGATCTCTTCAGGATGTACAATAAGTACTTTGAAACGAAGGGCTGGAAAGTGGATGTTACCAATACATCTGAAGGTACCGCGGGCGGATATAAAGAAATAGTTTTAAGTGTTACCGGTGATGGCGTTTATGGTATAATGAAATACGAATCTGGCGTTCACCGTGTTCAACGGGTTCCTCAGACTGAAACCCAGGGTCGTATACATACCTCTGCCGCTTCGATAGTTGTACTTCCCGAAGCCGATGAATTTGATATTGTTCTGAGAACTGAGGATATCCGTAAGGACACATATTGTTCATCAGGCCCCGGTGGACAGTCAGTAAATACTACATATTCTGCTATCCGTCTAACGCACATTCCTTCAGGTATTGTTGTCACATGTCAGGATGAAAAGTCACAGCTTAAAAACTATGATAAGGCGTTAAAAGAACTCAGAACAAGACTTTATAATCTTGAATATCAGAAATATCTTGATGAGGTTTCCAGTCGAAGGAAGACTATGGTTTCAACCGGCGACCGTTCTGCCAAGATCCGGACTTACAATTATCCCCAGGGACGGATGACTGATCACCGGATAAATTTGACTATTTATAATCTTCCTTCAATCCTCGATGGTAATATACAGGAGGTACTTGATAAGCTTCAGATGGCAGAAAATACGGAACGACTTAAAGAAAGCAATATTTAAACCAGCTGGTAATGAACCATTCAGAATTATTTGAAAACATCATTAAGAAGCATTCTTTCCTTTGTGTTGGTCTTGATTCGGAGTTGGAAAAGATTCCAGCATTCCTATTGAAGAAAAAAGACCCGGTATTTGAATTCAATAAGAGGATAATTGATGCAACACATAACTATGCAGTGGCTTATAAACCAAATGTGGCATTTTATGAATGTTACGGCACAAAGGGATGGATATCGCTTGACGCAACAGTGAGGTATATCAGGAATAATTACCCTGAGATATTAGTTATTGCCGATGCAAAACGAGGCGATATTGGAAATACCTCCAAAATGTATGCGAAAGCCTTTTTTGAAAATATGCCATTCGATGCAATAACAGTGGCACCGTATATGGGCGAAGATTCTGTTGCACCATTCCTGTCATATCCGCAGAAATGGGTTGTTCTTCTTGCACTTACATCTAATAAAGGTGCTGATGACTTTCAGTATCACAGTGATGACGGCATAAAGCTTTTTGAGAGAGTGTTATCCCTCTCGCGGAAATGGGGTACCATTAATAATATGATGTATGTTGTAGGTGCAACACGTGCAGAAATGCTGAAAGATATACGCCAACTGGTACCTGATCATTTTCTTCTTGTTCCGGGTATCGGAGCCCAGGGTGGCAGTCTTGAAGAGGTAGCTAAATATGGTCTTAACAGCAAATGCGGACTTCTGGTAAATTCTTCACGCGGGATTATTTTTGCCGGTAACAGCGAAAATTTTGATAAGGTCGCCGGTGAAAAAGCCAGAGAAATTCAGCTTGAGATGGAAAAGCATCTCGCCAAACATAAACTGATATAATTGTCTTGCGGTGCTGCTGTCTTGCAGTCCCTAAGTCATCCTTTCAACTCTCACCCGATTTTTTTACATAGTACTACAGGGCTCTTGCACCGTAATCCCTTTTTTCATAAATTTATATTCTCGCTGTTTAATAATTCGTACCGAAATGAAAGAGGAATTTCTTCATTACCTGTGGAAATACGGTTTGTATAATACTTCAAGGTTATCTGATCCGGAGGGGAATAAAATTACTGTCATTCACCCGGGTGAATACAACCGCGATTCCGGTCCTGATTTTTTCAATGCCAGGATCTCCATCGGGGGCACAATATGGGCCGGCAATGTTGAAATACACACCAGATCTTCACATTTTGATATTCATGGCCACCATGCTGATCCGGCCTTTAACAATGTGATTCTGCACATTGTTGCTGAAAACGATAAAAAAGTTTATAATGAAAGGGGAGAAGAAGTTCTGACATCTGAAATTGAATATGATCCTTCGCTTTATGATAGATATGAAACACTGGTTAATACACCTTATATAATAGCCTGTCAGGATGAACTAAAGAAAATCGATAACATTCTCATTCGCCATTGGCTTAATTCATTAATAATCGAACGATTTCAAAATAAATCAGAATTCATTCTAAAGATATATTCAGAAACAGGAAATGATTGGGAAGAGACCTTCTACAGATTGCTGACCAGGTATTTTGGATACAGGGTTAATACTGAGCCCTTTGAAATGTTGGCAACGGCCCTTCCATTCAGGATAATCCGCAAACATGCTGATAACAGATTTCAGATTGAAGCATTGCTTTATGGAACAGGGGGAATGCTTGAGGAAGGACTTTTTAAGGAAGCGGTTAATGATGAGTATTATAGCAACCTTATAAGAGAATATAAAATTCTTTCAGCGAAATACTCCCTTCATCCTATTCACGGCTGGATTTGGAAATACTCAAGGCTGAGGCCTGCCAATTTTCCGTCAATCAGAATTTCACAGCTTGCAGCAATGTTATCAGTAACAGGCGGGCTCTTTACTAAGGTACTGGAAGTCTGCGACATCAGGCAACTTAAAGGAGTGTTCGATGTATCTGCATCAGAATACTGGGACGATCACTTTGTATTTGGTAAGCGCAGCAAAAGAATTGTAAAAAACACCGGGACCCAGGCTACTGATATTCTTTTAATAAATGCTGTTATTCCTGCAATCTTCGTTTTTGGGCAGAGCAGGGATCGTCAGGATATATGTGAAAAAGCATTTACCTTCCTGGAAAACATTAATGCTGAAGAAAACAAAATTTTAACAGAATGGAATACTGCCGGTATTACTGCGGAATCAGCTTTTTATTCCCAGGCACTTATTCAGCTCCGAAATGAATACTGTAAAATGCGAAGATGTCTGGAATGCAGGATAGGAAGCAGAATCGTAAGCAAAGGAGGAAAACTAAAAGATCAGGAAGACCTGATTCTGGAACCATAGAAAAGAGATGGAGAGGCCGCGTGAAAGGGAGACTATTAACGATATTAAATTGATTTCTTTGACGAAAGTTAAAAAAAGTTTGACAAATAGTTGAATGATAATGTTATTCGACGCAACGTTTAGTGATATTCTACCGTCTTAATAGAAACACTTATTCAATAATTATTTCGGGGTTTGCATTACAGTAAAATTAAATAATTCAAGAACTTTATAAAAAATATATCAATTGTTTGATTTTTTACATAAAAAAGCCTTATTTTTGCGTTCCAAAATTGGAGACTCGATTTATTTATGGATAAACAATATTTTAATTAGAGATATGTATTTAACAACAGAAAAGAAGCAGGAGTTTTTCAAAACATTCGGAACATCTGAAATTGATACCGGCACTGCAGAAGGCCAGATAGCGCTGTTCTCATACAGGATCAATCATCTTACCGAACATCTGAAGAAGAACAAAAAAGATTTCAGTACCCAGCAGGCGCTTATTAAACTTGTAGGGAAAAGAAGAAGGCTTTTGGACTACCTAAAAATTAAAGATATCGAGCGGTATCGTGAGATCATAAAGGCATTGAAATTACGTAAATAGAGAAAAAAGGCAATTTTAAATTGCCTTTTTTTCATACTATTCAGGTTATTTTGTAATTTCAATATTATAAAAATCATATAAATAATGTTTACAGTAAAAGAAAAGATAATAGATCTCGGCGACGGGAGAACAATAACCCTTGAAACAGGCAAAATGGCCAGGCAGGCTGATGGTTCTGTTTTGTTAAAAATGGGAAAAACAATGTTGCTCGCAACTGTTGTGTCAGCAACCAAAGCAAAAGAAGATACAGACTTCATGCCATTGTCTGTTGAATATAAAGAAAAATACGCATCTTCAGGACGATTCCCTGGTGGATTTATGAAAAGAGAAGCAAGAGCCTCCGATTACGAAATTCTTGTTTCCCGAATGGTTGACAGGGCGCTCAGACCTCTTTTTCCTGATGATTTTCACGCAGAAACATTCGTAACTATCAACCTTATTTCTGCCGATATGGATATCATTCCGGATGCACTTGCCGGACTGGCAGCATCAGCAGCTCTGGCTGTATCGGATGTGCCTTTCAACGGACCTATGTCGGAAGTAAGGGTTGCGAGGATAAATAATAAATTTATCGTAAACCCTACAGCTACTCAGCTGAAAGAAGCCGACATCGACCTTATGGTTGGTGCAACTTACGATAATATATTAATGGTTGAAGGTGAGATGAAAGAGGTTTCTGAAGAGGAAATGCTGGAAGCTCTTAAAGTTGCTCACGATACTATTAAAATTCACTGCAAGGCGCAGATGGAATTTGCACAGGAGGTTGGTAAAACAGTCAAACGTGAGTATTGCCATGAAGTTAATGATGAGGATCTGAGAAAAAAAATATGGGCTGAAACATATGACAAATGTTACCAGGCTGCCAAATCCTCTACAGCTGATAAGCATAAGCGAATTGAAACATTCGAATCAATAGTTTCGGAATTTCTTGGTCAGTATAATCAAGAGAATCCTGTCAACGAAACTCTGGTTAAAAAATATTACCGCGACGTTCTGAAAGAAGCATCACGAAGACTGGTTCTCGATGACAATATCCGTCTTGATGGTAGAAAACCTGAAGAGATCAGACCGATAGTCTGTGAAATAGATATTCTTCCTACAACTCATGGTTCAGCATTGTTTACAAGAGGTGAGACACAGTCTCTTACAACCGTAACACTTGGAACAAAACTGGACGAAAAGATTATTGATGATGTATTGAATAAAGGAAGCGAAAAGTTTACCCTTCATTATAATTTTCCACCATTTGCAACAGGTGAAGCAAAAGCTTCAAGAGGATTAAGCAGAAGAGAAATTGGTCATGGAAATCTTGCACACAGAGCACTGAAAAACATGATGCCTTCTGATGATGAGAATCCTTATGCAATAAGAGTCGTATCAGATATTCTTGAATCAAATGGTTCTTCCTCAATGGCTACAGTTTGTGCCGGAACTCTTGCACTCATGGATGCAGGGATTAAATTGAAAAAACCCGTGTCAGGAATTGCAATGGGGCTCATTACTGATAAGGAAACTAAAAAATATGCTGTTCTTTCTGATATCCTGGGTGATGAAGATCATCTTGGTGATATGGATTTTAAGGTGACAGGTACCCGCGACGGTATTACTGCAACTCAGATGGATATTAAAGTGGAAGGGTTGTCATTTGAAATACTCACCAAGGCTCTGAATCAGGCCAAAGTCGGAAGAATGCATATCCTTGATATTATGACACAGGTCATCGCGGAACCTCGTGCTGAACTTAAACCACACGCTCCAAGGATAGAAATGCTTACTATTCCAAAAGAACTTATCGGTGCACTTATCGGCCCGGGGGGCAAAGTTATTCAGGAAATTCAACGTACAACCGGAGCTACAATTATTGTGGAAGAAGTTGATGGCCATGGCGATGTGAACATCTTTGGCAAGAATGCTGAAATTATAACTGCTGCACTCGACTGGGTGAAAAAAATTGTTACTGTTCCTGAAATCGGACAGGTTTATAAAGGAAAGGTCAAAACAATAGTTCAGTTTGGAGCATTCGTAGAGATCCTTCCAAATAAAGACGGACTTCTCCATATATCTGAGATTGAGTGGAAAAAGATTGCAAAAGTAGAAGATGTATTGAAAGAGGGACAGGAAGTAGAAGTAAAGATTATTGATATTGACCCTAAAACAGGCAAAATCAAGTTATCGCGTAAAGAACTTCTCCCGCGTCCGCCACGTCCGGAACCAGAAAAAAAAGATCCTGAACAGATTCAGAATAATTAAACAAAGCCGGCAATTATAAGCCGGCTTTCTGATTGATAATTCATCTTCAATTTCTAAATTTGATTTATCTAATTCAAACAATGTTTTCAGTAATGAAGATCAGATATAATTATGTAGTGATTGAAGGAAATATAGGTGCAGGAAAAACGACACTGGCCGGAAGAATTGCAGATCAGTTCAATGCGCATCTGATACTGGAACATTTCGCGGATAACCCTTTTCTTCCGAAATTTTATGAAGACCCTGAGAAATATTCATTTCCTCTTGAACTTTCATTCCTTGCAAGCAGGTATAAACAACTTAAGGAAGAACTTGTACCCCAGGATCTTTTTAAATCATTTACTGTTGCCGACTATTACTTTATGAAATCGCTGGTGTTTGCAGCCTCAACTCTTACCGGAGAGGAGTATAAACTGTACAGGCAGATCTTCTATATTATATACGGCTCCCTTCCTAAACCGGATATCTATGTCTATCTTCATCTTAACCCCGACAGGCTGGTGCAGAATATTGAAAAACGCGGACGTAATTATGAGAAGTCAATCACTAAAGATTACCTTCAGAGAATACAGGATAGCTATTTTTCTTTTTTTAAGCAGAATCCTGAAAATAAATACCTGGTTATCGATATAAACGATATTGATTTTGTGGCTAATAAAAGTCATTATGCAAAAGTAATTGACACCATTTTTTTTGACGACTATCCTGTTGGTCTGAACAAAGTCATATTGTAGTTTTATTATTTGAAGAGTTGACCTTTCGGATTCCTCCAATGTGTGAATAATGCAACCTATTTCCAAAATTTTGTAATACCATCTTTTAAAAGAATTGTAATCTTTGTTGATGATTTATCAGATCTGATCAGGTGTAAAGTTAACAATCAAAACATTCAGCAAAATGTTTTAATTTATTATTATAAATGGATAGCCATGAAGGTATGCTTATGTTAATGACCTGTATAACTTCAAATTATAAATTTCTTCATTATCGTTTCCCGGAGTCACATAATTTTATTTAATTTGCTTAAGTTGTGACTATTTTATTGTAAATTTGTATTCGAGATCAAAAAAATACGTAAATTTCAATTTAAACACTAAATCAAGGAATCATAAACAAATAACACTTTTAATTATGAAAAAATTCAGAAGCTATTTTATCCTTATCCTCGCGGCAGCTCTTTTATCAAGTTGCTCCGGCTTGAATAAGATGAAGAAAAACTCCAACTTAGTTAAGTATGAGGTCACTCCAAAAGTTCTTGAAACACATGCTGGAATAATTACAGTAACAATAAAAGGTACATTCCCGGCCAAGTACTTTGATAAGAAAACCACAGTAACTGCTACTCCTGTTCTTACATATGCCGGAGGCGAAAAAGCTTTTGATAAAGCTCAGGTTCTTCAGGGCGAAAGTGTTACGGCTAACAATAAAGTGATTACTTCTACAGGTGGAGATTTTACATACACTAGCACTATTCCTTATCAGGATGCCATGAAAATGTCAGAACTGGTATTAAGGATTAAAGCTGTCAGAGGTAAAAAGAGTCTTGATTTTGCCCAGGTTAAATTAGCTGACGGTGTAATTGCCACATCAACCCTGGTTGAGAAAGAAGGCAAACCTATAAGCTTGAAAGATAAATTTGTCAGAGTAAATCCTGAATCAAAGTTAGCTGATATTCACTATGAGATCAATAAATCAGATGTAAGCAGCAAGGAACTTAAAGCTGAAGATATTGCACTTCTTAAAGATTATATAAAAACTATCACTGCTGATCCAAATCGTCAGTTAAAAGGTGCTGTTGTCAGTTCTTATGCTTCACCTGATGGATCAATGAAAATAAATGAGCCCCTTTCACAAAAAAGAGGTGTGACTGCTGACAAATTCATCAAGAAGGAATTTGCTAAAGTTGAAGCTGCTAAAGCTGTGAATTTCTTTGAAGAAAAAACAACTCCTGAAGACTGGGACGGTTTTAAAACTGAAGTTGAGAAATCATCCATCCAGGACAAAGATCTTATCCTCCGTGTTCTGTCTATGTATTCTGACCCTGATGTACGCGAGAAAGAAATCAAGAACATGTCAGCTGCATTTGAAGCACTTAAAACAGACATCCTTCCAAGACTGAGAAGATCAAAGATGTTGGTTAATGCTGATGTAGTTGGACGTAGCGATGAGCAGATTGTTGCACAGATGAAATCTGATCCTAAAACATTAACTGTTGAGGAAATGATGCGCGCAGGTGCACTGACTACAGATCTTAATGAACAACTTAAGTTCTATCAGGTAACTGCAGAAAACTTTCCTAAAGACTTCCGTGCTGCCAATAATATTGGTGTCACCTATATGGCCCTAGGAAAAACAGACGAAGCTATTGCCGCTTTTGAAAAAGCAAAAGCTATTGAGAATAATGATGTTATCAAAAACAACCTTGGTTTTGGCTCACTCGTAAAAGGTGATTTAGTTAAAGCTGAAGAGTATTTCAACTCTATGACTGCAGCAACTTCAGAATCTAAATGGGGTCTTGGCGTTATTGCAATAACCAAAGGTGAATATGACAAAGCAGTTAATTACTTTGGAACAGAGCCTTGTTTTAACCTGGCTTTGGCTCAATATCTGAAGGGTGATGTTGCAAAGGCAAAAGCTACTCTCGACAGCATGAAGGATCTCTGCAAATGCGGAAAACCATCGTACCTGAAAGCTGTTATCGGAGCACGTCTTGATGACAAAAATTATATGCTTAACAATCTTAAAGAAGCTATAGCATTCAAACCTGAGTGGAAAGCTTATGCAAAAACTGATCTTGAATTTGCTAAGTTCTTCAACGATGATACATTCAAATCAACTGTTCAGTAAGAATTAATTATAAAGTAGAGGCCACTTGAGAAAGTGGCCTTTTTTATTTTAGCATTTTATTCAATTCCCATAACACTATCCCAACACTTATTGCAATATTGAACGAATGCTTGGTCCCAAACTGGGGTATCTCAACACATGCATCACAAAGATTTATTATTTCCTGATCAACACCATCTACTTCATGACCAAATATTAACGCATACTTTTCACCATTAACTATTTCCATGTTCTGCAACTCTACTGAACCCTCAGTCTGCTCAATACCGATGATCATATACCCCTCGTTCCTGAGCTCTGTTACTGCATCAGAAGTATTTGCATAATGTTTCCATTCTACAGATTCAGTGGCTCCCAGAGCAGTCTTTTGTATTTCTCTATGTGGAGGTGTGGCAGTAATTCCGCATAGATAAATTGCCTTTACCAGAAAAGCATCGGCAGTCCTGAAAATTGAACCTACATTACTCTGACTCCTGACATTATCAAGAACAAGTACGAAAGGAGATTTTTCAGAATTCCTGAACTGTGCTACAGATTTTCGGTCAAGTTCACTGTTGAGAAGCTTACGCATTCTTTTTTGTGCGAAAATAACTAATTTATCTTTTAATTGTTATTATTTTGTAATCAATGAATTCCGGGGGTAAGAGTTGTCTACTTAATTTAACTTACATAGAATGAACATTCATGAATTTCAGGGTAAGGCATTACTTAAATCCTATAATGTTGATATCCAGGAGGGATTTGTAGCAGAAACTCCTGATCAGGCAATTATGGTTGCAAAACAACTTAAGGAAAAATTCGGATCGGAATACTTTGTTATTAAAGCTCAGATACATGCCGGGGGAAGAGGAAAAGCAGGGGGTGTTAAACTGGCAAAATCAGTGGAAGATGCTGGTAAAATTGCCAGCCAGATTCTTGGTATGCAGCTTGTAACTCCCCAGACAGGTCCGGAGGGAAAAAAGGTCAATAAAGTTCTCATAGCACAGGATGTTTATTATAAAGGAGAATATCAAATTGAGGAGTTCTATATAAGTCTCCTTCTGAACAGGAATACCGGGAGAAATATTTTTATGTATTCCACTGAAGGAGGAATGTCAATTGAAGAGGTCGCTGAAAAAACTCCCGAACTCATTTATACAGAAGATATAGCCCCTGGAATCGGTCTCCAGCCTTTCCAGGCACGTAATATCGCCTTTAAACTCAAATTAACCGGAACTGCCTTTAAAAACATGCTTAAGTTCCTTTCGGGATTATACGAAACTTTTATCGCTTGTGATGCTCAATTACTCGAAATAAACCCGGTATTAAAAACCAGCGATAACCGGATACTTGCTGTCGATTGTAAACTTGTTCTTGATGATAATGCATTATTCAGGCAACCAGAACTTGCAGGGATGCGAGATACTAACGAGGAAGATCCTATTGACGTTGAAGCCGGCAGTTATAATCTCAATTTCGTTAAACTCGATGGAAATGTTGGTTGTATGGTTAACGGGGCAGGCCTGGCTATGGCAACTATGGATATAATTAAACTATCAGGTGGGTCACCTGCAAATTTCCTGGATGTTGGTGGTGGCGCCAACCCTAAAACTGTTGAAGCAGGGTTTAGAATTATTCTCAAAGACCCTGCCGTGAAAGCAATTCTCATTAACATCTTTGGAGGTATTGTCAGATGCGATCGTGTAGCCACCGGGGTGGTAGAAGCTTATAAATC
Organism: Bacteroidales bacterium; assembly: GCA_025358455.1. Classification (GTDB taxonomy): domain Bacteria; phylum Bacteroidota; class Bacteroidia; order Bacteroidales; family VadinHA17; genus LD21. The sequence goes on from JANYJP010000007.1 coordinate 19,640, forward strand.
TATAGGAGAGATAAAAGTACCTGTTATAGTAAGACTGCAAGGGACCAATGCCGGTGAGGCGAAAACCATTATAGATAATTCCGGACTTGAAGTTTTTTCGGCAACCACCTTCAGGGAGGCAGCGGAACTGGTTACAAAAGTATTAAGTTAAAAAGGCGGGACATTCAATAATATTTATTTATTTTAAAATTCTGTCCTAATCAGGTTTTTGTAATGGAATTTAATAAGGCTCGTCTTATTTTCTTTTTGAAGATATTCTCTGTAATTCTCATATCTGCAATAATTTATATTACTCTGAATAAAAAAGCCAGGAACCATCTTTTCCCTTATTTCAATACCCGCTGTCTGGAATATAAACAGAAAGATCTCAGCAGAAAACTTAATGACAGAATTGTAGATTATTCAGCAGCAGCTAAGCTAAGAGGAATAAAAGTATGCAGGAACGATAAAGATCTCAGGGACAGGATTTCAAACGGCAAGTTGGTTAAAGTCAGGTCTGGTAACAGATATGTAGTTGACAGGATGACATATAGCATTCCATATATAACTAATGACAGTAAAAGGTTGCTCGACGAAATTGCCCTAAGGTTCAGAGAAAAGGTTTCAAAAAAGGGATTAAACGGAGTAAGATTTGTTATTACTTCAATGACAAGAAAAACAGAAAATGTGAAAAGCCTTAGAAAAACCAACAGAAATTCTTCTGAAAACAGCCCCCACCTTTATGGTAATGCATTCGACATTAGCTATAAAAGGATTACAGCACGAAAGTGGATCCTGACCAATTGCGACAGGAAATTTTTAAAGGACGCTCTTGGAGAGGTAATATGGCAAATGAGAGAAGAAGGGAAATGCTGGGCTACTTATGAAAGGATGCAGAATTGTTTCCACATTGTAGAACGCTAGGTTCTTTAGCGTCTATTTCTTATGTGAATCATCGCAAAAAGGCTTATTCGCCGATCTGCCGCACCTGCATAACAAAACCTCTCCCAGAGATTCTTCTTTATCTCTCTTCAGGTCTTTTAACAAAAAATTACCTGTTATCTTCAAAGGACCAAACTCAATTATTTCGACTTTAGCCTGTGATTTGTTTTCACTGTTTAATTCCATAAAAAAATAATTATCCGTTAAATCCGATTTTTCTGTGTTGACCGTCACAGAAAGGCATGTGGTCACTTATTCCACAGCGGCAAATGGATATAAGGTTGTCATTCACTTCTTTTGTATTTCCATCATATGAAAGAGTAAAACTGCCCTTAAGTACTATGGGACCGTCAACCATGATTTTAACTGAAACAGGATGTTCCTCTTTAACCGGTTCAATGATATTCATCAGTTCAGGCCTTCTGAACTTAATATGATTTACCTGGTCCGTTCCAATAGTTGCATTTTTTTTATCATCATTCCACTTCCATGCGAGTGCTTCTGTAGGACATAAATTTACAACCTCAATTATCTTGTCTGTTGTGGATCCACTCATATCAACCCATGGCCTTCTGCTCGGATCAAATACTTCGATCAGTTCCCTGTAACAATACGATGCATGTACACAGGCAGCTGGTTTCCAATAGACTGTAATATCATCATTCCTGTATTTTCTACCTCCCGAAAACTGATTTTCCGCTCTGTCCATCAATTCAAACTTTTAATTCCCTATAATTAGTATGGTAACTCAATTGATTTTCAACGTGTAAATTTAACGATTTTTATACATATGGTGCGTGAATAGCTTTAATGAAAATTTTATATTGATTCATATCATATTTTAAATGAGTAAATTTCATTTATTTAGCGCCTGAATTAAAATTCAGCTTCAGGTTCACATTTTTAATGCGAACTGGAGATAATATTAGGAATGGGGATTTTTATTATTATCATGAATTGTTTTTTCGACAGAAGTGGATCTATTAAACCATACGGAATCTGATTTATGATTAAAAGAAACTGCAACCTTGACCTAAAAAGAATTCATAGATATTTTTCAGGTTCTTCTATCTGCCCTTTATTATTTTTAATACCGGTTCAGGCATATTCTGGCGGCTTAAACACAACTGCACTATTATCCGGTTCCTTTATTAATCTGATTCTGACCTTACTTGTAACACTTATAGTTGTTTGCGCTGTAATTATTTATTTTTCGCTTAAACTTAAAAAAGTAAACAGGGAGCTTCAGGAAAGAAATAAACAATACCTTGAGATAAATGCTGACCTTCAGAAAACAAATTCTGAGCTGGGAAATCAAAAAGAAAACCTTGCAAAAGAACATTATGAGTCAGACAAGTTTTACGGTATGCTGGTTCAATCGGCAAATGATGGGATATCATTTTATGACAGAACCTGGAACCTGAAATATGCCAACTCCGCATTTTATTCAATGATCGGCCTCGACATAAAAAGTTATACTTCTATTAACCCTGGTGGTCTGGTTCATCCTGATGATCATGATTACCAGTCAAAAAGAGTTCAGTCCCTTTTTAATAACGGTTTCTTTGAAAGCGAACTCAGACTCAGGCACAAAGACGGACATTACCTTAATCTGTCAACCAGATCAGTGACTGTCAGAAGCGATAGTGGCGAGGTTCTTGGGTCACTTACAATTTCGCGGGATATTACTAAGCTGAAACAGGAGCACGAAGATCTTATTAAGGCAACTTTTGATGCTGAAGCGAGCAGCAGGCTTAAGTCAAGTTTCCTGGCAAATATTTCACATGAAATCAGGACTCCGCTAAACAGCGTGGTTGGGTTTTCAAACCTGCTTCTTTCCGATGATATAACAAAGGAAGTCAGGGAAGAGTATATCGAACATATTAACCATAATAGTGAAAAATTGCTTCAGATTATTGGAGACATTATTGATTTATCGCGACTTGAGAGCTCCCAGATAGAAATTACATATGAAGAGACTTCCATCAACTCGATTGTCAATGAGGTTATTGAGGAGGCCAGGCAAATAATCAGGCGAAATGAAAAATCCATAATTCTTAATGTTAAAAACCAGTTCGAATCCAACGGCGACCTGATATTTACTGACAGAATATGGCTTAAAAGAGTACTTAACCATCTACTTGATAATGCTGTGAAATTTACCCTCGATGGATCAATAGAATTCTTATACCTTCTGGAAAATGAGAATATCGTATTTATAATTAAGGACACCGGGGTTGGCATAAATAAAGAAAACCTACTTCGTATCTTTGAAGAATTCCGTCAGGAGATTGATGGTCATCACAGACCCTTCGAAGGTTTGGGTGTAGGTTTAACTCTTGCAAAAGAGGTTGTTGAAAGAATGGGAGGAAGGATCTCTGTAAAATCAGAAAAAGGGGTCGGCTCCGAGTTTAGTTTTTCACTTCCATACAGGCCTGCCGGCAGTACAAAAGTTAAGGTAGCTTTATTAAATAATGATCAGTTGGTAAAACCTATTGACTGGAGTACGAAAAAATGTCTTCTTGTTGACGACAATATGGACGTACTTATTTATCTGAACAGGATCCTTCTGGATACAGGGGTCTCAGTAGTTACTGCCCGATCAGGGTACGAGGCCCTTGAACTAATAAAATCCACACCTGATATTGATGTAGTTCTTCTCGACATGCAAATGCCCGGGATGAATGGCATAGAAGCGACAAAGCAGATCAGGCAAATCAGGAAAAACCTTCCTATTATTGCTCAGACTGCATTTATTTTTGAAGATGATAAAGATATTATTCTGGAGGCCGGCTGCGACGCCTGTCTGATTAAACCAATTAGAAAAGACCATTTGCTTACAGTAATGTCAAGCTTCGTCAAATCGAACTAAACTTCGTCATTTTACTTCGCACTAATACCTCATTGGATATTTACCTCACCCCAACTCCTCTACTTTAGTGGCAAACAAAAATTTATCCTTATTTTGTGTTGCGATTTAAGAGATGACAAATTCCCGTTTTGCTGATATTATTTTGCCCCTGGCTGTAAGGGGAAGATTCACCTATAGGATCCCCGACGGGTTGATGGATAGAGTTCAGCCTGGCGTACGGGTAACTGTGCCGTTTGGCGGTAGAAATCTTTATTCAGGGATTGTTTGTAGTATTCATGACATAGCTCCTGAGATAAAAAATGTTAAACTTATTGCAGGTGTTCTCGATGACATCCCTTTAATAAATGCGACCCAACTGAATTTGTGGTTATGGATATCAGAGTATTATTTATGCAACGAAGGAGAAGTTATGAAAGCTGCCCTGCCTTCGGATACAAGCCTGCTTGATTTTAAACCCCGACTGGAGACATTTGTTGAACTGTACGCAAAATATACTGAGAATGAATTAAATGCATTTCTTGATAAGCTGAAAAAGGCACCAAAACAGGTAGAGCTGCTCTCAGCCTATATCAGACTTACCGGTTATGCAAAAGGTACCGGAATAATACCGGTAAGCAAATCGGTCCTTCTGGCTGAAGCACATTCTTCACAGGGTATTCTTGATGCACTTTTGGGTAAGAGTATTCTGACACAGGTCTCTCTTCCCGTCTCCAGAATAGTAGAATCTGATAACTTTAAAGAACCAATAAAAGATCTTAGCGAAGCGCAGACCGCAGCCTATAAATCAATCTCATCCCAATTCGTTGAAAAAGATATTGTATTGCTTCATGGAGTGACTTCGAGTGGCAAGACAGAAATATATATTCACCTTATAGAAGAACAGTTAAAACTGGGGAAACAGGTTCTTTATATGTTACCCGAAATTGCCCTGACGACTCAGATAATACTACGGCTCAAGAGACATTTTGGAGGAATAACCGGAGTATATCATTCAAGGTTCAGCGATGCTGAAAAGGTAGAGATATGGAAAAGAGTAGCCGAAAATGATCCTGTAAGCGGATATAAGCTTATCCTCGGGGTGAGGTCGTCAATATTCCTTCCGTTCAGTAACCTCGGACTTATAATTATTGATGAAGAGCATGATGGATCATATAAACAACATGATCCTGCCCCGCGATATCATGCCCGCGATTCAGCAATTATGCTTGCCTCATTTCATAAAGCGAAAACTATTCTTGGTTCAGCATCTCCCTCGGTTGAAAGTTATAATAATGCAGTTAATGGGAAGTATGGGTTAACAGACCTTAAAGAAAGGTTTGGTTTAATTAAATTGCCTGCTATCATAATCGGGAATACACGTGAAGCTTACAGGAAAAAACAGATGGTTTCCCATTTTACCCCTGAGTTACTTCAGGCAATGGATGAAGCTCTTGGGAAAGATGAGCAGATAATACTTTTTCAGAACAGAAGAGGCTTCTCCCCATATATTGAGTGCTCTGAATGTGGCTGGATTCCCGTTTGCATTCAGTGTGCAGTGAACCTCACATATCATAAAGGGATTAGCAAGCTTGTTTGTCACTATTGCGGATATACTACAGAAATGCCCTCAAAATGCGGAAATTGTCATTCCACTTCTATGGTAACAAAAGGATTTGGTACGGAGAAAATTGAAGACGAGATTAAAATTGTTTTTCCGTCAGCCCATGTGGCCAGAATGGATCAGGATACAACCAGGAACAAAAATTCTTTCAATAAAATTATCAGAGCCTTCGAGGAAAGGCGGATTGATATTCTTATTGGTACACAGATGATTTCCAAAGGTCTGGATTTTGAAAATCTTACAGTAGTAGGAGTATTAAATGCCGATAATCTCTTAAATTATCCTGATTTCAGAGCTCATGAAAGAAGCTTTCAGCTGATGGAACAGGTTAGCGGAAGAGCTGGCAGACGTCAGAAACAGGGCAAGGTTGTAATCCAGACCTCTGACCCGTTAAACAGGATTATCCGACTTGTTATCAGACATGATTATGTAAATATGTTCAGGATGCAGGCTGAGGAGAGAATGACTTTCAATTATCCTCCGTTCTGCAGAATGGTTAAAATAATTATTAAGCATAAAGACCGGGTGCAGTTAAATTACTTTTCTGATTTACTGGGGCGTGACCTTAAAATTATATTCGGGAAAAGAGTGCTTGGACCTGAATCTCCTGTTATTTCACAGGTGCAGTTGTGGTATATTAAAACTATCCTGATAAAAATCGAAAGGGAAAAACCTCCTGCAAAAGCCAAAATGCTTATCGTTGAGGCAATTGAAAGACTTGAAAAGGAGAAGGGAGCCTCATCGCTGAAGATCGCAGTTGATGTGGACCCTTATTAAGTAGTATGTAGTAAGAAGTAAGAAGTAAGAAAGTAGAAAGTAAAAAGTAAAAAGGCAAAAGTTGAAAAAGAAAGATGCTACTTTTGAACAAAATATACTCACAGCATGAAAATCGAAGTATCAAACGGGGAGATCATCGATAAACTTACTATAATCCAGATAAAACTTGAAAGGATTAAGGACAATGTGAAATTGGGTAATCTTCAAAAGGAATATAGCCAACTTGTCAAAACCTCCTCTTCAATCATAAGTACAAAAGATCCGTTGTACATGGCATTATACCAGGTTAACTGCGAGCTATGGGATATTGAGGATCATATACGTGATCTGGAGCGAAATAAGGACTTTGGCAGCGACTTTATTTCAACTGCCCGCGCTGTTTATATTAAAAACGACAGACGATCGGAATTAAAAAGAGAGATAAATTTAAAGACCTCCTCGGGACTTATCGAGGAGAAATCCTACGAAAAATACTGATATGCGGCTTCTGGTAATTCGAACCTCCTCAATGGGTGACGTTGCCCTCATTACCCCTGTTCTATCAGGTATGAGGAAGCAATATCCCGACATTGAATTGGTTCTGGTTACACGACCAGCTTATAAGGCTTTCTTTTCTTCCATTAACGGACTCAGGTTTTTTTCCCCCGATCTGAAAAAGAGACACAAGGGATTGCCGGGGCTGCTCAGACTTTTTAAGGATATCAGGAAACAGTCTGAGATTGACCATGTAATAGATTTGCATGATGTCCTGCGATCAAAGGTGTTAAGACTGATGTTCAGGCTGTCAGGGGTTCCTGTATCAGTAATTGATAAGGGTAGAAGTGAAAAAAGATCTCTTATTACAGGGAAGAATAAGGTACAGCTAAAACATTCTGTGGAACGTTACTGTGATGTATTTAACAGAGCAGGATTTCCTGTTACTCCTGATAAGGGGACACTGGTTGTTCCTTCGGCGGAAACACTGTTAAAAGTACGATCACTGACTGACCCTGAAGCTGAATTGATTATCGGGGTTGCGCCATATGCAAAACATAAACTTAAAATGTGGCCTGAAGAGAACATGATCAGTCTCCTGCATTTAATATCTGAACACCATAAATGCAAATTTCTTCTTTTTGGAGGAAATGAAGATGCTGAAAAATTAGCCGCTTTTCAAAAGAAAGTGCCCGGTTCCATAAACCTAGTTGGCAAGCTAAATCTTGATGAAGAGCTGGCCTGTATGAGCACCCTGAATCTGATGATTGTCATGGACTCGTCAAATATGCATATGGGAGCTCTTGTAGCGACAAAAGTAATATCAATATGGGGAGGAACTGATCCATTAGGAGGTTTTGGCGCCTGGATGCAGCCGGATAGTTTTTCTATCCGTATTCCTGTTGAGGAACTTACCTGTCGTCCATGTACAATTTATGGCAAGGGAGAATGTAAAAGGGGTGATTTTGCCTGTATGAACTGGCAAACTCCTGAATTGATTTTTAAGAAAATTGAAAAACTGAATATATTGTAACCTCAACATTTATTATAGTTCTACTTTCTCTCTAAAATCTATAAGAAAGATTAACATACATATATACAATGTATTACATCTCCTTAAAAGCAACCCCCCTAACCATATGATGGAATGGGGGTAAAAAAAAGAGAACTGATCGAATAGAATCAAAATAATATTAAATAATTTCTATATGAACTTTGAAGAGAAAACAAGCACCGGCTTTGGGAGCTTCACCTCCGGAACAACTATGAAACGTTTTGTTATAGGATTGGTGGCAGTTGGAATAGTGCTGATTTTTGCACTTATCCAGAAAAAACAGGGGTCTGCAGAAAAAAACCCTGCAGATCTGGTTAATCCATTAATGGGCACCGATTCGGAATATAAATTATCAAACGGGAATACTTATCCTGCAATAGCACTGCCATGGGGTATGAATTTCTGGACTCCCCAGACCCGCGTTATGGGTAATGGCTGGGGTTATACTTATAATGATTATAAAATTATGGGAATAAAACAGACCCATCAGCCAAGCCCATGGATTAATGATTATGCAGCTTTTTCATTTATGCCCTTAACAGGCAAGATCCGGATCGGCGAAAATGAACGTGCATCGTGGTTCTCACATAAAGCGGAAGTAGCTAAACCTTATTATTACAGTGTTTATCTTGCTGATTATGATGTTACTGCAGAGATAACTCCTACTGAAAGAGCCGCAATGTTCCGCTTCACCTTTCCTGAAAGTGATTCTTCATATGTACTGATCGATGGATTTAATAAAGGTTCAATGGTGAAAATAATTCCATCGGAACGAAAAGTCATTGGATATTGCCGTAACAATCATGGAGGAGTTCCTGCAAATTTTCATAATTATTTTGTTGCTGTATTTGACAGGGACTTCACATCAACTCATACCTGGCATAATGATACCATTAACCTGAATGGTCTTGAAGCAGAAAGCGGGCATGTGGGAGCTATACTTGGATTTAAAACCAAAAGAGGTGAAAAGGTAAACGTACGCGTAGCTTCATCATTTATAAGTCATGAACAGGCAATGCTGAATCTGACCCGCGAAACCGGTGATAAGGATTTTGAGACCATAAAATCTGAGGGCAGGGAAGCTTGGAACAAACAATTGAACCGGATTGAAGTTGAAGGTGGTACATTGGACCAGCAACGGACATTTTATTCATGTCTTTACAGGATGATATTATTTCCACGAAGCTTTTATGAGCTGAATGAGAAAAATGAAGTAGTTCATTATAGTCCTTATAACGGACAGGTACTGCCGGGTTATATGTATACCGATAACGGTTTTTGGGACACTTTCAGGGCTCTTTTCCCTTTTACAACATTGATGTATCCCGGGCTGAACGGCAGGATAATGGAAGGGCTGGCCAATACGTACAAGGAAAGCGGATGGTTACCGGAATGGGCAAGTCCGGGCCATCGGGATTGCATGATTGGGTCTAACTCCGCATCGCTCATCACTGATTCTTATTTAAAAGGTATAAGGGGATATGACATTGAGACACTTTATAAAGCAATTCTGAAGAATACAGATAGTGTAGGACCGGTATCTTCTGTTGGACGACTTGGTGCAAAATATTATAACGAGCTGGGATATGTACCTTATAATGTAGGCATTAACGAAAATGCTGCGCGTACTCTCGAGTATGCTTATGCTGATTTTTGCATATGGCAGCTTGCAAAATCATTAGGCCGGCCACAGAATGAAATTGACCTCTTTGCAAAAAGAGCAATGAACTATAAAAACGTTTTCGATCCAGGCAGAAAACTGATGCGGGGACGGAATCTTGATGGTCAGTTCCAGTCACCATTTAGTCCTTATAAATGGGGTGATGCATTTACAGAAGGCAACAGCTGGCACTATACATGGAGTGTATTTCAGGATGTTGCAGGGCTTGTTAATTTAATGGGAGGGGAAGAGAATTTTACTGCAAAGCTGGATTCTGTTTTTACAGTTCCCCCGGTATTCGATTTTTCCTACTATGGAGTGGTTATTCATGAAATTCGTGAAATGCAAATTGCGAATATGGGTAATTATGCTCATGGTAACCAGCCGATTCAGCATATGCTTTACCTGTATAACTATTCCGGACAGCCATGGAAAACACAGTACAGGGTTCGCGAGGTGCTCGATAAGCTCTATAATTATACTCCGGATGGTTATTGCGGAGATGAGGATAACGGTCAGACTTCAGCATGGTATGTATTTTCGGCTCTTGGGTTTTATCCGGTTACTCCCGGAACTGATCAGTATGTTTTTGGTTCCCCGCTATTTAATAAGGTTACCCTTAATTTCGAGAACGGAAGGAAACTTGTGATTGACGCTCATAACAACAGCAAAGACAATATTTATGTAGGAGATATCAGACTCAATAAAAAAGGAATTAACCGGAATTATATTCTTCATAGCGAGTTGCAGAACGGAGGAACACTGCAGTTTACAATGAAAAATGTTCCCGATAAAAAAAGAAGGACATCAGCTGAAGCATTTCCATACTCGATGAGTACAGGGAATAGAAAATAAGAAGGCCGCTCACTGGATGAATGACCCGAATGGTCTTGTTTATCGTGATGGAGAATACCACCTGTTTTTACCAGTATTACACTGACAGTATTGTATGGGGTACTATGCACTGGGGTCATATTGGAAAGTATCTGGCGCCGACAAAAAGATAAAATCAGAGTTTTAGCTTTATATTGAACTTTACCAGCAGAGCTGTAAGTGCTACCATAAGAAGGGCCCAGATAATTGACCCGGCAATCACAATCAACGGCACGCCTGATTGTTTATAGATAAGTATTGGTATCCCGGTACTCCAGATAAGATAATAAACAATATCAGGAGCGAGGTATGTTGTAAGTGAGTTTTCCCCGGCAGGCTTCAGAAAGAATGTCCACTTAATCTGCTTTTTAATATCTATTATCCAATAAAGTAGTGCAAAAAGAATCATACTTATACCATTACATATCAATCCCCAACTGGGTGTTGCCTGTATCTTTGAGATAATGAACCATTTACGAAGAACAAACCCAGCAATTAAACTTACAATTCCGATAGCAACAATTATTATTATTGTCCTGCGATAACTAATCTTTGAATACTTTTTAAGTATAAGGGTTGTCAGCATCCCGGAGAGAACAATCAGAGGGACATTACCTTCTATTATCACTCCCAGAATTGGTTTTACCGGATTAAGAGTATTCAGAAGGTCAAGTTTTGCCAGAATGTTCATAGCAAGAAAGAATAAAAATGCCACCACAGTATTCAGGATACTGTTTTTAACAGCAAGATATACTAACGCGGCCACGAGATATCCCCATCCGATAAGGCCAAGAATGCCCCACCAGCTGGTTATTAATGAACCATTATTGTCAATCTCTCCTGAATGGAATTTAAAGACCAGAAATACAATTAAAGCTACACCAAGCAATTTTAGTCCGGCAATTGTAAAAAAGTTCTTATCATTTTCCTTATAAGTATTCCAGATGAGGAACACCCCGATGTACATAAGGATAGCCCAGAGGTTTTTTCCAATGTGCGTAAATTCGGGATTAACTCTTCCCGAGTTAAGCATCAACACACCTATAATAATCAGGCTGACTGACCTGATCACAATATGCCTGATAATATTATTAGCAGGCTGGCCTTCTGATATTCTTTTCCCGATCGAAAAGGGGATTGCCATTCCCACCATAAAAAGGAATCCCGGGAATACCCAGTCAGCAAGTCCCATTCCGTCAAAATTAGCTGCCTGATGACCGAGCCATGAAGGGACACCCGGCATGTACAGGTCATTTACAAAAAGCATGAGAACAAGGGTCATCCCTCTCATTATATCTATTGACAAAATACGGTTATTCCCGGTCATTGAATAAGGGTTGAAATAAGATGTCAAGATATAAAAAAGGATCGAAATAAAAAGTCCGTCAGAGTTCGTATGAATATGACCTGTATTTCCAAACAAAATTTATTGATTGGAATTTCACCAGTGCCTGCATAATATTCCAGATGACCTTCTAAACAATTTCGACAGTTGGTTCAACTTTTTCTTTTTTGGAATATGAAATAAAGATATTTAAAAGATCTTCACCGAATTTCTCTGATTTCTTCTTTCCCATCCCCTTTACCGATTTAAGGGCAGCCATCGACTGAGGAATAAAATTAGCCAAAGTAATCATCGTTTTTTGGGGTAGTATCATGTAATGCGGAAGTTTCATTTCACTGGCTTTTATATTTCGCCATTCTTTTAGTTGGCGAAACAAAGCAGGATGTTGAATAATTCCGGAGGTATCATCAACAGACTTTGCAAAATGAGATTTGACTGAAGGAATATCGATGACCGATTTGGCTTTGGCATCGAGATATTTACTGACCGTAAACCCTGATTTGACAGTATTAAGACAGGCTAACTTTATGACTCCTTCCTTTCTTGTGCTCTCCAAAGCATCAGAAACCGATTTGCGAACTGTTTTGTTATCTGTTTCCACTGAATAACCTGTCAGAATTTCTTTCAGGGCAGATTCAAGTTTAATAGAAAAGAATTCGCCTGCTTTTTTTACCCGTTCCTGAAGTGGATTGTTTGATTCAGCATCAATTTCCCCATTTAAAAGTAATTTCAAATGAGGCTGAAATTTATTGGATACTTCAATAAGGTCTGCCTTGATTCCGGTTAAACTATTTTCAAGCATTTCCCGTGGATTTCCCAAAATACTCTCATGGTGCTCATTGACAACCTTTAGACAATAATTGAGCTTATATATAAGCGCAGTAAAATCAAAAAGTTCTGTCAGCAACATCTGCTGGTAAGCCTTTCTCGACTCTGCCAGTTGCTTTAGGTCGGGTTGATTAAGTTCTGTTTCTTTAACAAAGTCAGAAATAGAGGGATCGTCAATTATGCTTTGTTGATTGATCCGGCTGCTTAGTACCAGTCCGTTTAAAGTACGGCATCGGCTGAGAGCCACATACACCTGTCCATGAGCAAAAGCAGCGCATGCATCAATAACAGCTCTGTCAAAAGTAAGTCCCTGACTCTTATGAATTGTTATTGCCCAGGCTAACTTGAGAGGGTATTGTGTAAATGTTCCGATAATTTCCTCCTGGATCTCTTTGGTCTCTTCATCGAGAGTATATTTCATGTTTTGCCATTCCGCCATCTCCACCCTGATGCGGAAATTGTCGTCAGGACACTTAACCACAATGATATCGTCCTCAAAGGTTTCTACTTTCCCTATTTTGCCGTTAAAGAAAAGCTTATCACGCGATAAATCGTTCTTTACAAACATAACCTGGGCGCCTTTCTTCAGAATCAGTTCGCTTACATTAGGGTAGGAAAACTCCGGAAATTGATCCTTAATAGCTGCTTTAAAGGAATGAGCTCTGCCGGAAAGTGTCTCAAGCTTTGAATCATTCAGCGTCTGGGCCTGATAATTGTGAGTAGTAAGAGTAATATATCCCCCATCAGAATCAGGGTCAAAATCAGGAATACATCTTTTGTTAAGTTCGTTTAGCACAACTGAATCCACATGATTATCGCGGACTTTATTAAGCAGATTAATAAAAACCTGATCATTCTGCCTGTAAATATGTTTCAACTCAATAGTTACGTAATTGGTGCAGCTGAGGGCTCTGCTTCCAAAGAAAAAAGGTGAATCATAATATTTCTTAATTATTTCCCTGTCTTCGTCTTTTACAACCGGAGCAAGCTGTTGAAGATCACCAATCATCAACAGCTGAACACCGCCAAATGGAAGATAATGGTTTTTGTATCTTCTTAATACAGAATCAACAGCGTCGAGTGTATCTGCCCTTACCATGCTTATCTCATCAATAATAAGCAGGTCAAGGCTTTTAATTATATTGATCTTTTCGCGGCTCATTTTATAACCTGCCGGATCTTTTTGTTCTACCGGATTATCAGGATTATTTTCGGATAAGTAAAACGATGGAAGGTATGGGTGAAACGGCAATTGAAAAAATGAATGAAGGGTAACTCCTCCTGCATTTATTGCGGCTAC
>JANYJP010000021.1 GCA_025358455.1 Bacteroidales bacterium
CAATCAGGGCGTACAAGTAACCCTTTCTCAATTCCAAGAGTTGGAACGGTATGCCACACCTTCGATGTTACTAAATTGGCGTTTCCAACAAGCCCTTTACCGGGCTTACTATGATGCAACAATCCGTAGCCGGCTAATACAGGAAACTGCACAGGAGGAAAAAGCATTAGAATACCTTAAACTGGCTCCATTAACAGGGAGTTTAGAGGCGTTAGCTAAAGCTGAAAAAGCTCTTACAAAACCAGAAATGCAATCCGGATCAGTTACACGTGCTCGTGTTTTTGAACTTGCTGAAGCCTTGTTCCAAAGTATTCATATGCAGCTAAGTGTCTCGCGATATCAGGCAATTGCAGTTCGTCGTGGAGCCAATCTCGATCTAATTGACTTCCCTTTGAATAATGCACCCTGGTTGCGTAAACAATTTTCTGAAATTGTTTCACTACCAACCGAAAGGGAACGCTTGCAAAAGATTGACACAATACTAAACTGGAACAACCCTGGTGCAGGCGGTTTTTATGATGATTTGGGTAAGGCAGGTTCACAACCTCATCTTGTTGCAGGTTCTGATTATTCTGATGATCCTGCATTCTTGCAGGCACCAATGACAAGCATGGCAGTACGTAGAGAAGCTCATATTTCATCTTATACTTACGCAGAAACTTTACATGATTATCCGCTGGAAATGTTTTATCAGAATCTAGATAAAAATGCAAAATATCGAATAAAAATTGTGTATGGTGCGGAGGGAAGGACTGATATTAAGTTAGTTGCTAATGACAAATTTGAAATTCATCCTATGCTCCCTAAGGATATGACATACAAGCCTTTAGAATTTGACGTACCTCCTGAAGCAACAAAAACAGGTGAGTTGAAATTAAAATGGAGTCGGATCCCGGGAGGCGGAGGAAGCGGGAGAGGAGTACAGGTTGCAGAAGTCTGGCTGATACGGGTACATGATCTTCCCATCCATAGTCAGGCCCCTTATCGGTTTTAGTACTGCCTATAAATCATAAAATATATTTTCGAAAAATAAAAAAGAAAGATTAATTGGGCAATATTAAAAAAAACAACAAAAATTTTATTTAAATCTTAAACATGTCATTATTAGTAATCCCGACTTTAATGCCGGGATTACTAAATGATTTGTATGAAAGATATTTAGTTTGATTTTATTTTATTCACCATTTCCGATAATTTGTAAATTGTAAAACTTCTGGTATGAGCTTGAAAATTAGTAATGTTAAGAAGAGACTAAAAAATGGAGAGGTTTGTTTTGGTACTATGCTTCGTATTCTCAAATCGCCACAGGCAGTATCTATGTGTGCATCCGAGGGCTGGGATTATATAATATTGGATACCGAACACAATGACTATGATTACGAAACGTTGGCTAATTTTTCTTTAGTAGCTAAATATGAAGAGATGTCATTGTTTGTAAGGGTACCGGATAAATTGTATCATCAAATGGCTCAAATGCTGGATATTGGCGCAGAAGGTTTAGTATTGCCACAGGTAAAAACAAAAGAAGAAGCAGACAGGATCATTAGGTCAACTAAATACGCCCCTATGGGAAAAAGAGGGGTAAGTGTGTCTACAACAAATACTTTATTCAGAGATTGCACAATTGAAGAATATACAGAATGGTCCAACCGGGAGATAATGACCATTGTACAAATTGAGAATGAAGAGGGCGTGAATAATTTAGAGCAAATCTTATCTGCCAAAGGTATAGATGCTATTATGATTGGCCCGGCCGATATGACAGATGATATGGGAATTCCTGGCCAGATACATCATCCACGGGTTGAAGCTGCGTTTAAAGAAATCATTCATCAATGCAATAAATATGGTGTAGCCCCTGGAATCCACTTAAATAACATTGATGACGTAAAAAAGTGGGTTGCAGAGGGTATGCGTTTTGTTACTTATAGTTATGATACAAAGTTTTTCAAAGATGCTTCAAGAGAAGCTTTGCATATCTTACGAAATTTTCCGGTAGATTGAATAGATAATTTAGAAGAACTATCAAAGAAATAACTGGATCAGATAATTAGAAGGGTTTATTATCCTTTGAGTAAATATTGGATAATTGTATTTAATGTATTGTCTTTTGTATTAGCGGATGTTAATACCTGTATAGTACCATACAAAAAAAAATTATTATGAAAACGATAAAGAAGGGAATTTTTATTTTAGCAATGTTAATGCTTATTTTGACAGCATATGCACAGAAGACATTACCTGAAAATATCACGGCAAAAGTTTTAAATGCTGAATTTATCTATGATATAGCATCATTCAGGAGTTGCCATGCTTCAACTGTTCTTGAGACAGATGAGGGTATTTTAACTGCCTGGTTTGGCGGAACAGACGAAGGTCGTCCTGATGTTTGTATTTACACCTCAATAAATAAAAATGGGCAATGGGGAAGCCCTGAAATGGTTGCTGACGGTATCATGAATGATACACTTCGATATCCATGTTGGAACCCGGTGCTTTTTAAGAAGGATAATGGAGATATTATTCTCTTTTATAAAATAGGCCCTAGTCCACGTGAATGGTGGGGGATGTACAAAATTTCGAAAGACAACGGAAAATCATGGTCAGAAAAGGTCAAAATCCCGGATAGTTTTTATGGGCCAATTAAAGACAAAGCGGTAAGACTAAGAAATGGGACAATCCTTTGTCCAACAAGTATCGAGACCAAAGAAAATTGGAATATTTATGTGGAAACCACAGATCAGGATTTAAAGCAATGGAGAAAGACAAAAGTAGACAATAATGGCTTTAATGCTATACAGCCAACAGTTCTTTTTTACAAAGGTGGGAAGATTCAGATGCTTTGCCGGAGTAGAGAAAAAAGAATTGTTGAGACATGGTCGAAAGACCAGGGTAAAACATGGTCGCCAGTAAAAGCCACAACTCTTATTAACAATAATTCAGGGATTGATGCTGTATCGCTTGACAATGGTTTGCAGTTACTGATATGTAATCCGATCGAAAGAGGAAGGAACAAGTTGAATATACTTGCTTCGGTTGATGGAGAAAACTGGAAGGAGATAATTGTTTTAGAAGATCAGCCAAAAGGCGAATTCAGTTACCCTGCTATTATCAAAGGGAAAGACGGTACTATCCATGTTACCTATACTTATAACCGGGTAAAAATAAAATATGTCCACCTGGAGATATTAGGAAAATAACTCTAAAAAACAAAAATTAAAAATAGTAAAATGAAAAAAGCATTTAAAACCCCATTGCGTGGAATCATTCCACCATTGATTACACCTTTACTTGATAATAATACCCTTGATATTGAAGGCTTGCAGCGGTTGATTGAGCATACCATTTCAGGAGGAGTACATGGCATATTTATTTTGGGAACCACGGGTGAATTTGCGAGTTTAAGTTATAAGATACGGATGGAATTGATTGAACGTACTTGTTTGTACGTTGGTGGAAGGGTACCGGTTTTAGTAGGGATAACGGATTCTGCTTTCTCAGAAAGCCTGAACTTAGCCAAAGTAGCTGCCGATTTCGGGGCTGATGCAGTTGTTCTGGCTCCACCCTACTATTTTGCTTCTGGTCAGCCTGAACTTTTGGAATATTTGAAACGGATAATGATTCAAATGCCTCTGCCTCTTTTTATTTACAATATGCCCATTCATACCAAGGTGATATTTGAACCGGCAACAGTAAAAGAGGCGGCAACTATTCCAGGAATTATCGGAATGAAAGACAGTTCTTCCAATCTGGCTTATTTTAAACAGGTACAATATGCATTACGAGATAGAGTGGATTTTACTTTTATGGTGGGATCGGAAGAGTTTATGGCTGAATTTGTCCTGACCGGAGGCCATGGAGGTGTAAACGGAGGGGCAAATATGTTCCCGGGGTTGTACGTGGAGTTGTACAATGCAGCTGTCAACCGTGATTTTGAAAAGATTCTCCCTCTTCAGCAAAAAGTAATGCAAATAAGTAGCACAATTTATGAAGTCGGACATTATGGATCAAGATATCTGAAGGGATTGAAATGTGCTTTATCTGTAATGGGGATCTGTAATGATTTTATGGCCGAACCTTTTCATCGTTTTAAAGAGCCTGAACGCATGAAAATCAGTCAATTACTTGAAGACTTAAATTACAGAGAATTGATTCATAAATAAAACAGTAACTAAAATACTAATAATTTACCTATTGATGAATAATCTTTCTATTCTAGATATTTCAATAATCGCAGCCTATCTGGTTGCAATGGTACTAGTCGGTATTTATTTCTCCGGAAAGAATAAAAGCTCAAATCAGTTTACAAAGGCTTCTGGAAAAATTCCAGGCTGGGCGATCGGGATATCCCTTTATGCTACTTTTTTAAGCAGTAACACTTTTTTAGGTGTTCCAGGAAAAGCCTTTGCAAGTGATTGGAATTCATTTGTTTTCAGTTTATCGATGCCTTTTGCAGCATGGATTGCCTCTAAGTATTTTGTACCATTTTATCGAAATGCGGGTGGTATATCGGCGTACACTCATCTTGAACATCGTTTCGGGGCATGGGCTCGGACATATGCTGTTGTATGCTTTATATTAACACAAATAGCACGTATGGGTACTGTGTTTTTTGGCATCGCCCTGACGCTGCAAGCTCTTACGGGATATAGTATGCAAACAATTATGATGGTAACCGGGGTATGCATAATTCTATACACAGTTCTTGGTGGAATGGAAGCAGTAATCTGGACAGAAGTAATTCAGGCAGTTATAAAAACTTTGGCTGCATTCCTGATGATCTATCTGATCATCAGGGGTATACCAGGAGGTTTATCTAAGATTATAGAAATTGGACAAAGCAACCATAAATTCAGTTTAGGCAGTTTTTCTCCAAATCTTACCGAGTCAACCTTTTGGGTTGTTCTCTTCTATGGATTTTTTATAAACCTGAATAACTTTGGAATGGATCAGAATTATGTGCAACGATACCATGCTGCTTCTTCTTCAAAGAAGGCTTCCAAATCTGTTTGGCTTTGTGTCTGGTTATATGTTCCGGCTTCATTATTGTTTTTCTTTATTGGAACTTGTTTATATGCATATTATCAGGTTCACCCGGAATTTTTGCAGGTTGTCAAACTTAATGTTGCTGGTGAACGTTTAGGCGGTTCTGCAACGCAAGCCGCGATAACGCAGTTGGCATCGACTCTTAAGGTTTCTGATTATGGTGATAAAGTGATGCCACAATTCATGGTAACTCAGATTCCGACTGGTTTATTAGGCCTGATTATTTCTGCAATTCTATCTGCTGCCATGAGTACAATCAGTTCAGGAATGAATTCTTCTTCTACTGTGTTTACTGAGGATATTTACAAGAGATATTTTAAACCGGATATCACCGATAAACAGAATTTATTTATGCTTCACCTGGGTACAATAGTCGTCGGATTGTTAGGCATGGGAACTGGTATTGCAATAATTGGTGTTAGTAGCGTTCTGGATACCTGGTGGAAACTGTCTGGAATCTTTGCCGGGGGAGTTTTAGGTTTATTTCTCCTCGGAATAGTCAGTAAAGCAAGCAAAAATACTGAAGCGTTAACAGGGACAATAATCGGGATTTTAGTTATCATCTGGATGACATTCTCTTCCCTGTTACCAGAAAAATATGCATTTTTAAAGAGCCCATTTCATGCAAGCATGGTAATAGTAATTGGCACGTTGACCATATTTCTGGTTGGTCTGCTGCTGACCTATACTAAAAATAGAAAAGTAAGTGAAGCATAGTTTTGAAAATTTAATCTTTAATCTTAATAAATAAATCATAATGATGAATGCAGAAACTGTCAATCATGACGCTTCAAAAAATCCTGAAAACTGGAACGGGAAAAAACTTAATAAATGGTTTCAAAAGGGTGAATGGAGACTTGAATGGAATATAATCCCTGACGAATCAATTAACAAAACGGAGTTGGCTATCCAGTTTTTTAAAAATAGGGAGCTATGGGAAAAAGCATTTAATTTTCTTAAGACTTCCGACCTGAAAAAAATTAACACAGGGAAATATGAATTGCAAGGTAAAGACATGTATGTAATAGTGGATGAATACATTACCAGGAATGAAGAAGATTCTGCTTTTGAGGCACATAGACGATATATTGATATTCAGTATATCGTCGAAGGTGAAGAAAAAATTGGAATTTCAGCATTAGAAAACACAAAGGAGATCACTCCTTACGACAATTTAAAAGACATAATTTTTTTAACTGCAATACAAAACAATTACCGGATAGCATCGCATGAAAAGTTTTTTGTATTCTTCCCTGAAGATGCCCACCGTCCGTGTGTGAAAACCTCTGAAAATATTAGAATTCGGAAAGTGGTTGTAAAAATCAGGGTTGATTAACATAATTAATAGTAGTATTTTATTGAACAGAGATATGGTATCATAATCAATAGATATGAAAGCTCAGATAATTATTCATTGCATTTGCTTTAATATTATTATACATGATATCAAAAAGACAGTTAACACATTGTACAATTCATGGATTTCAATGAATGTCAAACACTCATTTCCGCAGCTCGCAATTCATGGGGCAACACATCTCCGGAAGTGCTGAAAGACATTAATAAAGCTAATGAAGAATTTAGCGATAATGTGAAAAACAGATTTAAAGGTAAATGAGAATGTTAATGGAATTAACTTGTCCCATGATTGTTAACTATTGTCATTAATTAAGATCAAAATTGAACTACTAATTTATTTTAATAGATTAAACGTTTAAGCTTACTTTTAAATATATTCATCTAAAAAAATAGATTATTGAAATCATGAAGAAATGTAAAAAATGATAAATAAAAAACTTGTTATTGGAGTTGATTTTGGAACAGACTCCGTTCGGACACTTCTTGTTGGAGTTGATAACGGGGAAGAATTGGCCTCTTCGGTTTACGAATATCCTCGTTGGAAATCTGGATTGTATTGCGATGTTCAAAAAAACCAATTCCGTCAGCATCCTGATGATTTTATAGAAGGATTGGAGATTACCGTTAATGAGGTATTGAAAAAAGTTGAAGGTTCAGCCCAACATGTAGTAGCAATCTCTATTGATACCACAGGTTCTACTCCTGTAGCTGTTGATATGGGTGGTACTCCTTTGTCGATGATTCCGGAGTTTTCTGAAAATCCAAACGCAATGTTTATTCTTTGGAAAGATCATACTGCTGTACAAGAAGCTGACCAGATAAATATCCTTTGTCATTCATGGGAGACAGACTTTAGTAAATATTCTGGTGGTACCTATTCGTCAGAATGGTTTTGGGCAAAGATACTTCATATTATGCATGTGGATGAGAAAGTAAAAAAGGCTGCTTTTTCCTGGGTGGAGCATTGTGACTGGATGCCATCTTTGCTTACCGGGAATACGAATCCTTCTCAAATCAAGCGTAGCAGATGTGCCGCTGGTCATAAAGCTATGTGGCATGAAGAGTGGGACGGATTACCACCCGAAAAGTTTTTATCGGTACTAGACCCCAAATTAGCAGAATTGCGCAATCGTCTATATCAGGAAACATATACTAGTGATATTCAGGCAGGTTCTCTTTCGCAGGAATGGGCTGGAAGACTGGGATTAAACAGATCAGTAGTTGTTGGAGTTGGTGCTTTTGATGCGCATATCGGAGCTGTTGGTGGAGAAATAAAGCCTTATCACTTAAGTAAAGTGATAGGAACTTCTACCTGCGATATGTTAGTTGCACCTAAGAAAGAAATAGGAAATAAGTTAATCCGGGGGATTTGTGGACAGGTAAATGGTTCAATTATTCCGAATATGCTGGGGATGGAAGCCGGCCAATCTGCCTTTGGTGATATATATGCCTGGTTTCGTGATTTATTGCTATGGCCATTAAAAAATTTTATGTCAGAAAAAGATGTTATTTATGCTGAAATTAAGTCTAACCTGCTTAATGTTTTGAGTGAAAAAGCTGCTCAACTTCCTATAGAGGAATCAGAAGTTTTAGCACTCGATTGGATGAATGGACGGAGAACACCTGATGCAAACCCATATATTAAAGGTGTCATTAGCAATCTGACCTTGAGTTCTGATGCTCCAAAAATATATAAAGCATTGGTTGAAGCAACAGCATTTGGTGCAAAAAAAATTGTTGATCGGTTTACTGAGCAAGGCCTTCCTATACATGGCATTATTGCTCTGGGGGGAGTGGCAAAGAAATCACCCTTTGTTATGCAGGTACTATCAGATGTTCTGAATATGCCTATAAAGGTAGTACGTTCAGAACATACAGTTGCCTTGGGTGCCGCTATGTTTGCAGCAGTCGTTGGAGGCATATATCCCACAATTGAAGAAGCTCAGAAAAGGATGGGAAAGGGATTTGATAAAGTATATATTCCAATAAATACAAATGTTAAAAAGTATCAATTATTGTTTGAACAGTATTCCACCCTTGGGAGTTTTATTGAAGATATTTCTTATAGACAATCAGAGAAAGCAAAATAAGAGGAGTACGTGTTTTAAAAATCATTCAAACGTTGTTCAAACACTGAATTTAAAAATATACTCAAGAGAAACAACACTGTGTATTTTATTGCGGGAATTATTATAAAAAATAAAAGAAGAAAACATGCCTATAATTGATTCAAAAACATCACGGATAGTTCAGGACTATTCGTTAGAACAGCTTGTTCAGAAAGCAAAGGAGATGCGTGTTTATAATATGATATCGCTTTGTGCTGCCGGATCAGGTCATACTGGTGGTACTTTATCCATTATGGATGTTGCAGCAGTTCTATACTTAAAAGTCATAAACCACGATCCTATAAATCCTAAATGGGATGACCGCGATCGGGTATTCTGGTCTGTTGGGCACAAAGCGCCTGCACTTTATGTTGCGCTTGGGATGGCAGGATACTATCCAATTGAAGATACAGTTAAATTGAGAAAGTTATGGTCCGGATTTGAAGGTCATCCAAACCAGTTTAAACTACAGGGAATAGAACTTTCCAGCGGATCTCTGGGACAAGGTTTGGGAGTAGCAGTAGGCTCTGCCCTTAGGGCAAAATTAGATAATAAAGACTATCGTGTTTTCTGCATAATGGGTGATGGGGAACAACAAGAAGGCTCAATTTGGGAAGCAGCAATGAGTGCCAGTCACTACCAGTTGGACAATCTGGTTGGTATCATAGATCTGAATGGGCTTCAAATAGATGGAAAAACAAACGTAGTGATGAATGTTGAACCTCTTGAGGATAAATATAGAGCCTTTGGATGGGAAGTAATACATACCGATGGGAATGATATTGAAAAATTGATAGAAGTGTTTACTCTGGCAGAAAAAGTGAAGAATAAACCGGTTCTAATTCTTGCACATACGGTGAAAGGGAAAGGTGTTTCGTTCGCCGAAAATGTTACAGGATATCATGGTATCATTCCAAAGGATGGACGTTGTGGCTGTGAATCACTTGACAAAGCTATAGAAGACATTTTTGGAGAATCAAATACTTTTTTTACAAAAGAAAAAGTTGATAGTTTACTAAATATTGCAGTTGAATACCAGGTTGGAGTAAATCAAAAGCTGAGCAGCACTATGCCTGTCTTTAAACAAAACTACTGGTGGAATGAAACAGATACAATGAAAGTAGTCATGGATCCAACCAGGATGGGCTTCGGGAAAGCGTTGGAGAAAATAGGTGAGGATGAAAGTGTAATTGCATTTGGAGCAGATATCACCGGTTCGATTAAGATGGATGATTTTTATAAAAATCATCCGGATAGGAAAAGGCGGTTTTTTAGCATGGGAATTGCTGAACAAAATATGACAGTCGTGGCTGCCGGAATGGCGAAGGAAGGTAAAAAATCTTTCATTGGTTCTTATGGTGTTTTTGTTTCGGGTAGAAACTGGGATCAGATTCGGACAACATGTTGTTACAACAATTTTAATGTTAAAATTGCAGGTGCCCATGGGGGAATATCTGTTGGTGCTGATGGCGCCACGCATCAGGCTCTTGAAGAAATTCCCTTGATGTATTATTTGCCAAATATGAATATTGAAGTTCCTTGTGATTCCATTGAAACAGGAAAATCTACTTTTGCTTTAACAAAAATTGATGGGCCTGGCTACCTTCGATATGGACGGGAAGCAACTCCAATAATAACCAAATCTGATACGGTATTTGAGTTCGGGATAGCTAACATTATTCGTTTCCGCAAGGTTCAAAATAATTTCATTGACGCATTTGAAATTACCCTTAACACAAAATATGAATCTGAGAACGAGGATATTTGCATCGTTACCTGTGGTCCAATGGTAGCTGAAGCAATGCGAGCAGCATGGATACTTAAGCAGGAATATAATATTGAAACCAGAATAATCAATATCCATACCGTGAAACCAATAGATAAAGAGGCTTTATTAAAAGCAGCCGGAGAAATTGGTAAAATTTTGTCTGTTGAAGAACAGCAGGTCGGTGGATTTGGAAATATTGTCGCCGGCATAATGGCTCAGGGTAAAAAATTCTCAAAATCTTTTATCATGGACATGGTTGGAATAAATGACCGGTTCGGAGAGTCCGGGGCACCGTGGGATTTAATGAAAGTATTTGGTTTATGTGCCGAGCAGATTGTTATAAGAGCCAAAAGAATTTATGATATAACCTGAATGTAAGCATCCGGCGTCCCACGGGTTTACATGGATCTGGTGCGGAGTAATCTTGCCATGTTTAATTTCAAGTACAATTTTGTTGGAGTTCTTTGAAATTCATTAGAAAATGATTGGACAGTTCAGCTTTTTCCAATGATATCCAATAATTATTGGATTTCTACTGGAGTCTTAGAGCAATGAAGCAAAATGGGAAGCTGCAAAGTCAATTATATTTAGTAATGAATTGAAAAACATACAATTAAGTTTTGTAAATCAATTAACATTTTACCAATTAAGCACCTCTTCCGGAACCTTTAGTAACGACTCACATATCCAGTCTGCTTCATAAAGGGCTGAGGCATCAAAAGATGATACAATAGCCAGGCATCTGCATCCGGC
This sequence comes from Bacteroidales bacterium, assembly GCA_025358455.1. Lineage (GTDB taxonomy): Bacteria > Bacteroidota > Bacteroidia > Bacteroidales > VadinHA17 > LD21. Next base: position 11,035 of record JANYJP010000021.1, read on the forward strand.
TGCTTTACCGGCTTTTATACCACTTACAGCGTCTTCTACCACCAGGCATTCCCGCGGATTGAGACCAATATTTTGGGCTGCTTTAATGTAAATATCCGGAAATGGTTTTTTATTCAAAACATCTAGTCCGGTAATGATCGAATTAAATGTATCACGTGATAATCCGATCTCTTTCAGATTAACTTCCATCTTCACTTTATCGGCACTGGTAGCAAGGGCCAGCTTTAGTCCTCTTTTACGACACTCTGATATGAACTCATGAGTGCCTGGAAGAGGTGATAATCTGTCCCTGACTATTGTTTCGTAGATTTCATATGTTCTGGCTTTTACCTTTTCAATATCGACCTTTACTCCATGCTTTTCAGCTACTCCTCCAATATACCTGTTCTCACCCATTCCTATAAAAGAAATAAAATCTTCAGGTAGTACATTTATACCAAGTTCTTCGAACATTCTTATTGCTGCTTTGCAAATGTAGGGTTCAGAATCTACAAATACGCCATCCATATCAAAGAGCACTCCTTTAATCATTGTAACAGTTTTTCTATTTCCTGGATACTGGATTTACTGAGAGGGTTTCCCTTTTTGGTCATTTCGGCAATAAGCGTCATTGTAAAGTTCTTAAGATAATCTAACTGACAAGGTCAATTATCCCATCAAGAATATAACGGGGCCTGTATGGGAAATTGTCAATTTCACTCCGTTCAGTTATTCCGCTTAAAACCAATAACGTATCTATCTCCGACTCAAGTCCGCACCTGACATCAGTATCCATTCGATCGCCGATAACTATTGAATCTTCTCTCTTTACACCGAGACGTTTAAGCGCACTCCGCATCATCAGAGGGTTTGGTTTCCCGACATAATATGCTTTTTTCCCGGAAGCGATTTCTATTGGTGCTATCAGAGCTTTTGTTGATGGAGTTATTCCTACCTCAATTGGTCCGCTGATATCAGAATTGGTTCCGATCAGCTTTGCTCCCCTGATGACAAGGTTAACTGCCAACTCAACCTTTTCAAAATTGTAACTGTGGGTATCGCCAACTACAACATAGTCGGGATTGACATTATTAACTGTGTAGCCAACACTGTATAAGGCGTGTATGAGACCAGCATCCCCAATTATATATGCACTTCCATTCGGTTTCTGGTTTGCAAGAAAACTTGCTGTTGCAAGAGCACTTGTATAAAAGTGCTCTTCATCTACAATAATGCCTAGTCTTTTAAGTTTTTCGTGAAGTTCTTTTGGTGTTCTTTCACTTGAATTAGTCAGGAACAGATATTTTTTGCCTGATTCTTCAAGCCATTTCAGAAAATCAGTAACTCCCGGAAGAAGCTTATTACCATGGTAAATAACTCCATCCATGTCGATAATGAATCCTGTTTTTTCCTTAATGTTTTGTATTGCATTTTCCATATTAAGTATATTTCAATACAAATATACCTATGATTTCCTTTCTTTTGCTAATTGTTGATTAATTGCTTTTTATCATCCCCTTTGTATAAAAGATGCAGCATTGTTGGTAATATAATAAGGAGGAGGGGCAGGGCAATTATAAACCCGCCAATGACAGCAATAGCAAGCGGCTGTTGCATTTGAGCACCAGTACCAACCCCCACAGCAAGAGGCATCAATGCGATTATAGCGCCAAGTGCAGTCATCAGTTTTGGTCTTAAACGGGTGGAAATTGCATAAACAAGTGACTCATCAACAGATCCTTTCTGACGGTTTGTTGTGAACTGCTGGAAAGTGAATATTGCATTTTCGCCGATGATTCCAACTATCATTATCAATCCGGTATAACTGCCTACATTCAACGGGGTATTTGTGATAAACAACGCAATCAGACTTCCCGATATTCCCAGAACTGAAATAAAAAGGATTGAGCAGGCAGCTTTGAAATCTTTGAAAAGGAATAACATAAGCGCAAATACGAGCAGACTCGATAGAATAAGTATCATCAGAAGCTCTGTGAACGATTTTTGCTGGTCAGCATACTCACCGCCATATTCAATATTATACCCCTGCGGCAAAAACACTTTTGAATCAATTACTTTCCGGATCTCTTTTATAGCGCTTCCAAGATCTCTGTTATTCAGACGGGCAGTAACAATTGAAACGGATTTTAAATTATCTCTGTTTATTTCAGCAATTCCCTGTTTCAGGCTGAACGTTGACAAAGTAGCTAAAGGTTTAAGCTTTCCATCAGGAAGGAATATAAAACGGTCCTTGATATTTTCATAACTGTTTCTTGTACTGTTCGGATAGATCATCCGGATATTCGTTAATTGCTCCTTTTCAAGAAGATTCCCTACAATATTTCCTTCGATCATAGTCTGGATCTGGAACTGAAATGAAGCTGGAGAGATTTTGAATTGTGCAAGTTTATTCTGATCAGGAATGACTTCTATAGATGGCCCGGCAATTCTAATACCATCAAATACATCCTCAATTCCATCGATTTTTTCTACTTCTCCCGTTACTTGTTTTGCAAGTTCATTTAATTTGTTCTGATCACTTCCAAATATCTTTATTTCAATAGGTTGAACAGATGCCATCAGATCACCCAGCATATCTCCGATAACCTGGCCGAAATCAATCTCAAGGGAAGGTTGTGATGCTTCAACTTTTTTCCTGATATCATCAATAACATCAACAGTGCTCCGTTTTCTGTCATCCTTAAGCTGAATGAGATAGTCCCCGTCATTTGGTTCAGTTATGAAGAATCCCATCTGGGCGCCGGTTCTCCTGGAATAAGTTGTAACCTCAGGAATTGTTACTATTATTTTTTCAACCTGTTTAAGTATTGCATCTGTTTCTTCAAGCGAGGTTCCCGGGGGTGATTTATAGTCAAGAACTATCGATCCTTCATCCATTTCAGGCAGAAAACCTGTTTCTAACCTTGGAAGAATATATATGATTGATAAAAAAAGACATATGATGACCATGATGCTTATTGCAGGCCATCTCAGGAAAAAGCCAACCCAGTTCCTGGTTTTGGTAAGTTTGACATTCTCTTTTTTCTTTTCAGGGAATATTGATCTTACCTGTGAGAACCAGAGATAAATAACCGGCAGTCCGATCCATGTTACAAAAAATGAGCAAACCAGTGTTATTACCATAGTATTGGTAAGCACATTAAAGTAGGCCCCGGCAACACCTCCAAGCAACATGAAAGGAATAAATATAACTATTGTACTGATTGAGGATCCGATCATTGACGGCATCAGGTATTTCACCGCCTGATGAACAAGCTGATTTGAAGGGCGTTCCGGAAACTCTTCATGCGTTCTGTGTATTTGTTCCACCACAACCACTGCATCATCGATAATAAGACCTATCGCCGCTGCAATGGCTCCGAAAGTCATTATATTAAGCGTATATCCAATGCAGTAAAGTACAATAATTGTAAGAAAAAATGTTACAGGAATTGTGACAAGAATTGTTGCACTCGCCCTGAAGGACCTTAGGAACATTACTGCAACAAGTATTGCAAGAAATAATCCTAACCAGAGACTGTCGTTAACGCTTTTAATAGCTTTGTTTACAAAATCAGCCTGATCATAATAAAAAGAAACATGAACGTCAGGTGGAAGTATCTTTTCAAGTTCTTTCTTTTTGGATAAAACGTTTTTAGAGAGATTAATAAGGTTGGCACCCGGTTGCTTAAGTATTGCCACAAGCAAACCCTGCCTTCCATTGGCATTTATTCTTGTGTATTCTGTCTTTTCCCTGACGTTCACATCGGCAACATCTTTAAGTCTGATGATTCGTTTTCCATCATTCCTTAAAACAACATTTTCTACATCAGTAAGAGTATAAAGTCCTGCATCAGTGACGTTAAGATATAAACGCCTGTAATCGGACTGAAAACCATTTGATGTTATAAAATGATTCTGGCTTATCATATCCCTTATAATTTCAGGGGTAATTGAAAATGTACTCATTTTCAACTGATTAAGCTCGATCCAATACTCTTTTGTTTTTCCTCCGATTATGCCCACAGATGAAACGCCATCAATCTGTGATAAAAATGGTTTGATTGTGTAAGTGGCAATCAGGTTCAGTTCGATCGGGGTTTTGTCCTCACTTTCAACAGTAAAGCCTATTACAGGCAGAATTGATGGATTCATCTTCTCAACCTGAATCCTGACATCTGCCGGCAGGTCATTTTTTATCTGCGCAACACGCGATTCCAATAACTGCTGATTGACATTAATATCAGCTCCCCAGTTTAGGAAAGCAGATATTTCACAAGTCCCCCTGCTTGTCGTACTTCTTAAGATTTTAAGATCAGGTACCTGTTTTATTGCATCTTCGAGAGGCCTTGTTACAGTTACCATCATTTTGTCGACAGGTTGTTCCCCGTTGTCGGCGATTACTTTTAACTTTGGGAAAGTGATTTCAGGAAAAAGAGAAACCTGGATCTGTCCATAAAGAAATATTCCACCTACAATAATTACTGCAAGAATAACCGATATGGGGTTTTTATGTGAAAGGAAGAAATTCTTCATTTTTTCATTCCTTTATAATTGCAATCCTGGCAGTATCGGAAAGGCCATAATTACCTGTAAGTAATACCCTGTCAGATGGAAGGAAGACAGGATCTGTTATTTCCACTTCTTCATTATTTTCAAACCCCTTATGTACAACTATCTTTACAGCAAGGGTGTCATTTAAAAGTTTCATAACCCAGAATTCTGTCTGCGTCTCATCCCCCAGAACAGCTTTTTTTGGTAAAACGAGAGCGTTATCCTTTGTTGATCTGACAAGGCTTACGGAAGCAATAAGATTACCAGGGAGCCGCAATACCTGTGAAGGTCTGATAACATACCTGAGAGTCTGTGTTTCCATATTCATTTCAGATAATTTACCTGTAATTGTCCCGTTTATCTTTTGATTATCAGGTAGTATTACAGTACATCTTTTGTTTTTTTCGACTAACCTGTCAAGTTCAAACGGAACATCAAGAATGAAGACAAGACTGTTCTGTTCAGAAACTACTGCAAGTTCGTCGCCTTCCTGAACAAAATCGCCTTTTTGATATAACAGCGAGCTTATTACACCTTCTTTAGGCGAATTGATATTTATCTGTCCTCTAAAAGTTAAACTGCTATCATTACCGACGCTGTTATTCAGAGCCATTGCCTCCCGTGTCCTGATAGTGAAAAGATGCTGATTATCTGATACATAATCACCCTGGGTAACTGATAACTTTTCTATAGTTCCGGTTGTGGTTGCCCTGATAATACTTTTATTCATAAAAGTGGTTACAGCTGGTAAATCGACTGTTGATGTAACCGATTTAAAGACGACAGGTATTACCGTAACAGGTGTTATTACTACAGAAGTTTTCTCTGAGGTCCCGGTTGTCTGATGGCAGGAAGATGCAAGAATAATCATCATTATTAGCATATTAATGATGAAGTGAATTCTGTTTCGTTTAAACATTATAGGAAATTTTTATTGAGTCAAAAGAAAATTCATTTCATTGATAATCTGTATCTTCTGTATATTTGCCATATTCAGATTTCGGCTGACAGTCCTGAAACTTTTAACGGCGTTAATATATTCAGTCATCTGAATAATTCCTGCTTCAAGCTGATTTTTCAGGGCCTTCACAAGCTGATCAGCAGTCTTAAGCTGATTTTCCATATTGGAAGACGTTTCATTCAGTGATTTCAATTCATCACCAAGCTGTTGAATTTGTTGATAATATTGATTCCTGTAGGCATTTTCATAACCCTTCCTGCTGTTTTCATCATAAGAAAGCTTATGTTTCTCAATGCTTCTCTGTTTTCCGTCGTATACCGGGATGGTAAGTCCAATTCCGGCGCTATACCCAAAATGTTTATAAAAATTCCAGGGATTGCTTGTCAGAATTCCTGCGTCAGCAAACCAGTTTACCTTCGGTTTGTATCTGATATCAATAGCCATTCTTGCATTTTCAATCTTAATGCTGTCAATTTTATATTGAATGAAAGACGGGTCCCTCTTTATATCAGAAGTTCCTCTTATGGCAAGTTGGGGTTCGGAAAGCTCATACAATACAGAATCATTTAACCCGCAGAGCTGATCCAGAAGCATAAGATCTTTTCTGTACTGGTTTTGGATTTGCCTGACAAGTATTTCCTGCGATTGTCTTTCAACAAGGAGTGAAAGATAATCGGTCTGTTTACCAACTCCGTTTGTTACAAACTGTTTTACTATTTCATCCTCTTTCTGCAGGAGTTTCAGAAAAGATTTGTTGAACTGCAGATCACTATATCCTGAAAATGCTGTCAGATACTGATTTATAATAATCTTGTTCAGTTCATTGGAGGAAATTCTGACTGCATTATTTACGGATTGTTTTAGCAATGCGACCGCCTCATATTTATTGTTAAGTTCTCTTTTGTTGAAAATATTCTGTGTAACTCCCAGAAGGGCAGAATAATTACCGCCATCAGTAATTACTTCATCGTATCCGGAATTGTGATAAAAAGGAGAATACAGAAGCTGGGATTTTGCTGCAACAAGAGGTTTTTTTGCGGCCCGTATTAAAAGACTGTCTTCACCTGCTGAACTGGTCTGGTTCCTGTAATCATTTAAAAGCGGACTGTTCTGAAACCCTTCCTTCAGGTAATATTCCAGATTTCTTGACTGGTTATGGGCAACCAGGGTTAAAGCGGAGAGAATAAGAATCAGAAATAATTTTTTATGCATATGATCAACTTTCAAAATTATTAAAGTGCAATTTAAATAATTTCAGAAGCAAAAGTGAAAATAAATTCTGAAGTAAATCTGTTCTAAAAAGAAGTCCGCCGCGCTGTTTTTTCCGACAATACTTTTTTCTTAGACATTCTATACCCCTTCTTTATTCCGTATTATTGATTTTTCAGTTGTGAAATCATGTTTGTTAATATGACCTTTTAATGGCAGAATCTTTTCATTAATTGCATCAATTATCCAGTCAGGCTGAGGGAAGAAATATTCCTCCATTTCATAAGCCGGAGTGATCCAGTTTCTGGAACCGACAACCATCGGAGGAGCATCGAGATAATCAAATGCCATCTCCGTTATACTCTGTGCCATTTCTTTCAGGAATGAGCCACGCGCTGATGCATCGCTTGTCAGGACAATTTTCCCTGTCTTCTTAACTGACTCAATAACAGGCTCGTAATTGAATGGTACGAGTGACCTCGCATCAATAATCTCAGCGCTTAAACCATACTTTTCCTTAAGAATATCTGCAACTTTTAATACCGGATATAAAGTGGCTCCAATTGTTAAGATTGTAATATCATTTCCGGCTCTTTTTATGTCAGGTTCTCCGAATGGTATTTCATAATATGATTCCGGCACTCCGCCGGTATGGAACATTTCGCCAATGTCATATATCCTCTGACTCTCGAAGAAGATAACCGGGTCAGTGCCCTGTAAAGCAGTGTTCATTAATCCTTTGGCATCGTATGGAGTAGCAGGAAAAACAACCTTCAATCCGGGTATATGTGCTGTAAGCGATGACCAGTCCTGCGAATGCTGGGCTCCGTATTTAGAACCCACAGAAACTCTTATGACTACAGGCATCCTGATAATGTTTCCACTCATAGCCTGCCATTTTGGTAACTGGTTAAACACCTCATCACCGCAACGGCCAAGAAAATCGCAGTACATTATCTCTGCTATAACACGCCCTCCGCACATCCCATAACCGATTGCTGTACCAACTATTGCCCCCTCTGATATCGGTGAGTTGAAGAGTCTGTGATAGGGGAGAGCCTCAGTAAGTCCGCGGTAAACGGCAAACGCTCCTCCCCAGTCACGGTTTTCTTCCCCCCATGCAGCAAGTGTGGGGTCCTTGTAAAACCTGTCGATGACTGCTTCGAAAATAGCATCGCGGAACTGATAAAGTTTGGCTTTTGAAACAGGATTACCTTCTTTGTCCTTATAGAATCTTTCTTTATTTTTAAGCGATTTAACACGTGGATTCTCCTCCATAGTCATAAGAACTTCCGGAGTTCCCTCTTCCATTTTATCAATCGATCCGTTTGAAAACATCATTTTTCCGATGCACTCAGGATCTTTTTGCATATTTATTCCGGGTGATATCTTCTCATCGATACTTAGTTTAAGTATCCGGCTCAGTAATTCCTTTGTATCTCTGGTAATCTCTTCGAGTTGGTCCTGTTTGGCAATTCCTGCAAAACTCAGAGAATTACCATACGATACTATCGAATCTTCCTGTTGCCATGCCTCGATTTCCTCTTTAGATCTGTATGAAGATGCATCGGAAGGGGAGTGTCCGCTTATCCTGTATGTCAGGGTATCAAGCAAAACAGGTCCTTTTTTTTCTCTCAGAATTTCTTTTTTCCGTTTGAATGCATCAATAACGGCCAATGGATTATACCCGTCAACACGTTCGGAATGCATCATTTCGGGATTCACTCCGGCTCCTACTCTTGCAAGTATGTCATAACCCATTGTCTCGCCCATTGTCTGTCCGCCCATCCCGTATAAGTTGTTCATAAAATTGAAAATGAGTGGTAATCCGCCTTTATAATCACCATCCCAAAGGGTCTTGTACTGATCCATAGTTGCAAATGTAATTCCTTCCCACACCGGGCCGCATCCCATTGAAGCATCCCCGATATTACAAACCACAATACCGTTCTTCCGGTTTATCTTCTTAAAAAGTGCAGCTCCAACAGAAATATCACCTGAACCTCCGACAATAGCATTATTGGGATAGATGCCAAATGGCGTGAAAAAAGCGTGCATCGATCCTCCGAGTCCCTTGTTGAAACCGTTTTCACGTGCAAATATTTCAGCGAGAGCCCCATATAGTAAGAAGTTGATTGCCAGAGTCTTTATATTACCCTGAAATCCGTTTTCAACAACCTTCAGCGCAGAGCCGCCAAAGTAGTTTTTCATTATTGTATAAAGAGCGTCTTCATCGAGCCGGTGAATTGCTGATAAACCTTTTGCTAATATCTCTCCGTGACTCCGGTGTGATCCAAAAATGAAATCATCAACGCCAAGATTGTATGCCATTCCAACAGCAGATGCTTCCTGCCCTATTGAGAGGTGAGCAGGCCCGGGATGGTTATAGGAAATCCCATTATACTCATTGGTGGTTTTGATAAGATTAAGCATAGTCTCAAATTCCCTGATTACCACCATGTCGTGATATATTCTTATGAAGTCTTCGCTGCTGAAGCTTTTCTTTTCTTCTTCAATAGTTTTATGATACTGGTTTACAGGAATCTTTCCGAATTCAATAAATTTTGGTTTTCTTACAACCTTTGGATTAATGTTTTGACTCTTTGGCATGTTATTTTGTCTTAATGTCTTAATGTCTTGCGGTTCTGCGGTCTTGCAGTCTTCTACTTTTGTCTTTTATCTTAATACCTGAATCCTTCTATTTGTTCCCTGATTTCTTTAAGGAACAGAGTGGCCGGACCTCCGTCAATTGCCCTGTGATCATATGTAAGCGACAATCCGATATATGGAACAAACCCGAATGTGTGGTTGCCCAGATCGACGGGTCTGTTTATTATTGTACATACTCCGAGTATCCCTGCCTGTGGTAGATTAATAACCGGTGTGAACATCTCAACTCCGTAATTTCCCAGGTTGGAAACAGTAAATGTGGCCGCAGTACTCTGGATCAGCTCAGGACTGATACTGCCTTTTCTACACGCGTCAGCAATAGATTTAAGCTCCTTTGATAATCCTGCCAGATCCATATCACTTGCATTTTTCAAAGCCGGGACCATCAGTCCCCGGGGAGTATCGACAGCAAGTCCAAGATGAACTTTATTGAATGTTTTGATGCGATCATCAAGATAATGACTGTTAGCCTGCGGGAATTTTTCAAGTGCTTTTATCACACACCAGCATATCATGTCATTGAGTGTGATATCCTGTTGATTTTTATCAGAAGAAAGTCTTGTTTTTACCTTTTGCCGGGCTTCCAGAAGGAACCTGACGTCGGCACTCATATGATGCGTTAGCTGTGCTGAATTCTGCAGGGAAGCATGCATAGCCTTTGCTATTAATTTTCTGACATTGCTTAAAGGCTTTTCAGTATACTCCGCTACTGGTATCCCTTTTGCTTTTGTGCTGAGCGGAACACCTGACAATGCTTTTTCAATATCAGCTGAGAGAATCCTTCCGTTTGGTCCCGATCCATTCATGTTGATGTAATTTATTTTTTTTTCAACAGCCAGATGTTTTGCCCTGGGTGAGATCCTTATCTTATTATCCTTATTACCTGCTGGCACTATAGCCTCCACAGCTTCTGTTCCTTTCTGCGTTACAGATGCTTTAGCGGGAGAAGCTTGCTGAATGAAAGCCTCTGATGATTCACCACTTTTACCAATTACAGCAACATTTACAAGAACCGGAACTTCGTCTCCTTCACCAAAGAACATATCCAGCAGAATTCCGTCGGCAGTTGATTCCAGCTCAAAAGCTGCTTTGTCCGTTTCATATGAGAAAAGGAGGTCCCCTGCAGAAACACTGTCCCCTTTTTTCTTAAACCATTTGGTTATTATACAGGTTTCAACTGATTGTCCCTGCTTTGGCATTATTACCGCTGTGGCCATTCTTTATAAATTTATTATTAGTTGTCTTGCAGTCTTGCAGTCTTGCAGTCTTGCAGTCTTGCAGTTAACTTGTTAGTATAAGTGACTAAAACATAATTATTAGTTATCCGATATTGTTATCTATCAATGATTACAAAAATAATTATTTAAACTTGTATTTACAAGTAATAATTAATATATTTACGGATAATTCATATTTAAATTTTATTTCAATTTATATCATTCATGGTTAACCCCAAAATTATTCCTCAGCACAGGAGACTTTATGAGGTTCTCCGGAAACACATTCTTGATGGTGTTTATAAGGAGGGCGATTTGTTGCCATCCGAGAATGAACTATGCCAGCTATACGGAATGACCCGACCCACAGTACGCCAATCTCTGGGTACGCTGGCAAATGACGGATATATAAAAAAACACCAGGGGAAAGGTAGTATTGTAAATAATCTTCCCAGTGAGATTGGCATTTTGTCGGTTTCAGGTACTACATCCGCAGTAGGGGACCGTAATCTTAAAACCAGGATCATTGTGAAACCTGTTCTGATGCCCTGGCCCGATGAATTTATGTTTCCCGTTACTGAACTTGAAAAGGAATCAGGTTGTATTTATATGGAAAGGGTCAGACTTCTTCATAATGTCCCCATCTTCTATGATATCAGTTATATAGCTAATATCAATCTGCCCAGGATTACTGCACGCCAGTTCGAAAACAGGTCTTTATTCCAGATACTGAGAGATCATTATCATATTGAAATAAAAGGCGGAGATCAGAGGATAAAGGCAATTCATGCCACAATTAAGATCAGCAGATTGCTCAAACTTAAGAAAGATCAACCTGTATTACATCTCGAAAGAAAGATGGAAACCAATAATCCGGCGTTGTTCCTTTATTCCTCAATATTCTGTAACACTGAAAAATATTCAATTTTCGGAAGGTTTTAGCGGAAAACTTCTACATGGAACAGTGTATATTGATGAACTTGATTTTAAAAATCCATTAGACTTAGGATAAAAAATCTTACTTTTATGCTCCCGGGACAGGGATAATTTTGATTCATTTTAACTCTTAATAATTATCACAATGAAAGAACAGAAAAAAGGAATATCAAGGAGAAGTTTCCTTGGTTCGTCTTTAGCAGGAATAGCAGGCGTATTTATATTGCCGCGCATTACTTCATCAATGAGCATAACAGCTGATACTGATATTAAATTGGGTTTTATCGGAATGGGTCAACAAGCGATGTTTTTACTTAATGGGTTCCTGCAAATACCAGGAGTCCAAGTTGTAGCAGGTTGCGATGTGTATGGTGTAAAACGCAAACGTTTTGAAAAACGTGTAAAAGCATATTATACTAAAGCCGGTAAAGAAGCAAAAGTTGACACATATGAGAAGTTTGAGGAGCTGCTTGCAAGAGCTGATATAAATGCAGTGGTGATCGCTGTTCCTGACCATTCACATGCCAGGATAGCTATTGCAGCATGTAAAGCAGGTAAGGATGTTTATCTTGAAAAACCTATGACATTTACAATTAAAGAAGGACAGGAACTGAAAATAGCTGTTCGTCAGTATAAACGTGTACTTGCAGTTGGCAGCCAGCAGCGTTCAGACTCTGGATTTCAACACGCGGTGAACCTCGTTCAGACAGGGGCACTTGGTAAAATCACCAAGGTGAATGCATATGTAGGAGCACCTCCGACACCATATAATCTTCCTGAGGAACCACTTCCTGCTGATCTTAACTGGGATCTATGGTTAGGTTCACTTACTGCAAAAATTCATTTTAATAATCAGCTTGACCCTCCTATAACAGTTGATCCTGATCAGAATGAAAAGTTATGGGGAGCATGGCGCTGGTATTCAGAGATGGGCGGAGGATTTACCACAGACTGGGGCGCTCACATGTTCGATATTGCACAATGGGGACTTGGCATGGACCGGAATGGTCCCATTGAGGCATCGCCAATTGGTGATGGCACTGAATATATGTCATTTAAATATGCCGATGGAACTATTATGACCTCTGAACCTTTTGATGAGAAAAAAATAAAAGGTGTTAAATTCTGGGGAGAAAAAGGCTGGATTGAGGTCGCAAGAGGATATTTTAAAGCTTCCGATCCCAAATTTATGCCTGCCAAAGAGGAAGTAATTGAAGGACCATATGAAACAAGAATTCCTCATCAGTTAAACTTTGTTGAGTCAATTCGTTCAAGAAAAGATCCGGTTGTTCCGGTTGAGATAGGCCATAGCAGTTGTACTGTATGTAACCTTGGTAATATTGCATGCGCCCTTAAAAGGACGATTAAATGGGATCCGGCAACTGAAACTTTTATCGGAGATACAGATGGTGCGGCAACAAAAATGCTTCATTACGAATACAGGGCTGGGTATACGCTTGTTTAAATAAAGATAAATAAGACAATACTCTTTGATAAGTCTTTTTTAACCGCAAAATACTCTTTGAATCCGCAAAGCAAACTAAGTTTATATTCACCCCAACCTTCTGGTGGTTTCTTAAAAACAGCCACCGGCAATTTCTTAATAACCGGACCTCTTCGCGATCTGTGCGGTTATTGATTTCTTTCTGCCCCGGCCGCCGGAAGTAGCCGACTATGTGGGTCGAAGGCCAAAGGTAATCTCCCGCGAATTTAGCAGAACCATTTTAACGAGTGCATACAAAAAAAAAGGCTGCATATTTCTACTACAGCCTCTTTGGTATTAATTGGAGTAAGATTAATCTACTCTTTTAACTTTTACTGCAACAGGCCCTTTCTCTCTTTCCTCAACTTCAAATTCTACTTTCTGACCTGCCTCAAGTTCGGTATGGGAAACTTCTAAACCAGAACGGTGGATAAAGATATCCTTTTCGTCTTCTGTCTGAAGGAATCCATAACCTTTTACTCTGTCATACCATTTAACAGTACCTTTCATAGTTTTTTAGTTTTTTGTTACCTACCTGTAGTTCTCTCTTCTGTTCCCGCCGCCACTGCCACCTCTGCGGTCGTTATCTCCACCTCTGAAATTGCTTCTTCTGTCAGTTCTTTCGATAGATTCGTTAACGATAATGTTTCTACCGCTAACTTCAGCTCCATTTAATTCTTCGATAGCTTTTTTTGCTTCTGCGTCATTCGGCATCTCAACGAAACCAAATCCTTTACTTTTCCCAGAGTATTTGTCAATAATGATTTTTGCGGATGTTACTTCGCCATACTCTTCAAAGATTTCTTTTAATTCTGCTTCACTCATTTTAAAATGAAGACTTCCTACGTAAATGTTCATAATTCAATTATTAAAGTATTTATAAAACAGGGACAAAGGTCATATTTATTTTTGAAAACAAAAAATAAAATATCATAATATATTGTATTTAAATGGCTTTTTGGCACAAGTGCCATTTTGAATTCTGCAAAAAATGTAACAAATCCATCAGTGGGTTATTCTGTTTTTATAAAAACAACAGATTTAGAATTTTGTTCGTGAAAAACTAATTTTTTTTCCATCGATTGTTTTCTTCTGTATTTTTTCTTCTTTTTCCGCTTTGCGGAATTTCGTCGATACGCTCCTCAATCTCCTATTCAATAAGTCAACAAGTCAACAAGTCGCTCAGTCTCCCCATCAGGCTTTTTTATTCCTGATATAAATATGCTTAATATGGTTTTGTCCGGATTCTCTTTCGTCAATTTCGAAATCGAGCGATCTGATAAGCGGGGTCAGCTTTGGGAATCCGAAATTTCTGGGATCAAAATCAGGTTGCTTTTTAAGGATCAGGTTTCCTACATCGCCAAGATATGCCCATCCGTTCTCATCGGCAAGGTCGGTTATTGATGAGGCTATCAGTCTTTTGACTACGCGGATCTGTGCCTGAGGATCAGGATCCTCAGTTTTCTTCTTCCTTACAACAGGTTTCCCCCTTTTCTTTACTTCAGGTGAAGGTTCTATAGAAACTGTTGAAGGCGTGAGTATCTCAAGATAGATGAATTTGTCACAGGCAACAATAAAAGGATGAGGGGTTTTTCTTTCTCCGATTCCGATCACTTTCATACCTGCTTCTCTCAATCTTGTTGCCAGTCTTGTAAAATCGCTGTCACTTGATACAATACAGAAGCCATCTACTTTCCCTGAATAAAGGATATCCATCCCGTCGATTATCAAAGCGGAGTCAGTTGAATTTTTTCCTTTTGTATAACTGTATTGTTGAATAGGTGTAATGGCATTTTCAAGGAGAACCGATTTCCAGCCTGATATGGTTGGCCTGGTCCAGTCTCCGTAAATCCTTTTAAAAGTCGGTGTTCCGTACTTCGCAATCTCTTCCAGCATGCCCCTCACATTACTGTACGGGATATTGTCGGCATCTATTAAAACCGCCAACCGTAAATCATTTAATGGTTGCATAATTCATTCGTTTTAAACTGATTGCAAATTTAGCACTTTTTTCCGTTCATTTCAGTAATATCGAGCCTAAGAATGGTTGTTCTTTCAAACACTTTATTATCATATTGATATTCCTTATCGGCTCCATAATGTTTCATAATGCAATCAAGTCCTTCTTTCTTAAGGTCAGGTTCAGTTATAATTAAAATGTTTCCATACCCTATGACACTGCTGTACTTCATACCCCAGTCGCAGCCTTTTACACCGGTAAATATCTGATGGTCAATATCCATCTCAAAACAGACAAAACTGTTCCTACTTATCATATCCAATTTTCTTCCCTCATTTGCGCAATGGAAATATAATCTCCTAACCGGGCTTCCCATATACCCGAAATTCAGGGTAATTATATAAGGAATATTTTCGTTCGCCAGTGCAATCCTGCAAACATCCGACTTCAGTATAATATCTTCAATCTCCTTAATTTCAGAAATATTTCTCTCATTTCGTCTCATATCTTCAATTTTAATTTTTTAATACTCTCATAATCAGGATATTCAGTTCGCCGTCAGGGTATTTTATATAATCGCAATATGTCATAATTGTTTCTAAGGTTAGTAAAAAAATTTCAATAAAAATAAAGATTTTTGTTAACTTTGCTTCAATCCTGAATAAAGGACTAATAAAACAAAACAAAATCAATTGTTATGGGAAAAGGTGATAAAAAGACAAAAAGAGGAAAAATAATTCTTGGCTCATTTGGCATAAGACGCCCTCGCAAAAAAACTAATAAACCCGAAATTAAACCGGTAAAAGTTCTTAAGGAAAAAGAGTCGAAAGAAAATAAGCCGGTAAAAGAGAAAAAAGAGGTTAAAGAAGTAAAAGAAGTCAAAGAGGTAAAGAGTGCGAAAACAGCTTCCGAGGTTATTGAAACAAAAGCTGCCAAAGAAAAGCCGGCAGCCAAAGCCCCAAAAGAGAAAAAGGAAGTGAAAGAGGACAAACCTGTTAAAGAAGCAAAACCTAAAAAGGAGAAGAAGAGTTAAAAAAATAATGGAACTATTTTTTGAGGGGATTGTCTTAAGACCCTGGTCCATAAAAGATGCCAATCAGCTGTATGTTATAGCTGATAATGAAAAAATTTCTGCCAATCTTCGGGATGGATTTCCATTCCCATATACATTGAAAGATGCCAGAGACTGGCTGAATATCATATTGCCAGAGAACCTTCCTCCAAGGTTCTTTGCTATAATAATTGATAAGCAAGTTGTTGGCAGTATCGGCATTGTAACAAAAACTGATATCTACAGAAAAAATTTTGAGATAGGTTATTTCCTTTCTGAAGAAAATTGGGGAAAAGGCATTGGAACCAAAGCCATCAAAGCCGCTACTTCATATGCCTTTAAAAACTTTGATATTGTAAGGGTTTATGCTGAGCCATTTGCTGATAACGCAGCATCGCGCAAAGCGCTTGATAAGGCAGGCTTTATACTGGAGGCAACACTTAAAAGAAACGTAATCAAAAACGGAATTATTAAGGATAGCTGTATCTATTCAGTTCTCAAAGAAGAATTCAGGTACTATATTCCGTAATTGTATATAAGTCATTTTTAACCACTGAGTTACAAGGAGTGTACTCTCCCGGTCATCCATTCTCCCATTCTCCAATGCTCCCCATCACCTTCTTACAATTAGCCACTTATAATCTTCCGGATCAATAACAGCATTGATAATTACAGGTTCGTTATCTGAAAGGGCCTCAATTATTGCTGTTCTCATACTTTCATGTGAATCGGCTCTTATAACGGTGATTCCGAAGAAATTATCAGCACCAAAAAGATCATCCTGATATAGAATGGTTCCATATGGTGAAATATCATTCCATGATTGTTTTACCTTTATCAGATTCAGTTCCCCATCGGAGAAAACAACAACAATAACTGGCAAATTATATCTTTTAGCTGTTATCATTTCACCGGCCATCATCAGGAACCCACCATCGCCTGTTATGCAAACTACAGTTGCATCAGGCTTATTTATCTGGGCCGCCAGTGCTGCCGGAATACCGAAGCCCATTCCTGACCATCCGTTTGTCATAATTATTTTGCTCTTTCCATGGGTTTTCCAGAACTGTCCCACAAGATGAAGATGTGAACCTACATCACATGTCAGGATAACATTTCCAGGTAACTCATCCTGAAGTATTTTCAACACAGCTGATGGACCGAAATGACTTGTGAAACCGTTAAAAACAGAATCCATCTCATTGCGTATTCCCTTAATGAATGACTGATCAAATATTAATGAGCTTATATTGAGATTCTTAAGAATACTGAACCACTCACGGGCGGGACCAGTGTATCTGATTACTCCGGCACCATCAGGCAGATCACTTTCAATTGTATCAAAATGAATAAGAGGCACATCCGGTTTCCATGATTCATAATTAAACTCAACCGGATCGTAACCTAAACCTATAACAAGATCTGTCTTTTCGTATATATCTTCAAGATAGTCACTTAGTGAATGGAAAAGAACACCTGCATAACAGGGATGATCCTCAGGTATCAATCCTTTTGCCATAGGTGTGATAACGACCGGCATTCTATAACGATCAATGAACTCCAGCAGTTCATTCTGAATTCCCAGTCTTGCAGCTGTAAGGCCTACAGCCAACAGAGGTCTGCGGGATTTTTCAAGCATTGAGAGTATCTTCTGAATATCATTATGAAAGAAGGTAGTCTCTGCTAGGAAACCTTCTTCCGATGATGTCTCTATATCAATACCTGAAATATCGGAAGGCAATCCGATATGGACAGGACCCGGGTAGGATTCCTGACAAATTCTGATAGCGGACTCCATCACCTCAACCACATTATCCCTATTCAGCCTGAAAGTTGCTTTAGTTAATGGTTCAAAGAGTTTCTGATGGTTGATATTCATCTGAGTGGTCCTGTTAATCATATTGTCAGCAATTTCACTGGTAAAAACAATCACTGCTGATCTGTCCAGCAAAGCTCCTCCGACACCTGTTGCGATATTGGTTGCTCCTGGTCCGAACGTAGCATGACAAACTCCAGGGATTCCTGTAAGTCTGGCAGTTACATCAGCCATTATACCTGCGGATGCTTCGTTTGATGTAAGAATAAATTCTATTCCTGCAGCTTTGAATGCTTCCATGTATGGAATAGATGGACCTCCCGGAATGCCAAATACAAATTTGACTCCATGATTAAATAATTGATTCGCAATATATTCCGCGATGGTCATGAATAACATGTTGAATAACAGACAAAACTATTAAATATTATGATGTCATCATATTATAATTGAATCCAATTTCTGTTACATTTATCGACTGTCTTCTCTGGTCAACTGCTTAGGCGAGTATTAAGCTTGGTCTGAAATATGAGAAACCGGAATGGCTCACAGCATCAGGAATGATAATAATAACCATTTCGTTGAATATGTTTTACAGAAGTACTAAAGAAATTCATTCAGTTTAAATAACTTTATGGGGTATGTTAAAAAGACTCATCGCTCTAGGTTTTTATGCAATTTTTTGGCTGGTATTCTTCTTTTTTGCCCGATTATTCTTTATTTCATTACAATACAACAGTGCATTCCAGGAGACAGCGGCAGGGTTTTTTGGATCCTTCTGGCACGGTTTAAAACTCGACATCTCAACAACCGGCTATTACCTGCTTATTCCTTTTTTGGTTGCAGTTCCATCTTTATACTTTAATGGAAACTGGTACAAAATATTCATAAGGTATTATACATATTTTCTAATTATTTTCTCAGCCATAGTTATTGTTGCTGATGCTAACCTGTATTCTTACTGGGGATTCAGAATGGACTATACCCCAATGCTCTATCTAAAAACTCCGGGAGAGGCAATGGCTTCAGTAAGTACAATGAAGATTATCCTGGTTTTTTTAACAATAATCCTTATATCGGCTTGCTTTATCTTCTTTTATAATAAGTTAGTTGACAGATTGTTCGGGGATATCTACAGAGTAAAATTCTTGTTTCCCGGTATTTTGCTTTTACTGATTCTCCTGGGAGCGCTGATTATACCAATACGCGGGGGATTCGGAGTAGCTCCTATTAATGCGGGAACTGTTTATTTCAGTAATAAAATGTTCCTGAACCACTCAGCCATAAATGCTGTGTGGAATGTTGGTACCTCTGCTTTTACCCAAAAACCAACTAAAAATCCTTATGTTTTTGGAGATAATGAAGCTGCCACAACTATTGTTGATTCGTTGACTGTAAAAAGAGGTATTCCTCATAAAGTACTGAATACAAACCGGCCAAATGTCATAATTATTGTCCTGGAAAGTTTTAGTGGTTATCTTATCGGTCCTCTTGGTGGCGACTCTCTGGTTACCCCCAATATTAACAGGTATACAAAAGAGGGAATATTGTTTTCCGGTTTTTATGCAAGTGGTACAAGAACAGATAAGGCAATGCCGGCAATATTGGATGGTTATCCTGCGCAGCCGGCTCAGTCTGTTATAAAAGAACCAAAGAAAAGTCAATCATTGCCAAGTCTTGTTAAGATACTGGTTAATAATGGTTACAATAGCGCATTCTGGTATGGAGGAGAGATCAATTTCGCGAACTTTAATTCATTTGTTATTGGTTCCGGATTTCAAAGCATAATCACAAAAAATAATTTTGACCCCAAAGACTATAACTCCAAATGGGGGGTTCATGATCATGTTCTGTTCAAAACCCTCATTGACTCAATGAAAACGGTAAAGGAACCATTTCTGAAAGTAGTTCTGACTCTTTCAAGTCATGAACCTTTCGATATTCCAATGGATCCGGTTTTCAAGGGTAGTGATAATATGAATAAGTATAAGAACTCCGTTTATTATGCAGATCGGTCGCTGGGAACATTCCTCGATTGGGCAAAGAAGACTGAGTGGTGGAAGAACACTCTGGTAATTATGGTTGCTGATCATTGCGCAAGAGTCTATAATGAAATGCCTATATATTCTCAGGAAGTATTTAAGATACCAATGCTTTGGATTGGCGGGGCGTTATCTGAGAAAGGTGTCAGGATTGAAAAGCTGGGTGGACAGATAGATATTCCCATTACCTTAATTAATCAAATGGGTCTGGGTGGGGATTTCGTATTTGGGAAAGACCTTTTTTCGGATATATCCAAATCGTTTGCATTCTATACTTTTAATGAGGGATTTGGATTTATTACTGACTCCTCTGCAGTTGCATACGATCAGAAACTTAAGCAACTTGTAATGAAAAACGGGAAAACTCCTGCTGAGGCAGAAAAATCGGGAAAAGCCTTCCTTCAGGTTTTATTTAATGACTATTTAAAAAGATAATATAGAAACCGAAACGCCATTAGCTTCTGACGAAAATCCTGAAGAGTAAAATATTATTAGTGATTATGTTGACCTCATCGAATGACTGAAAAGAATAAGACCAAAATCCCGCGGGCAATAATAATGCTCGGACTTGTCAGCCTGTTCACAGATGTGGCCACTGAGATGATATATCCACTCGTACCGGTTTTTGTTGCAGCGCTTGGTTCCGGGGCAATTCTTTTAGGTGTAATTGAGGGTGTAGCTGAATCCACGGCATCGATGTTAAACCTGATAAGCGGAATAATTTCCGATAAAATCAGAAAGAGAAAACTGCTTGTTCTTATTGGTTACTCTTTATCATCACTTGTCCGGCCATTGACCGGGCTGGTTTCATCAGGCTGGCAGATTATATTAATCCGTATGTTTGACAGGGTGGGTAAAGGAATACGATCCTCACCGCGCGATGCATTAATCGCCTCCGCCTCCGATGAAAGTAACAGAGGAAAATCATATGGGTTTCACCAGGCCATGGATCATATAGGCGCTGTATTGGGTCCTGTTCTTGCTATAATCACGCTTCTGTTACTGTTTTTGGTTTTCGGGATAAAAGATTCAACACTTGCACTCAGATGGACTTTTATTCTGGCAATAATCCCTGGTGTACTTGCCGTGCTGACGATTTTATTGTTTGTAAATGAATCTGTTCCTGAAAATGGAGAAGGAAAGCTCTTCAGGTTTTCACTTAAAAGTATTGACAGTAACTTCAGGAACTATCTTCTCATTATGATTCTGTTTACTCTGGGCAACTCATCAGATGCTTTTCTTTTATTCAGAGTTCAGGAAGCAATACATAAAAGCGGTGCGGTTGTTGATATAGTAACCAGAATAGTTCCTCTAAATGCTATGGTTTCAGGTTTCGGAAGTAAGGCAGAGCAATCGAATGTGATTAATATTCTGTTTCTGCCGCTCGTATGGGCCTTCTTTCACATAATCAAAGTTATATTCGCTACTCCAATGGGAGCCCTTTCTGATCGGATTGGAAGGAAAATTGTTATTAACATAGGTTGGGCAATTTATGCTTTTGTTTACATTTCTTTTGCTCTTATTGTATTCTTATCACCAGGCCTTCAGGTTTTGGCAACGTTTTTTCTTTTTGCAATTTACGCGTTATTCTATGCGTTTACTGAAGGAGCCGGAAAGGCTTTTGTTGCTGACCTGGTAAGTGAGGAAAAAAGAGGAACAGCATTCGGACTGTACAATTTTTCTATAGGGCTGAGTGCGCTTCCGGCAAGTCTGATTTTCGGATTTCTTTACAGCTACTTCGATAAAATCATTCCGGGATATGGAGGAACATTTGCTTTTGGTTTTGGAGGAATCATAGCTTTGATTTCGATGATTCTTCTCGCAGTCAAAGTGAAAGAAAATAAAAAAAGGTGAAAGGCTTCCGCCTCACACCTTCACGCCTCGCGCCTTTTAACGCTACCTGCTGTATTTTTTCTTATCCTTCTTGCCGAACTTCTTATCTTTTTTAACGTCTCGGTTCCTGCTTTCAGGTCTGTCGCCTCTTTTCTTCTCAGGTTTTCTGTCGGACCATTTTGCAGGTCTTTTACCTGAACGATCGTCTTCTCTGTGCCCTTCAGGTTTTTCAAGAGCAAGCTCTACAGCGACCCTTCTGTCGTTGAACTTTGCATTATTCAGTGCTTCGATCAGATAGTCTGCAAATTCGGCCTCAACCTCAAAGAAAGAAAATGTCTTTAAGAGATCAATTTTACCAAGAGGAACTTTCTTCTGGGTATTCTTATTTACCAGCTCAATAAGCTGCTCGGGATAAAATCCGTCAGTTTTACCAAGGTTTATAAAAAGTCGTTTATAATTACCGGCATATTCTCTCTGAGAACCCTTCCTGTTTCCGCGATCTCTGTAATTGTCGTCACCCCCCCGGTCAACAGGTGACAAAATCTCATCCCCTGTTCTGTAATCATCAAGGAATCTGTCAAACTGAAGAGAAACTACCCTTCTGAGAAGTTCCTCCCTGTCGAGTCCCGACAATTTCTCAGTTATTTCAGGAAGAAATTTTTCAATCTCCTGGTGCTCGGTTACAACCGTTTCGAGCTTTTTGATCCAGTAGAATAATTGTTTCCCGCATATTTCACTTCCGGTAGGTATTTTAATTACCTTAAATGGTTTTTTGACAAGTCTTTCAATCTGTTTAAGATTGTGCTGTTCCCTTACGTTTACCAAAGATATTGATATTCCTTTTTTACCAGCCCTGCCTGTACGTCCACTTCTATGAGTATATACCTCATTGTCGTCGGGCAGGCTATAATTGATAACGTGAGTAAGATCATCGACATCAAGTCCACGGGCAGCAACATCGGTTGCCACAAGGAGCTGCAGATTTCTTACCCTGAATTTCTGCATAACTGTATCGCGTTGTACCTGCGACAGATCACCATGAAGTGCATCAGCATTGTACCCATCCTCAATCAGCTTTGATGCAATCTCCTGAGTCTCTTTACGAGTACGGCAAAAAACGATACCATATATGTCAGGTTCTGAATCTGCTATTCGTTTGAGCACCTTGTATTTATCTTTTGCCTGGACAAGGTAATAACCATGTGTGACATTTTCGGCTGAAGCATTTTTTGTTCCAATTGTGATCTCTTTTGCATTATTCATGTATCGTTTTGCTATTCCGGCAATTTCCGACGACATGGTTGCGGAAAAAAGAAGAGTTCTTCTTCCCTCAGGAACCTCCTCAAGTATCTCATTTATGCTGTCAAGAAAACCCATATTGAGCATCTCGTCTGCTTCATCCAGAATAACAGTTTTGACAGCTGATAATTTCGCAGCACGACGTCCGATAAGATCTATTAACCTTCCCGGTGTTGCAACAATGATGTGAACCCCTTTTTTAAGTTCTCTTATCTGGTTATCGATGCTTGCTCCTCCATAGACTGCCAGAATTCTTAATTTACCGGTATATCTTGCATAGTCAGTAAGATCACCAGTGATTTGCATACATAATTCACGAGTAGGGCAAAGAATAAGTGCCTGGGTTGAATTTAAATCTGTATCAGTCATTTGCACTAATGGCAGCCCGAAGGCAGCTGTTTTTCCTGTCCCTGTCTGAGCCAATGCAATTATATCACCCTCCTCACTGAGCATTAGTGGAATAACCTTTTCCTGTACAGGCATAGGCTGCTCAAATCCAAGTTCCTGAATAGCCTTCAGGATACCGGGAGTAAATCCCATTTCTTCAAAATTTGTCATTTATAATTTTATGATGTGGTTTCGGGAGCGGAGGATTTGTTATCCCGGCCGAAATGAACTCAAATACAGACTGGGCAAAATGCCTGGCACGCTTCGTGGAAATCACTTTGTTTATTAGGGCGCAAAGATAATCAAATTTTCCTAATTGTTACATAATTAAAAGTTTGGAGTGCCCGGAGCGCCCGCAGTGCCCAGTAAATCTAAACTTTATACCAACAAATACTAATATGAGTGCATTAAAAATATTAGTAGAAATCTACTAGTTTATACAATTAGTTAACAAGTAATTACATAAATTTGTAAATATGGATTCCCGGCCGGTCAGAATATATTCAGTTAAGGATGTACCTCGTTTGAGATATATAGCAGGTATAATACTTGGAGATATCCTTGGCTTAACATGGGAAGTCATTACTGATAAGAGAAAGCTGGGGAAACATCCTGTTATAAACTATTCGGATGAGACAATTTCCGGCTCTTTTAGGATTGATCCTTGTTCCCTTTTATTTGAAACTGGAATTTCTGAAAGGGAGATAATAGTAAACGAATGGAAAAGATTACCGGTGTTTTTTCAGACATCTTCAGAATCTGATCTCCCTTTTGATATATTTGCAGCTTCATTTTACCTTATTACCAGATATGAAGAGTATCTTGAATTTCAGCCTGATGAGTATGGAAGGTTTAAAGCCGGATCATCACTTGCATTTAAAAACGGATTCCTCGGAATCCCTATTGTGGATATATGGGCAAAAGAGTTGTCAAAGGCAATTCTAAAGAAGTTCAATAACCTGACTTTTAAGAGCAATGAATTTAAAGCCTTGTTAACAATAGATACTGACCAGCCATTTGCTTACCTGGGTCAGGGTCTTTTAAGATCACTTGGCGGACTTTTCAACGACATAAAGAATAATAAAAGTACCGCTGACAGATATAGAACTGTTACAAACGGAAATGGAGATCCTTACGAGGTATTTGATTATATAACTGAAAAGATTGAAAGTCATAATTCTGATTCAAGGTTCTTTTTCCCTTTGGGTGACCATTCAAAATATGATAAAAATCCTTCATGGAAAAATGATGACTACAGAAAACTGATTCATAATCTTTCTGCAAAATTTAAAACCGGATTGCATCCATCTTTTTATGCTGCTGATAACCAGGTTGCTATTAAAACCGAAGCTGCTCGTTTAAAGACAATTTTAGGAACCGAAATCGTTTCCAGCCGTTTCCATTACCTTAGGTTATTTATGCCCCAATCATACCGCGATCTTTACAAGGCAGGAATTTCCGAGGACTACTCAATGGGATATCCTGACGAACCAGGTTTCAGAGCAGGTATTGCCCGGCCCTTTTATTTCTATGACGTATCAGAAGATAAACCTACAACCCTTAAAATAATTCCTTTCCAGATCATGGACGCCACTCTGTATGAGTATAAGAAGCTTGATGTCCATGCGTCTAAGGACTCGATTTTAAAATTAATAGACGAAACCAGGAAAGCTGGTGGTCTTTTCGTAAGTATCTGGCATAATACCTCATTGCTTGATAATGAAGAAGGAAGAGGTTGGAGAGAAGTATTTGAATGCATGCTAAAATACCAGACATCATGATAGTTTACCATAAAAACCAGGAGATTGACAGGGAACAGTGGGATAATTGTATAAGAAATTCACCGGGTGTTAAACCATACGCATATTCATGGTATCTCGATATCATGTCGCCCGGATGGGAAGCTCTTGTTGACGATGATTATGATTCGGTTTTTCCGGTCCCGGGTATCAATAAATTCGGAATTCAGTATGTCCAAACCCCGGTATTCCTTCAACAACTTGGAGCCTTCTCACCTGATAACCCGTCGGCGCCTGCACTTGTAGAATTCCTTAATTTCCTGCCTGATTTCTACAGGATGATTGATTTATCTGTTGGGCAGAAGATTGAAATTGAAGGATTTAAAATTACAGAAAAGGCAAATTATGTACTTGATCTGTCAAAACCGTACGAGAAATTGTGCGAAAACTTTTCACCACAATGCAGAAAAAATATTGAATCATCTGGGAAAAAAGGGTTTGAACTGGTTAATGGCATTATTCCCGATGAGTTAATTGATCTCTTTATAATGAATAAAGGGAAAGAGATCAGAGGAATAAGTGGTCGTGAATACCAACGACTCAAGAACCTGATGAATTTCTGCCTGATTAATAAAAAGGGCAGTATAATAGGAGTAAGGGGTTCACGCAAAAAACTGATATATGGAATTTTTATTGTAGAGACACGTGGGAATAAAACCATGCTGTTCGTGGTTAATACCCCGCAAAGTCGTGAAAAGAATATCGGTTATTTTGCAATGAATGAATTTATTAAAAAAAATGCATCAACCAGGAACATACTTGATTTTGCCGGCTCCTCAATACCGGCTATCGCTTCATTTATGGAGTCGTTCGGAAGTATAAATGAACCATACTACAGGATCTACCGGAACAGACTTTTGTGGCCTGTGCGGATGTTAAAGTAATTATCTTTTTAATCATTCCTAAGCCTCATGATGGTTGAGGAGTTCCTGCGCGTCTTCAAGGCTGGTCACATATCACTTAAAAAAGTGATTTGAGAAAACAAATGATTAATGATTATGTTCAGGTTTTTCAGTCCATTCTCCTGATGACCCGGAATGGCTGAAATAAATAAAATAAATATTCGTTATTGATTCTATTTATTTTTAAAGGGATTCAAGCGAAGCTTTAAGAACCAATGCTGAATGGGAGAGAGAAGCAAGTTCTTCGGGAATTAACTTACATTCTATAATTTTAGCTACTCCGCCGCTTGTCACAATACATGGCACGCTCAGACAAACATCATAGATTCCAAATTCTCCATCAATCAAGGTGGATACCGTAAGCAGACTATTCTGGCTGCGGAGTATTGCACCGGTAATCTTCACAAGAGCCAATCCTACTGCAAACTGTGTTGACCCTTTGTAATTAATTATGTGGTACGCTGATTCACGAACCTGTTTCTCAATAAGTTTACGTTGTTTTTTCCAATCAGTGCATGTACCACACACGGGACAATAATCATCGAAATTCATACCGGCAACATGAGTCATCGACCATGCTGCAAACTCACTGTCCCCATGTTCTCCAAGAATATATGCATGAACATTATGTACATCAATTCCACATTTGGTACTTAACAGATGTCTGAATCTGAAACTGTCGAGTACTGTACCTGAACCAATAACGCGACTTCTGTCCCATCCCGATCTTTTCAATGCAACATATGTAAGCACGTCAACAGGGTTACTGACAACGACCATAACACCCCGGCATTTATGTTTTGATATATCTTCAGCGATATTTCCGACGACATCAGCGTTTTTTTTCAGTAGCTTCAACCGTGTCTCACCTGGGAGCTGGGCAACACCGGCAGTAATTACAACAACATGTGCATCGGTATAATCCCGCGAAGTTCCCGCACGGATAATAACTGTTGGAAAAAAGGGTTGGCCATGTACCAGATCGAGTACCTGACCCTGCATAAGATCCTTATTCTGATCAAGCAAAACAATCTCATCTGCCAGCCCGCTTTGTGCAAGGGCATAGCAGAATGTGGCGCCTACTGCACCTGCGCCTACGATTACAACTTTTCTTCTAAGTTCTGAATATTCCTGTTTTTTCATTTTTCACTTTTAACTTTCAATTTTATATTGGTCTGTGTAGTAGTATAAAGATACTGCCGGTCCTTCAATAATGCGTTTTATGAAGCAACTATTTCTTAAAAGGTAAACAATGAATATTGAAACATGTTTTTCCGGGCAGGTATATTAAGAAGTGTGGAACAGCATTTGGGTTTCTGTAAAAATCCTTAAATCCTGATACAAATAAATAACCCTGATCTGGTTTTTAACTATAGCAATAATTACCTTTACGCCTGAATTTTAAACTTAATTTTTATTAGAAAAATTTCGCATTGTCACTGGTGATTAGCCGATTGACTTCAATACCATTTAATATAAATGATCTGAATTATGATGAAAACGAAAAGACTTATCCTTGTAATAGCAGGCTTTTTAGCCATTTTGAGTATCAGTGCACAGAATAGTAAGAACCTGGCAGAACTATTAGGCTATCCTAAAGATTCTAAGCTTCTTATAATCCATGCCGACGATATGGGATTATCTCATTCAACCAATACTGCCTGCATCAAAGCTTTTGAAAATAAAGGTGTTACTTCAGGAAGTATAATGATGCCTTGCCCATGGGCTCTTGAAATTGCCGGTTATGTTAAGAACCATCCTGGCATGGATGTTGGAATTCACCTTACCATGACAGCAGAGTGGGATTCATATAAATGGGGAGGAGTTTCTCCATCTGATCAGATTTCAAGCTTGCTTGATAAAAACGGGGATTTTTATCCTTCGGTTGAAGAATTAGGTAAGGCAGCAAAAGTTGAAGAAGCTGAGAAAGAACTCAGGTCACAGATTGATAAAGCAATTGCACTAGGCATTGAACCTACCCATTTAGATACACATATGGGCAGTGTGCTTGCAAACCCTGACCTTGTGAAAATTTACCTGAACCTTTCTGATATTTATCATCTGCCGGTTTTATTCCCTCGTGCTTATTTAAGCTGGTTTCCTCCTGAGATGGCCAAAGCACTTGGATCAAAAATTTTCCTGCTTGATAATTTGTTTATGCTTGAACCTAAGATGATCAATGGTGAATGGATTGAAGCATATAAAAAAGGAATAAATGAACTGAAACCAGGGCTTAACCAGATGATAGTTCATCTTTCAGTTGATAATGATGAGATGCAGGCAATTAGTAAAGGTCATGATGACTACGGCTCAGCCTGGCGTCAGCATGATCTGGATCTGGTTTTAAGCAGTGATTTTAAAGATCTTTTGAAGTCAAATAATGTCATCCTGATAACCTGGAAGCAGGTAAAAGATGTGATGAATATGGTTACTCCCAAATAACTTAAATGAAAAATATATTCGCACCTGGTTGTGCATTAATGTTGTACAAACCACATCTGGCCGATAAAATCCATTCGGTTCTGAATAGTAATATTGGAAGAATGGAATTGCTTGAAACATGCTGCAAAAGGGAACCTCAGCTAAAAGAAAAGGTAAATATTATAAATGTCTGTCCCGGTTGTGATAAGCGTTTCAGGAATGATTATAATGACGTAACAACTATCTCATTATGGGAAATACTTGCCGGAAGTGATTATTTCCATTTTCCGGATTATAAAGGGCAGCTCATGTCAATCATTGATGCTTGTCCTACCCGGAATCAATCACAAATACATGACGCCATCAGGATATTATTGAAAAGAATGAATATCACATTAATTGAACCGGATAAAACCCGTTCTGCCGGAACCTGTTGTGGAGATACATTCTACGGCACAATTCCTGCATCGGAAGTAAAAAAACAAATGATAAAACGAACATCTGAAATGCCTGTTAATGATGTTGTAGTTTATTGTGTTTCATGCTCCAAGTCAGTATTTATTGGCGGTAAAGAACCGCATTATCTGGTTGACCTGTTATTTAATGAAACTACCATCCCGAAAACGGTTGACCCGGATGACTGGCATAAAGAACTTGAAGTATATATAGATAATCATTAATCAGCGATCATCTTCATCATCTGATTCCAATAATATATTACCGCACTCATGGTCTTGCGATTGGACGGCCTGCATTTTGTTATCCCAACAACTCCATTTCCTCGTCAGCCATAACTTCCATAAGTTTGCCATCATCAAACTTAATTGTTCTGGCTGAGAATTTTTTAAGCAGAGTATAGTTATGTGTTGCCACAACTACAGCTCTTCCTGTTTTGCTGATATCAATAAGAAGTCTGATTATTCCCTCAGATGTTTCCGGGTCGAGATTGCCTGTGGGTTCATCAGCAAGGATAATATCAGGATCATTAAGGAGCGCTCTTCCAATTACCACTCGCTGTTGTTCACCTCCGGATAGCTGATGAGGCATTTTATAGCCTTTTAGTCCCAGTCCTACTTTTTCAAGAACTTCCCCGATACGGGTATCTATCTCTTTTTTGTTTTTCCAGCCTGTAGCTTTTAAAACAAATTCAAGATTCTCATTTACTGACCTGTCGATGAGTAATTGAAAATCCTGAAATACTATCCCTATCTTTCTGCGCAGGTAGGGAATTTCCCTTCTCTTAATTTTTGTAAGGTTAAAACCGGCAACAAGTCCGATTCCGTCCCTGAGAGGGATCTGGGCATTCAGAGTTTTAATTAAACTCGATTTTCCACTGCCAACCCTGCCAACAAGATAAATAAATTCACCCTTCCCAACACTTAGATTAACATTGGTGAGTACAAGATGATCCTGCTGCCATATTGTACAGTCTGTCAGCTCAATAATTATATCAAGTGGAAGATTTTCCTGCATTTTCCGATTATTTAGTTTGCAAAATAAGGAAAGAATTCATAATTAACATTTATATGTTGATAAAATCAGTAATAAAGGCCGACTGACGGCGTTTAATAGTTGTAATTTTACATTTTGTCAGAAAAATAAGGGTAATTGTTATATGTGGCTTACAATTAATGGATTATGATTTTCATTGAATTATGAACTTAATTCACAGTTAATTGGATAAGACCAAAAAAAATAAGTTATGAACAGAAACAAACTAATTTTAATATTCAGCCTTCTATCATTTTTCACCATTCAACTCTCATCACAGGTTCCTTTTACCGGCAGCCAACCAGGTTATGAATTTAACAGAGGCATGGAGCTTTTCAATAAAGAGAAATTTCCTGCAGCAATCAGGTTGCTGGATGCCTATGTAAAAAGTGGCGATAAATCCGATCCCATAATGGTTTCTGAGGCTGAATACTTCAGTGCCGTTTCAGCTCTTAAGCTCTTTAACCCCGACGCTGAATTCAGAATGATAATATATATAGCAACTCATCCTGAAAGTCCGAGAATAAATGAAGCAAGACTTGAATTGGGAGACTTTTTCTATCAAAATAAAAATTACAGGAAAGCAGTTACATATTATGAAACAGTAAACAGGCAGGAGCTAAAAGGAGAAAAACTGGCTGAATATTTTTTCAGACTTGGATATTCACTATACATAACAGGCGATAAAAGCAGGGCCCTCCTGATGTTTTCTGAGATAAAGGATATTGACACTGAATATACACCTCCGGCAGTTTACTACTTTGCCCAGATTGCTTATGAGCAAAAGATGTATCTGACAGCTATGGAGGGGTTCACGCGACTGAAAAATGATGAAACCTTCGGTAGTGTCGTTCCATTTTATATTGTTCAGATTTTGTACCTTGAAAAAGATTATGACGGAATTCTCAGTATGGCTCCCGACCTTCTCAAATCAGCAGGGAAGGAAAGAGCTGTAGAACTTTACAGGTTTATTGGTGATGCTTATTACAGTAAAGAAAACTATAAAGAGGCATTGCCTTATCTTGAGAAATATTCGACAGGTACCAAAGCAAGCGACAGGGAGGATAAATTTCAGCTTGGATATTGTTACTTCAAAACAGGGGAGCTGGATAAGGCGATTAAACTATTCCTCGAAATTGGTGCCAGAAGCGACCTTTTAAGTCAGAATGTCTGGAATATTCTTGGTGATTGCTATCTGCAGAAAAACGATAAGAAAAGGGCCCGGTTTGCATTCGGGGAAGCTTCAAAACTTAATTATGATAAAAAGATAAGTGAGGAGTCGCTCTTTAACTATGCAAAACTTACGTATGAAACATCATATTCTCCTTTTGGAGAGACAATTGCCGCGTTTCAGGAATATATTGATAAGTACCCTGGTTCTGAAAGGATACAGGAGGCTTATGAATATCTTATTGGTACTTTCACCCAACTGAAAAATTATAAGGCTGCATTTTCTTTTCTCGAAAAAATATCCAATAAAGACAGCAGACTTGAAGAAGCATATCAGAGAGTAGCATTTTACAGAGGTCTCGAACTTTTTAAAAACCTTGAATTTGAAGCCTCTGTGGATATGTTTGATAAATCGCTGAAGTATGAAAAGTATAACAGACCAATAAGAGCCAGGGCAATATACTGGAGGGGTGAAGCCTCATACCGGCTTGGATATTACGATAAGGCAAAAAGCGATTACGAGTTGTTCATGGCTATTCCCAAATCAACACTCCTGGATGAATATAACCTCTTAAGGTATAACCTTGGTTATACATACTTTAACCTGAAAGACTATACAAATGCACTAACCCACTTAAAGGCTTTTGAGTCAGGTGTTCCAAATGCCCGACCGGAGGTGCTTGCTGATGCAAAAAACAGGATTGCTGACTGTTATTATATCACAACCAACTATCAGATGGCAATAAACTATTATGATAAAGTTATTGAATATGGGAACCTCGATGCCGATTATGCAATGTTTCAGAAAGGATTCTCACTTGGACTTATGAATTCTGGCAAGGGCAAAGTTGATATTCTTACTTCACTGATCCTGAAATTTCCCACGTCATCTTATGTTCCGAATGCTATATTCGAAAGAGGAAGGGCATATATTGTGATGCAGGATTTTAACAGGGGAGAAGCAGATTTCAATACTGTAATATCCACATACCAGACCAGTCCTTTTGTTCCCCGTTCCATGGTTCAGCTGGGTCTTCTGTATTACAACCTTGGCCAGAACGAAAAGGCAATATCACAGTTTAAAACGGTTATTGAAAATTTCAAATCTACTCCTGAGGCAAGATACGCAATAACCGGGTTAAGAAACACTTATGTTGATATGAACGATGTTGATTCCTATTTCACATATATCAAAACTCTCGATGGATATGGTGATATAAACCTGGCAGCTAAAGATTCGCTGGTATATACTTCAGGTGAAAATCTGTATATGACTTCCAGATTTGACAAAGCAACCGAAGTATTCAAAAGCTATCTGAATGAGTTCCCTAATGGCAGTTTCAGACAGAATGCACAATATTATCTTGCTGAATGTCTCAGATCAACCGGTAATAATGACGAAGCTTTAAAGCTTTATACGGAAGTAACTGCAGCTCCAAATAATCAGTTCATGGAACAATCACTCCTGGCAGTATCAAATATCTATTTTGATAAAGAAGATTATACTTCGTCATATATTTATTATGACAAACTTGAAAAGACTGCCAGTACTGATGTTAACAAACTGATTGCGCTTAAAGGAGAGTTACGATCTGCTTTTCAGGCAGGCGATGCGCAGAAAACAATTATTGCTGCTCAAAAGATTATTAACTCAGGTAATATACCTGAAGAAATGATACGTGAAGCAAGCTTCATGAGTGCAAAAGCAAATTACAGTCTCAACAATTTTGATGAGGCTCTTAAGGAGTTCCGAAAAGTTGCAACTGAAGTTACAAGTATAGAGGGGGCTGAATCAAAATACAGGGTCGCTGAACTGTTAAATAAGAAAGATCAGGCGGCAGATGCTGAAAAGGTTATTACGGAATTCATAAGTCAGAATTCACCTCATCAATACTGGATGGCAAGAATGTTTCTCCTTCTTGCTGATATCAGCATTAAAAAGGGAGATACCCTGCAGGCAAGAGCTACACTTCAGAGTCTGAAGGATTATTATACTATTGACAATGATGGCATCCTTGATGAGGTGAAATCGAAACTTGATTCTCTTACCGATAATAAACAATAATCGTTGTAAGCCACATATAATCAGATAGTAAACAAATGTTTAAGCTAATACGAA
>JANYJP010000045.1 GCA_025358455.1 Bacteroidales bacterium
TCCCCTATGGACTACAATTTTTAAGAGTTTGAAGATAATATATTTAAAAGCATGGCAAATCATAAGTCGTCAGAAAAAAGGATCAGGCAGATCGATGTAAGAAAAGAGAGCAACAAGTATTATGCAAAAACCACACGTAATGCTCTTAAAGCTCTTCGCGGAACTACCAATAAAGAAGAAGCCGGAGTTATGCTTCCTAAATTAACTTCTATGCTCGACAAACTGGCTAAGAAGAATATCATTCACAAGAAAAAAGCTTCAAACCTGAAGTCTTCACTTGTTAAGCATGTGAATAGTCTTTAAAAGAATTCTAATATATATCAGGAGGCTGTATCGTATGGTACGGCCTTTTTTTATTTCTGCACAGAGCGCAAGGCAAAGAAAGAATGCTAACTGTGCTCTGAGCCATTTGCAGTGCATTATAAAATAAATTATTTGTGATATCCCCGGTTTTATATATCTTGCATATGCATTTCAAATTTTCGCTGTATGTCTCTTAAAATTACCGACTGGGCTGTCGAGGACAGGCCAAGGGAAAAGCTTATCAGGAATGGTACAAACAGTCTGAGCGATGCGGAATTACTGGCAATTCTGATCAGCTCAGGAACAAAAGACAAATCGGCTGTTGATCTAGGCCGGGAATTATTAGGTATTGTAAATAATAACCTTAACAGCCTCGGGAAACTTACAATATCCGACTTTACAAAATTGCATGGAATTGGGGCAGCAAGGGCTGTAACAATTGCTGCGGCTCTTGAATTAGGACGAAGACGCAAACTTGCCGAAGTACCTGATTTCCCTCAGATCAAATGCTCAAAAGATGTTGCTGACATTTTCCAGCCTCTTTTGTCAGACCTTCCACATGAAGAGTTCTGGATACTATTCCTTAACAGGTCAAATAAGGTAATTAACAGGATGAAATTGAGCCAGGGTGGCATCAGTGGCACAGTCACCGATGTAAGGATGGTAATGAAAAAAGCAATAGAATATCTCGCTTCCGGGATAATTGTCTGCCACAATCATCCATCGGGAAACCTGAATCCGAGTGAATCGGATTCCAAAATAACCCAGAAAATTAAAGAGGCCGGTAACCTGATGGATATTCCGCTCCTCGATCATCTCATAATATCAGATAAGGATTACTATAGTTTTGCAGATAACGGCCTGCTGTAAATTAGGTTTGGGGCAAAAATTTCGGGATTACAATTTGTACTTTTTCACTACATTCACATCCCTGCATGATTTGAGCAGGTCGGCGACTGGTTTTTTCAACACAGGATGAACCAGTTCGGATGCAATTTCACATAAAGGTACAAGCACAAATTTCCTCTCCTGCATCAGAGGGTGCGGAATTATCAGATCCTTTTCAATAATAAACTGATCCTCATAGAAAATAATGTCAATATCTATCACTCGTGAAGAATATTGTACTTCACCCCTTAATCTTCCAAGAAGCGCTTCGATGGAATGAATTGAATCCAATAATTCTGATGGCAGCAGGGTTGTTTCAACTTCCACTACTATATTTAAGAACTTATTCTCTGAATTAAACCCCCATGGTTCCGTTTCATAAACAGATGAGGATTTAATAACATGACCCAGCTTTTCCTCAATCCTCCCAACTGCAGCATTAAGGTTAGCTTCCCTGTCCCCGATATTAGTTCCGATGCCAAGAAATATATTCTTCATAATCAAGTCAATCTGTTTTCAAAAGTATTAAATTGATACATACCTTTACAAAATCATTTTGTTTTTCTATATTTAGAAACAATTATATTAAATTGTCCAAAGATGAAAAATTTTTTAAAGTACACACTGGCAACAATATCCGGGATAATAATTACC
The DNA here is from genome assembly GCA_025358455.1 of Bacteroidales bacterium. GTDB lineage: Bacteria > Bacteroidota > Bacteroidia > Bacteroidales > VadinHA17 > LD21. The sequence goes on from JANYJP010000045.1 coordinate 1,846, forward strand.
TCAATATTATTCTTTATTGTTCTCCTGGCATCATTAAGTGCGCTTGTTGCCTCAGGCAACAAACCCGTAACAATAACTGACAATTCCATACTCATTCTTAAAGCCGGGGTTACAATACCTGACAGAGGTAATCAGAATCCTCTCGCAGCTCTCGACCTGTTTAATATGACACTTACACAGTCTCCGGGGTTAAACGAAATTTTGCAGAACATTGAAAAGGCATCTGTTGACAGAAAGATTAAAGGCATTTTAATAGAAAACGGACTTTTATCCACAGGATGGGCAACAACAGAAGAGGTAAGGAATGCCATCAAGAACTTCAGATCGACAGGAAAATTTGTTATTTCATATTCTGACTATATTCTGACTCAGGAATGTTATTATTTATCTACTGCTGCAGACAAAATATATATTAATCCCGGATCAATGGTTGAGTTTAAAGGTCTGAGCAGCGAGATCATGTTCTACAAAAATGCCCTTGAAAAGATTGGGGTAGAGGTTCAGGTAACCCGTCATGGGAAATTCAAAGGTGCTGTTGAACCATTTATTCTCAATAAGTTAAGTGATGAAAACAGATCCCAGATTAAAGATTATGCAGGATCAATATGGAAACAGGTTATCAAAGATATTTCAGAATCAAGAGGGATTCCGGTTGAGGAGCTGAACAGGATAGCCGATAATCTTGATGGGAATATTGCCGCCCGGGCATTTGAAACTAAACTTGTGGACGGACTGATGTACCGCGATGCTTTAATAGATACCTTAAAAAGCCTGTCTGGAATCGGTGCAAATAAAGACATCAATTTTGTATCGATGACCAAATACACTAAGGTGCCCGATCCTCATAAAAGCATTTCAGTTAAAAACAAAATCGCTGTAGTTTATGCAGAAGGAACTATTGTTACCGGCAAGGGAAATGAAAATAACATCGGTGGTAATTATTATGCAGATATAATCAGGCAACAGCGTAAAGATACTACTGTAAAAGCAATTGTTCTCAGGGTCAATTCACCGGGAGGTAGTGCAATTGCATCAGATATTATGTGGCGGGAGCTTGAGCTCGCTTCCAAAGTTAAGCCCGTGGTCGTATCAATGGGCAATTATGCTGCATCAGGCGGATATTTCATTTCAGCCCCTGCTACAAAAATATACGCGAATCCTACTACAATCTCAGGATCAATTGGAGTATTTGGTCTGATACCCAATGCAGGAAAGCTTCTGGAACAGAAACTCGGACTTACAACAGAAGTAGTTAATACGAATAAGAACTCCGATTTTCCTTCGATTTACAGACCCATGAACAGCTATGAAAAAGAGATGATGCAAATTAGCATTGAGCAGATTTACAGCGATTTCGTCAATAAAGTTGCATCCGGGAGAAATATGACTGCACACGCAGTGGACAGTATCGGACAGGGCAGGGTATGGAGTGGTACAAGCGCTCAAAAAATAGGACTGATAGACTCTATTGGAGGACTTTATGATGCGATTAAAGGGGCTGCGCAACTTGCCGCTATAAGAATATATTCTATCAGGGAGTTGCCGGTACTGGAAGATCCGTATGTAAAGTTGCTCACACAGCTAAGCGGAGAAATCAGAATAAATATTTTGAAAAAGGAATTGGGGGAATCAGTAAAATATTACAATATGGTCCAGGAGATCAGAGATCTCTCAGGAATACAAGCCCGGCTTCCCTTTTTCCTTGAGCTCAGGTGATGTGCAAGGGCACTTATATTTGAATTATGGTTAACAAAAAAAACATACTACTCTATCCGGTTTCACTGATCTATGGACTGATTACCGGAGTAAGGAACTTTTTATTTAATACCGGCATTCTTCACTCTGAAGAATTTCAAATTCCAGTGATATGCGTTGGAAATATAACGGTTGGCGGCACAGGCAAGACACCCCATACCGAATATATTGCCGGTTTACTCAGGGAAAATTTCAAAGTAGCTACCCTGAGCAGGGGCTATAAACGAAAGACGCGGGATTTCAGAATTGCCACACTAGCTTCCAGGGTTAGTGATATAGGCGATGAACCAATGCAGATACTAAGGAAATTTCATGATGTGCTGGTAACAGTAGACAGGGACAGGGTGAACGGAGTGAAAAGGATCCTGGAGGAAAAACCTGAAACAGAAGTTATTATCCTTGATGACGGATTCCAGCACAGAAGAATAACACCCGGATTATCAATACTCCTATCTGATTTTGAAAGGCTTATTGTCAGAGATCATATGATGCCATATGGAAACCTGAGAGAGGGTAAAAGTAATATGAGAAGAGCTGATATAATTCTGATTACCAAATCGCCTGAGGATATTTCTCCTATCCAGAGAAGGCTCATTGTAAAAGAGGTAAACAAATCGCCTTATCAGAATTTGTATTTTACATCAGTCAAATATGAAGCTCCGGTTCAGGTGTTTGAAAATAAAGAGCAGACCTTACAGCTATCCGAAATACAGCAAACACATGACTGCGGTATTGTACTGATTACAGGAATTGCTAATCACAAACCTCTCTTTGATTACCTTCAGAAAAAATTTACCGAGGTAATCCATCTCCCCTTTTCCGATCATTACAATTTTAAAGAAAATGATTTACAGACAATTTCTTCAGCCTATAATGATTTAAAATCACCCGTTAAGTATCTAATTACTACCGAAAAAGATGCTGTAAGGTTGCGGGAATTTACTAATATTGAAGAACCGATAAAGTCGGCTTTATTTTACATTCCTATTGGCATTTATTTTCTAAATGACGACAAGAATGAGTTTGATAATATGATAGTTAACTATGTTAGAAAAAATAAACGAAACAACAGAGTTTCTGAAGGCCAGAGGAATTAAAAGTCCTGATGCAGGAATAATTCTTGGCACCGGGCTCGGGGAGCTTACATCAAAAATTGAAAATCGTATTGAGATAGATTATAAAGATATCCCAAATTTCCCTGTATCGACTGTTGAAGGACATGCCGGGAAATTTATCTATGGTGATTTCGGCAGAAAAAAAATTGTTGCCATGAAAGGCCGGTTTCATTACTATGAAGGTTATGGTGCGGAGCAGGTTGCATTACCTGTAAGAGTGATGAAGTATCTGGGTATCAAATGCCTTTTTCTTTCAAATGCAGCAGGTGGAGTGAATCCCGCTTTCCATATCGGCGATATAATGATCATAACCGACCATATCAACCTTCTGCCTAATCCATTGATCGGTCAAAATGATGACCGGATAGGTCCACGGTTTCCCGACATGGGAGAAGCCTATGATAAATACCTGATTAAAAAGGCTTTGCTTATTGCAGAAGAACATAATATAAGAATACACAAAGGGGTTTATCTTTCAACAAGCGGTCCTACATTTGAGACTCCTTCTGAGTATAAATACTTCAGAATTATAGGCGCCGATGCAGTTGGAATGTCGACCACTCCGGAGGTCATTATTGCACGTCATATGGGACTGCCATGTTTTGCGGTCAGTGTTATTACTGACCTGGGTGTTGAAGGAAAGATTGAATATACAACCCACGAGTCTGTTCAGAATGAGGCTGCCAAAACCGAATCGCGGATGACTACCATTATGACTGAAATGATCTCCTCACTTTGATCTTTGGCTGATTCCGAAGAGCCGGAAGAGATAAAGGAATACCGTAAAGCCAAAGCCTGGCGTTATGACCAGGTCTTTTTTTATTTTCTGATAACCGAACACACTTTTTTCCACTTTCCGGTTTTGCCTGTATCGTCAAAAAGGGTTATGAATACAATGTATATTCCTGTGTCTGCCAGCGTACCATCTGCCGCGGTGCCATCCCATATAAGAGTTGCTTCCGGTCCGGCTAAAAGGTTGGAGGCAATCTTTTTTACGTAATTCCCTGCCTCATCAAAAATCATTGCGGAAATAACATTACCATTTCCATTAAGGTTGAAACTAATCAAAAGGAAGTCTTCATAACCATCATTATCAGGAGTTATCTTAGAAGAAGAAAAAACAACCTGGTCAAATGCTGCCGGAATTTCAGAGTAAATTGAGTTGGGTGCGCCCGGGGTACCCCATCCTGAAGATTCTGCAGCAGAATGCCAGTTAACGGCATCCCACGAGTTTAGGCGCGGACTTGTCTTTTCGAGAGAAATACCTTCATAGCCTGAGAGAAGTGAATAGTGCATTTTCTCATTATAAGAAACCTCATCAAGTTTGTCCAGTTCACGGTTATAAAGTATCAGATGTCCTTTGTCGTCTGACATTGAAGCCATATTTCCGGTTTCAAAAAGGAATAAAGAGTCACCGGAAAAATATCTATTCAAAATTCTTTTCCTGTCGGTGGTAACAGCAAAATACGAAGCAGGTAAAATACATCTCTTTTCGCCCAGAACAGGATATAGTTGTGAGGTATCTCCCACTGCGTCGCTTACCGAAACAACCTGTAAACGTGAACCATCAATAATTTTCCCTGAGCAATTAAATAATTCAATATAGTCGGGGTCTCCCGGCAAAGGGTTAAAAAGCAGTTCATTAAATAATATATCTCCTGGCTTGGTTGTTTCAGTCAAACCAAAAGAATAATTCGTTTTTTTCATAAGGTTTCCGGCAAAATCCTTAACATCTCCTGAAATATCAAACTGATATACTTCGCCCTTTTGAAGCGGATCTGCAACTTTTGCAGAAAATATACGAAAAAGAGGGTCGACAGGATTCAGATAAATCAAACTCTTTCCTCCTATATTACCGGTTTTAAGAATTTCCTTAAAATCAAGAACCGGCTCAGAAAATCTGATTGTTATATTGATACTATCTTCAGGAAATACATTTTGCATACCATAAAAGAAATTATCCGGATTACTGTTCATTACAGAATTGACAGTTCCCGGTGTTCCTCCTTTCCGAGATGTGGAGGCAGTCCAGTTTCCTTTATCGAAAAACGGGAATCCGGTATCGATCATTTCGAGCGACCATCCACCTGAAGATTTAAGTTCATCACCATACCACAATGAAGAATATACAACACCATGAATCAGAGTCCCTGAGCTATCAGTCAGACAAATCATTTTCCCATCATCAGTCAGAATTGGAAATTGCTTCAGTTCGGCTACTTTACCATATTTCGTAAACGATGATGTATCCGATACTAAGCAGAAGATCATTATTTCATGAGCTCCGAGAATTTTCCCGCTAACCGGGTAACTTTGATCTTCGGCTTTAAGTTTCCAGTTTTTAAGATTGAATGAAAAATCAGTCCGGTTTGTAACTTCAAGATATTCTCTGCCAGGGAGTGATACCTCCGGCACTGGATGTGCCATTATTTCAGAGATAACAACATCACCAGTCTCGGCCCATATAGGGGTAAACGGTATTATTAAATTAAGTGAACAGTTATCTGAATTATCGCAGACTTTGTTGATAATCAAATTATTTATTAATTTATTTTTGAACTTGCCCTGAAATTCTATAATAAAAGTCAGCAGGTTTATCTTCCTTACCTTTACCGTTTTATTTTCTGCGGCATTCAACGAAAAATTTTCCGGAATCATTAATTCTGCAGACGGTTGCTCATTAAATGAAACTTCAATTGAATTCTTTCCTGTAATATTATACCCCGTTACTAAAGGAGCATCTTTATCTTCATAAAATGTGCCTTCAATATTTATATTATCGACCCATAAAAGCCGGTCACGGGTAGCGGAATACCTGTATATGATCCCAAACCAGGAGGTATTGAATAATTCACTGTCGGAACCGGAAGTTGTTCCAGTAAAATTTCCGTTCAATCTTTGTACAGAGACGGTCCAGGTTCCATCGGGAGACCTCTCTATATTAATCTTTGCAGCATCGTTGATTCCTATTGAGGTCTGCCAGTTTACCCTGCAATTTACCACTGTGGTCAAAACACCTTTTTTTACTTTAACCAGTCGAAGGGTATCATCGGTTCCGGTAATATTTACCCCAATTGCATAACCACTTGTTGTACCGGAAACAGATATATCAGAAGGTCCGCTATCAGACATCAGGAATATCATCCAGTTGTTTGATGATGACGGATCATATCCGTGTCTGAGCAGAAAGGTCCACTTTGTGATTCCTTCCTTTGGATGGAGGTTTGCCAGCCTCATTCCTATGTTATCAGACCCGGCATCAGGATTATCAAAAATATGGTGCAATGAGAATACTCCTGAAAGAGGTGTAATTCCATCTGCTTTCCAGTGACCTCCGGTACTTTGTACCCAGTTGTTCAGATTTCCCGATTCGAAATTATCCACAATCTGGCCAAATGCCGTAAATGGCATTAGCAAAGCCAGCAAAATAACTTTTTTCATGCAGCGCGACGAATTGAAAAAAAAAGTTAATTTTGACATTCTAATGTCAAAGTAAATTTAGTTAATAACTTACATTATTCCAAACAATTAATTATGAAAACAGCTGTTGTAGGAGCCACCGGCATGGTAGGCCGCACAATGATGAAAATACTCGAGGAAAGAAATTTTCCTATATCTCAGTTACTCCCGGCCGCATCAGAGCGTTCTGTCGGTAAAGAGGTAATTTTTAAAGGTAAGGCTGTTAAGGTTGTAAGTGTAATGGAAGCTGTTGAGGCGAAACCTGAATTTGCAATTTTTTCAGCAGGTGCCTCAGCATCAAAAGAATGGGCTCCCCTTTTTGCTAAAAACGGAACAGTTGTAATTGACAATTCATCATACTGGCGCATGGATAAGAATATCCCGTTGATTGTTCCCGAAATAAACAGTCATGTTATAAAAAAGGGAGACCGGATAATTGCAAATCCGAACTGTTCAACAATACAGATGGTAATGGCATTAGCTCCTCTTCACAGAAAATATAAAATCAAACGTCTCGTAGTTGCTACCTATCAGTCAGTTACCGGGACTGGTGTAAAAGCTGTTACACAAATGGAAAATGAACGTAACGGAATCAAGGGCGACATGGCCTATGCATATCCTATTGACAAAAACTGTTTTCCTCACGGGGGCACATTTCAGCCTGATGGATACACAACCGAAGAACAGAAATTGCTTGACGAAACACGTAAAATACTTGAAGATCAGACAATACAGGTAACAGCAACTGTAGTCAGAATACCCGTTGTCGGAGGTCATTCCGAAGCTGTAAATATTGAGTTCGCTAACGATTTCAACATTGATGATGTCAGGCTCCTTTTAAGCCAGTTTCCGGGGGTTGTCGTTTATGATGATCCTGCTGAAAATAAATATCCAATGCCGATAATGGCACATAACAGAGATGAAGTCTTTGTGGGAAGAATCAGGAGAGACCTGTCGAAGGAAAAATGTCTGAACATCTGGATTGTTTCTGATAATATAAGGAAGGGTGCTGCTACAAATGCAATTCAGATTGCTGAGTATATTACAGCCAACAAACTATATTGAGCCCGATCATTCTACTCCCAACCCCCCCATTTGGAGTTCTTAGTAGGTCAAAAAAGGATACCTTTTAACATGTATCTGCTTTACTTGTTCATAAAGAAGTTTTCGAAGTTCTTCAATATTTTCCTTTGTTTTTGCTGAAATAAATACTGTTTGATGGTGTTTATCGGAGGCCATCCAGGTATTCTGCAGATCAGCCAGAGAATAGTTTTCTCTTAAAACCGGGGTAAGATCATCTTCATCCTTTGCTGTATAAGAGAAAGCGTCAATTTTGTTGAAAACAATTAAAGCAGGCTTATCAAAAGATCCAAGTTCCCTGAGTGTTTCGTTAACAACCTTAATCTGTTCCTCAAAACCAGGGTGGGATATATCGACTATATGAACAAGCAAATCTGATTCCCTTACTTCATCGAGAGTCGACTTGAATGATTCCACCAAATCATGGGGAAGTTTCCTTATAAACCCGACAGTATCAGAAAGTAAAAATGGCAGATTTCCGATCACAACTTTCCTAACTGTGGTATCAAGAGTTGCAAATAGTTTGTTTTCTGCAAAAACATCCGATTTGCTCAACAGGTTCATTAAAGTTGATTTACCCACATTTGTATAACCTACGAGTGCCACCCTGACCATCTTCCCGCGACTCTTTCGCTGGGTTGCCATCTGGGTATCTATCTTTTTAAGTTGCGACTTAAGAAGTGAAATCTTATCACGGATTATCCTACGGTCTGTTTCGATTTCGGTTTCTCCCGGTCCTCTTAAACCGATACCGCCTCTCTGTCGTTCAAGGTGTGTCCACATACCGGTAAGTCTTGGGAGCAGGTATTGATACTGAGCCAGTTCCACCTGGGTTCGGGCATGGGATGTCCGCGCCCTGTGTGCAAAAATATCCAGTATAAGATTTGTACGATCAAGAATCCGGCAGCCAAGTGCTTCTTCAATATTCCTGATCTGACTTGGAGTCAGCTCATCATCAAAAATTGCAATATCAATATTATTTTCTTTAATGAACGAAGCAATCTCAGTGATCTTGCCGGAGCCGACAAATGTACGGGGATTCGGTACATTGAGTTTCTGGATAAACCTTTTTACTGGCTCTGCTCCTGCTGTTTCAGTAAGAAACGAAAGCTCCCCCAGGAAATCATCAACTTCACGCTCAGCCTGTCCCGGATAATTTATTCCGACAAGGATAGCTCTTTCCTGCTTTTCTTCAGTTATAATCATCTCAGATTTTTACAAAAATAATAGCCGCAAAATTAGTCATTTGCGGCTTAATATTATTAAAAGAGAGAATAAGGATTATTTCCTGTTCATCTTATTGAATGTATCGTCTGTCATTTTGTATCGCGCCCCTTATTGCCATTTTTAGTGATTCGGAACATCTGACCACCATTTCAATATCTGTCGGGAATGGTACAATTGCTGTCCTGGTTCTTTCAAGTTGTTGTGTATTAAGTGCCTGTACATCGCCAAGAGCGCGCGATGAAACATTATCAAATTTAGACTGAGCACCTATCGGATCTTTTTTAACAACTTTATTGGGATTCATCTGTATAACTTCAATATCGCCATCAATCCGGCATGCTTTTGATTGCACTGTTTCAACCAGTGCGCACTGAAGTGTTTTATATTTTTTCTGTTTAATATCATTCCCCAGAGAATCTCTCATTACGTTTCCCTTTTTATCGATAACATATGTAAAACCATCTTCAATGTCTCTTTTAATAATTGAGTCTCTCTGGATGCTCTGATCAGGACTGACTGCAATATTCTTTACATTAACATTTATAAAATAGTCATACTGAACCTTATCATTAAGATTCTGAGTGTGATATTCAACCCATTCCGAATTCAGAGATGGCAGATCGAGAGATAAAAGGTCCTGTTCAAATTCCGGCGGGAATTTAAGAATTGAACTATTCTGTATTGAAACATAAACCCGGCTCATACCCTGATATTTAGCCTCCTGTATTTTATTATCAATACCTTCATAATCGCCTATGTACTCTTTGGCTCTCAGGAATTCAGCAAATGCCTGGCGGTATGATTCTTTTATTCCGCTTTTCATTAGTTCACTACCATGAGAATAATAAAAATCGGCAGCTTTTCTCTTTGCATTAACCATTTCGGGCAAATAATCAACATATGGGAAGTCAACCGACCTTCCGTTTGCATTTAGAGGAGTAACAGTTTTAACCAGCGATTGCCTGTTATTTAAGGCAGTATAAACAAGGTAAATCTCATCCCAGTTATTCGGTTTACCTTCCATTTTCAGGAATCGTACTCTTTCATTATCCTGATCATTTGCAACTTTATACGATTGTGACAGGATATCTATCTGTTTTATATCTTTAGGATTCTTTCGTAATTGTTTTACAGCTTTTTGAACAGCTGCATCGTAGTTCCCTTTCTGCAGTTGTTTTTTCGATGATCCGCAACCCGACAGGAGAATAGTCAAAATGAAAACAAATGGTACAATTCTTTTCATAAAACAAATATTAAGGTATAAGCGGTTAAAGGTAGAAAAAACCTGGAAAAAACAAATAGGAGTAACTTTAGGTTTACTTTTTTTACCTCAAAGCAAAAAATTGAGCCACATTGAATATCTTACTCTGACCGGCTGTCCTCTCTGTAAACCCGGGCTCCATTTTGGTGAGGACTCTATAGCTTTCACTGCTTCAATATCGATTATCGGATCAACCCCCTTTACTATGGTTACATTACTAACTGCCCCGTCAGCTTCAATAATAAAAGTCAGGAACACCTTTCCTTTTAATTTTCTGTCAATTGCTTCCTGAGGATAATTGGTGCGTTTTTGTACCCAGTCCCTGAATTTATTCAAATCCCCTCCCTTGAATGAGGGCATTATTTCAACAAGAAAAAATGCTCCGTCATTACTGTCGCCCCCATCGCCTCCCAACATATCATCTCCGCCTCCGGTTCCTGTTACATCAAGCTTATCAATTGTGGGCTGATCTGCCACCTGATCGGAAGTAAGCATTGTGGCTTCCAGGGGAGGCACGCTATCAACTACTACCGGTGGTACATATTTCACAATCTCCTGAATCTGCTCGTTTTTGGGGGGCGGAGGAGCTGCAGGAATAAAAACCTGATCAACAGGAGGTTCAAAATTTTCCATAGTGACCTGAACATTCCGGCCACCACCAGCCAGAACATGGTCAGAATGAGGAGTGAATATAAATGGGAATATTACAGCAGAACAAACCAGTAATGATGCCAGAAGGATGCATGAGCCAACTACTGAATTATATCTTTTTCGAAGCTGATATGCTCCATAATCCTTGTTCCGCTTTTCAAAAAGCAGATCATCAATATCAAGCATATTTCTCAGATTGTCAAACATTCTTTAATCAAATTGTATCTTTTAAAAAGATATTCCTGTTTCTTTATTGACGCGCAAAATTACTAAATAGTGGCTTTTTGTCAAAACAATAATGTTAAGGTTTATTTAAAAGTGACTAAAGGCTCCTTCTCTACAGCTTAGGAGACTGAAAGGTGCAAGGAGTCGGGTGTTTTCCGTATGATAAGTTTCTCAATGTTTCTTTATTTTCAATTTTTTCTTACATTTGCCCATCTCTACCGGGGGTTTAGCTCAGTTGGCTAGAGCGTGTGACTGGCAGTCACAAGGTCGGGAGTTCGATTCTCCCAATCTCCACTTTTTAATCGCGCAAAACAATGCAAAATCCTGTAAATTTGATATTTATGGGATTTTTTGTTTGAAATATGCACCGAACTGGAATCTATTGCACTGATATGCTGCCTTTTGCGTTTTGAATGAATCATGAAGCTTCAATCATCATGCGCATTACCCTGAATTGAGAACGCTCAGAAGTATCAATTCAGAGGAGTAATTGCTTTATAAGAGTTTGTTTGATCTTGAGCCCTCTTTCATCAACGTTATTCATTCAGCCTTTTAAATAATAATAAAAAATCCGTTTCCACTCAGTCTAATAGTGATTGTAGAATAAGTTTAACTGCCCCTTCCTGTTTCGGATGGGGCAGTTTTTTCCATGACGGAAAATCAGATATTTTAAATCCGGCATCCGGAATCCTCAACCAGTTTCTGATAGAATAAATTGTATTTGACTTATTTTTTTTTCATCTTTAACTTTTTACCAGACAATTATAAACCTGTGTTGTCTAAAAACGTTATCACCTCTGATTTATGAGTGAAGAAATCCTAAAGGCGCTGATGGAGCTGTTCGCCCTGATTGTAAAGCAGGATGGCGGGATACTCATGAATGAGCGTGAATATGTTTCCGGCTTTCTGAATAAACAATTAACCAGGGAGACTGTTGATGAATACCTGGCATTATTCGATGAACACGCCGGACCGGTAATGAAGCGGTCGGTGATTAAAGAGTCACTGCCAACGTCAGTAAAAGATTCCGTCAAGATATTTGGTATATGCAAAAAGATAAACCGTACCCTTAACCAGGAACAGAAGGTGGTTGTTCTGATGCGATTATACGAACTGGTAAATGCCGACCGTCAGTTCACTCTTCAGCGGATGAACATAATAAACACTGTAGCTGAAGTCTTCAAAATATCATCAGTTGAGTTTGAAGCAACTGAGCAATTCGTGAAAAACAACAATCCTGAAGAACTGAAAAACCCTGCTATTCTTGTTTTAAATCCGGGAGACGAATCATGTGGTTTATGTAAAAAAATGGCTTCAGGTTACCAGGATACGAAAATTATTATTCTGAGGGTCGCCAGTGTTGATCTATATTTTATCAAATATCTTTCAAAAGATCAGTTGTATCTGAACGGGCTTCCCATAAGATCAGGAATAGTTTATACATTCGCAAAAGGAGGTTCAGTAAAATCGCAGCAGGGACATTCAATCTACTATAGCGATATAAGCTCAAGTTTTCTGGCGGATGTTATTATTCATAAAATATCATTTACTGTTGAGAATCTTTCCTATCATTTCAGAGAAGGTCATGCAGCCGTGGATAATGTAAGCTTTTCGATCGAGGAAGGAAAGCTGGTTGGTATAATGGGCGCAAGTGGTTCAGGAAAGACCTCTCTTTTAAATTTGATGAGCGGTATTCAAAAACCCAGTTCAGGCGCTGTTAAAATAAATGGGTTAGATGTTATCAATGACAATAAAGTTCTTGAGGGTGTTTTTGGTTATGTTCCTCAGGACGATCTGCTTATAGAAGATTTAACAGTCTTTGAAAATCTATATTTTGCAGCCTGTCAATGTTTCAGTGAAAAAACAAAAGAAGAACTTACAGATCTGGTTGACCATACACTGTCAAATCTGGGGTTACTTGAGAAGAGAGGACTCAAAGTTGGTTCCCCATTTAATAAGGTGATCAGCGGAGGTCAGAGAAAAAGACTCAATATTGCTTTGGAGCTTATACGTGAACCATTAGTAATGTTTCTGGATGAGCCAACATCGGGGCTTTCCTCACGAGATTCTGAGAACCTGATGGACCTGCTCCGTGACCTGACTTTAAAAGGCAAACTGGTATTCACTGTAATTCACCAGCCTTCTTCGGAGATTTTCAAGATGTTCGACAAAATCATAATCCTCGATCAGGGTGGTTTTATGGCATATTATGGCAATCCTGTCGATTCTGTAGTATATTTTAAGACTCTTGATGCACAAATTAATTCCAATCTCGGAGAATGTCCCTCATGTGGAAATGTGAATCCTGAAACAATTTTTAATATTATTGAAACTCAGGTTGTCGATGAATTCGGAAAATATACTGATAAACGTAAAGTCAAACCAAAAGAATGGGCAGCTTCATTTAATTCGAAGAATCCTTTTACAAGGGTTGCTGATGTTAAGGAACCTCCCCACAAAAATCTCCATAAACCGGGAATATTTGACCAGTTCAGGATATATCTCACAAGAGATTTTAAAAGCAAAATAGCTAACAGACAATACGTTACGCTTACTCTTCTTGAAGCCCCGATACTGGGATTTGTTCTATCTTTCATAATCAGATATATTCCTGATCCTGATTCAAAAGTCTATATATTTTCAGATAATGAGAATTTGCCCATCTACATTTTCATGAGTCTGATTGTTGCCCTTTTCCTCGGAATGACTATAAGTGCGGAAGAAATTTTCCGTGACAGAAAAATACTTAAGAGGGAACATTTCCTGAATCTCAGCAGGTCAGGTTATCTCCTTTCCAAAGTTGCAATTCTGATCTTAATATCTGCTATACAAACACTCCTTTTTGTTGTGATAGCAAACCCTATACTCGGTATAAAAGGGATGTATTTACACTACTGGATCTCTCTTTTTGCCACAGCTTTTTGTGCTAATATGCTTGGACTAAATATCTCAGCTTCATTTAATTCGGCAATAACAATTTATATAGTAATCCCTCTTCTGATAATTCCAATGATGGTGCTTAGCGGGGCAATGTTCCCTTTTGACAAACTGAACAGGAAGATAGGTAATGTTGAAAAAGTACCTCTGATTGCTGAGGTAATGCCAACAAGATGGACTTATGAAGCGCTTATTGTGTCGCAGTTTAAAGATAATAAGTACAGTAAAGTTGTATATGACAAAGAGGGTGAAACATTTTTTATGCTCCAAAAAAAGATCAGTGAAGCCAACTTCAACAAGGTTCACCGTATCCCGGCACTTCTTGAAGCATTGAAAATAACTCTTTTTGAATACAGAAGCAACCCGAAGAATATGGGAAAAAATGAAGCGCTGCGACTTAATAAGCTTTCACGTAATTTCAGTAAACTTCAGCTTCTTAGAAATGAACTTACAAAAATGGCGTCTGTCAACAATTTGCCTGAATTTCCTTATATGAATGATCTGACTCCATATGAATTCAATCCCGGAATTGCAGATTCACTTACCAAATACCTTGCCGGAATTGATAAAGTATTCAGTACTATTTTTAATTCAACTAATGATAAAAAAGACAGATTTTTTAATAAGAATGATCTTCTACTTAAGAAATGGGAAAACGACTATTACAATCAAAAACTAGAGGAGATTGTTACAAAACCTTATGAACGTAAGAAAATCCTTGTTTATAATAACACTCTTATCCAGAATACTGATCCTATATATCTCGATCCATATAAGAGAGGATTCCTGAATTTCAGAACCCATTTTTATGCACCTTCTAAATATATCTTTGGTATAAAAGCCGACACTTTTGATTTCAATATTTCAATAGTATTGCTTATTACTATATTGCTTTATCTTGCTCTCTATTTTGAATTACTGCGAAAGGCTGTAAGCTTCATTGAGAATTTAAAATTCCGAAAATAAAAAATTAGTGCAGTGATAACCAGTTTTTTTGTATTTTTGTATTAATTGATATATTATTCTGAATGAAAGGAAGAGTAATCTTTTTAGTATTAACTTTGTTTGTATGGTTCTCATGCAGAAACTCATCACGCAAGGCTGGCGAATTTGTATTTCCTGAGTCTGACTCCATTCCCATTTCAGAAGTTGAGAAATTAAGTCCTGAAGCTATAGCAGATATTTCAAAGAACATTACCTCTCCTGTTGAGATAGCAAATCTCCTTCAAACGCTGGAAGTTCCTTTTTCACAAACCTATATAGCTTCAACAATTGATGCCAATAAACAAAGTACTAATTTTGACAAAGCTATGAAGCTGGGTATTCTGGGCGCTGATCTTGGTTATCTTAATATGTATGATAAGACCGGCTCATCTCTTGATGTTCTTTCATCCATCAGAAAACTTTCTGAAGACATTAAAGTCGGTCAGTTTTTTGATTTTGAATCAATCAGGAGATTATCACAGAATAAATCTAACCTTGATTCCCTTCTGTTCATTTCTATTGATTCCTATTCAAAAATAGATAATTACCTGCGAACTAATGATCGCGGGCAATTTTCCGCCCTGATGATAATCGGCGTATGGATCGAGGGTCAATATCTGGCAACACAAGTCGTTAGCCAATTCCCAAATAAAAAGCTCAGTGATCGGATTGGGGAGCAAAAGATAATACTTAATGATCTTCTCCTTCTCATCAGCCCGTATTGCAATCGTGATTCTGAATTCACAAAACTCTGTAAAGACCTGCAGGATATTAAGGATAAATACAGGGAGGTTAAAATAACATATACTTCAGGTGATCCTGTAAGTTTGGAAAAAAACGGACGTCTTGAAATTATTCAGACCGAAACAAGCGTTGTCGAAATGTCAAAAGAACAGCTTAACGGTATTATTGAGATTTCAAGGAATATCAGGAACAGGCTGATTTTAAATAATTAGTATGAAAAAAATTATTTTCACTTTTTCATTATTGCTTTCAATGTGTATTATGTCTTTTGGTCAGACATCTGAGCAACTTGTCAGCAGCTGTGTTATGAGCGCGGGGACAGATGCCAAATATCTTAAAGATTTCAGAGTGCAACTCGGGAAATCTGCTGATCAGGCTGAATTGAGATACAAAGCAAATATGTCACTCTGGAAAAATACCAAATACAGGTTTAATATGTGTAATGCTGATAATTCTAAAGGTCAGCTGATCCTTACAATTAAGGATGACGCCAACAAGCTCATCCTTTCCTCATACGACAAAAACACCGGCAGGTCATATCCTTATGTAGATTTTACCTGCAATAAAAGCGGCATTTACATGCTTAGCTATGATTTCATAAACGGGCAGCAGGGTTCGGGTGTCGGTGTTGTCTCAATGGTAAAATAATTGGCTCACCTGAGGTACCAAACCTGAATTAGCAGTATAAGGATAAAGAACAGGGAAAAGAAAATTTCCGGCACCAGTCTCTTCTTAACAAACACAAAATAATGCGTCATGAAATAGCTGACCGGGATACCAATTATCCAGACCATTTCGACTGAGACTGAAGGTATAAGGATATATGCTCCTGTCGCGATAAAAAATATCCAGGAAAGCAGGGAGAAAGTCTTACGTGCTTTTATCTTCTTTGTATTCATTAACATGAAAAGATGAGCCATGCTCACCAATGTGCCTAAGCCCGTAAATAAAACCGCGACAGTAGTTATCTTGTTAAAAACATAATCGCCATGATTGTCGAAAAGGTTGTACCCTATAAGAGACCATAAATCTTTTAAGTTTCTCCCTGATACATAATAAATCGCAAAAGTCAAAAGATACGGAGTAACTAATCCAATAATAGAAATAGCAATTTCTTTCAGGTTTCCGGTTCTGAGTAATGCAATGCCAATTATAACCAATAATCCGAACCATATAAGATTTGCATAAAAAAGGCTCCCGATTCCTATAAGAATTCCTGCATCAAAAAAATTATATGCTGTGCCCGGTATCCGGTATGCCTCCATTATACGACGGATTGCAATCATCAGGAACACGGCTGCAAAAACAGCAGGGTTCATAAGTTGATATTGCGGGAAGAGCCCGCTAAGCAAAATATAAATTAAAGCCGGAAGAAAGGTCCTTTCATTTATGAAAAAGAGGTTTGTATTAAGACTTACCATCATAAAAGCCATCAAAGAAACCAGAACCAGAGTAATTACGATTCCTGGAAAAGGATTGGTTCCGATCAATGATGAAATTATGCTGTAGAGAGGCATTGGATTCAGGTCAAAGTACAATGAAAAGTGTCCTTTAATCTTAATAAATGCGCTTACCCATACAAGCAGAAATGAAACAATGATCAGAAATATTGTTCCGGGGCCGGTTCCTTTAAAAGGTCTTAAGAGCATCGCTATTATAAATCAAATCCAATATCGGTTCTGTAATACATACCTTCGAAACTTAACTTTTCTGAATTCCTGTAAGAAACTCCCAATGCAGCTTTCATTGTCGATCCCCAGGAGCTTACGGCAAGTACCCGCCCGCCTGAAGTAACAAACTTATCCTCCACTTTCTTTGTTCCTGAATGAAACACTACACATTCATCGGTCTGACTTAATCCCTGAATGAGCTTTCCTTTTTCATAGTCGCCAGGATAACCTCCGGAGACAAGCATTACAGTTGTGACAAATCTTTCATCAATCTCTATTTCCCTGTCTGCGAGATCTCCTTTAGCTACACCCGCGATCAGTTCAAAGAGATCACTCTTAATTCTTGGTATTATTACTTCTGATTCAGGATCACCCAATCTGACATTATATTCAATCACGTATGGATTTCCCGATACATTTATCAGACCGAAGAAAATAAATCCTTTATAAACTATTCCATCAGCCGATAATCCTTCCATTGTCGGATCAATTATTCTCTTCTTCACCTTTTTCATAAAGTTCTGATCCGCGAATGGCACGGGTGAAACTGCTCCCATTCCGCCGGTATTCAGACCAGTGTCTCCAACGCCAATCCTCTTATAATCTTTAGCTTCCGGCAATAATTTATATGTAACCCCATCAGTAATAATGAAAACTGAAAGTTCTATCCCTTTTAGAAACTGCTCTATCACTACTTTTTGGCCTGCTATGCCAAATTTTCCGTTCAGCATTGCCTCAACTTCTTTCTCCGCGTCAAAAATATCATCGGTTATAACAACGCCTTTCCCCGCGGCTAAACCATCTGCTTTAATAACATAAGGTGGGGTGAGTGTACTTAAAAAAGCGGAAACCTCTTTAAACGTTGATTTATCAAAGCTTCTATAAGCAGCAGTGGGAATTTTATGCCGGGTGAGAAAATCTTTTGCAAAGTCTTTGCT
>JANYJP010000048.1 GCA_025358455.1 Bacteroidales bacterium
AACTTACGAAACAATTCCCACAGCCACACCAGGAGGAACCGGTGGCGGAATAGTTATAATTCTGTGCGAAACACTTAAAGGCAAAGGGAAAATTATTACAGCTGATGGGGCAACGCCTTCAGTAACCGCAACAGGGAATGCCGGAGCAGGAGGTGGTGGTGGTGGTGGAACCATAGCACTATATCAGCAAAGCTATTCAACACCATTGGATAGTTCTGCCATAACTATTTCTGCAAATGGAGGCAAAGGTGGAAGGAATGCCGGAGCATTTGGTGAAGGCGGCGGGGGTGGCGGAGGTTTTATCCTGACTAACAATATTTCCCTTCCGGCAAATGTTCTGAAAACAGTTAACGGCGGGGCCGTGGGAACCAGATCCGGTGGATCGACCGGGGTAGCCGGAACTGCCGGTGAAAGCCTGACAACCTTTTCACCTGTTCTTAATGGTTTCCTTTTTAATTCAATATGGTCATCAGTAACACTTGACAAAGTTGATTCAATTTGTAATAATGTTCCTTTTGGAACTATTTCCGGAACAATTCCAGTTGGAGGAGTGCCACCTTATACAATCCTGTGGGAAAGCAGCATTACATCTGAATTGGCAGGTTTCTCTCCTGCTCCGGGAACAAACAATGTGAATGATTATTCCCCACCGGCCTTGTTATCACAGACGACATGGTTCAGGAGGAAAGTTATGGATAGTGGTGTAACAACTGATATTAGTAAAGCTGTAAAAATTATTGTGCAACCTGCAATAACAGGAAACATAGTTGGGAATGATGCCATAATTTGCTCTAATCAGAAACCAATTGCTTTAATACCCCTTAATCCGGGTCCTTCAAACGGCAGTAGTCATAATTATTATTTGTATAAATGGATCCAGAATAATACCAATACCAACTGGAATACATCCCCGGTTGCATCAGGAGCAAA
Organism: Bacteroidales bacterium; assembly: GCA_025358455.1. Lineage (GTDB taxonomy): Bacteria > Bacteroidota > Bacteroidia > Bacteroidales > VadinHA17 > LD21. Next base: position 931 of record JANYJP010000048.1, read on the forward strand.
TACCAGTGCCGGTTACGCTCCACCGGCTCTGACAAATCCGACTTATTACCAGCGGGTTGTTACATCGGGGCGATGTGTAAATAATAGTTCAACTGTAATAATAACCGTTCTTCCTTCAATTTCCGGTAATATAACTGCCCGGCCCGATTCTGTTATCTGTGAGGGTAGCTTGTTTAATAATCTTGCTGCAACTGCCCCTGGCGGAGGAGATGGTGTTACCTATAACTTTCTGTGGCAGGATAGTATTACTTCATCTGTGTGGACACCGGCAGTTGGAATAAATACAGGTACATCTTATACACCGGATACCTCGACTTTTTCAATAGCGGAAAACAGATACCTGAGAAGAACTGTGACTTCAGGTCCGGGCAATGTATGCAAAAGCAAAAGCGTTCCTATACTTTTAACCAGGTATCATAAGCTGAAAAACAATACCATTCTTGCAGACCAGACTATCTGCTCAGGGAGCGCACCCGTTCCCTTATCGGGTTCAGTTCCATTGCAGGGCAAAAGCGGAGAATATACCTATATCTGGCAGGATAGCATCAAAGCCGGAGTCTGGACCCCGGTGGGAACCACTGATTTTACGCATGCTCCTGGTATTCTCACTGATACTACATGGTTCAGAAGAATAGTTAATTCTTCGAAATGTACAAATACCAGCCTTCCTGTAAGAATTAATGTTCATAAACCTCTTGCCGGTTTCAATATAACCCTGTTAGCAGGAGGCCTTACTGACACAACAGTATGCAACGGACAAACACCTCATCTGCTTAAGGGAACTGTGGCTACAGGTGGAACATCTATCCCGGGGAGTTATATCTATCAGTGGAAATATTCAACAGATAATACCACTTTCACTTCTGTTCCTTCAGGGGGTAACGGGATAACCTATCAGCCATCAATGTTGACAGCAACAACCTTTTTCAAGAGGGAGGTATCCTCAGGCGCCTGCGCATTGAGCAGCAATTCGATAACGAGTATTGTCCTTCCGCTGATATCTGACAATACAATATCCGGTACTGCAAAAGTGTGTTATAGTCTGGTTCCTGGAATTATTACCGGTACATCTCTGTCAGGTGGATCCGGAGTGTATAAATATTTATGGCAGCAGAGCGATGATGGCGGGTCGGTCTGGAACCAGGCATCAGGAACAAATAACTCTTCAGTTTATCAACCACCGGCTTTATTCAAGGCTATAAAATACCGGCGAGTTGTAATATCAGGTTTAAATGATTGCTGTACCGGTATTTCGAATATTTTTGACATTGGGATTGACCCTCAGCCGGTAAGCCCAGTTAATGCCGGTCCGGATACTTCTATCTATTCGGTTGAGAAAATTTACCATATGAAAGCAATAAATCCCGGTCTGGTCGGAGAAACAGGTACCTGGTTAGCTCTTTACAATGGCACAAGTTCTATTGACGATACTACCCGTTATAATACGATTATCAGGGAACTATCGCCAGGGAATAATTCATTTTTGTGGACTGTATGCAGAGGTTCCTGTAAACTGAGTGATTCGGTTAATATTGAATTGCTAAAAGATTTTGTACCCCAGGGTTTTTCCCCCAACGGCGATGCCTGGAATAATACGTTTGTGATAGAAGGACTGAACCTGATTGATCAGTTTATCGAGATGAAAATAGTTAATGGAGCTGGTACTGAAGTGTTTTCCACATCGAATCGTGATGGTCAGACATGGAACGACTGGGATGGAAAGAACTCCAGAGGAATTGACCTGCCGGAAGGTACGTATTATTATATGCTTAGAATAACTTCAAAAGCCAATGGGCAGGTTTTCAAGAAGAGCGGATTTATTATTCTAAAAAGATATTAAGAGGAAGGGATTTATATACATGATCAGGATAATCCGATGTACGAACAAGATACGACTGACGTTATTATTATTGTCATTATGTGCTTTCACATCCCTTCCTGGTCAGGCAGTACCTGATTCCGCAAGTATCAGTCTGGGTTATCCTGTTTATAGTCAATATCTTCAGAATGGACTGCTGATAAATCCTGCCTATGCCGGTTCGCGTGGAGCTCTCAGTACATTTTTGTCATACAGGATGCAATGGATGGGAACGAAGGGATCCCCTGTAATTCAGTCAGTTTCCCTTCATACACCAATGAAAAATGACCGGGTTGCATTAGGTATTATGGCGCAGTTCATGCAGTTTGGCTTTACCAAATCTACCAGTATTTACGCCAGTTATGCATATCATATCAGGGTCGGGAACGGGAAACTTTCGCTGGGGCTGAAGGGCGGTTTTGACAGGTCAAACACCGACTATAAAGGTATACTTCTGTCAAATACCGGAGACCCTGTTTTTTCCGGAAATGATAAACCATATATGCTGCCAAATGTCGGAGCCGGGGCATATTATTACAGCGATAAACTGTTTGCCGGAGTTTCTGTTCCTTCATTTCTGAGTTACAGGAAGACCGGAACAGGATCAGTTCAGTCTTATCACAGCTTTGGTGAGTACGACTTTGTTTTTTCAGCAGGAGGGTTGATCATATTCTCACAGTTCCTTAAATTCAAACCATCAATCCTTATTGATTATTCTCTGCAAAGCACAAAAAAACTTACACAGTTTGATATAAACGGCAATTTTATACTTGATGATCTGATCTGGATCGGGGGATCATGGAGAATTTCCGAGGAGGTAGCCGTCGGGATTCTTCAGGTTCAGCTGAATCCCCAGCTTATGTTCGGTTTTTCATATGATTATCCGGCGGGCAGAATGAATTCATATTCAAAAGGCTCAAGTGAGTTTATTTTACGATATGAATTCGGGTATAAAGTGAGCGCCGCAAATCCGAGGTATTTCTGATATTATGCTGAAAAAATTATTATATATAGCAGGAGTAATTGTGATGCAGCAATTTGCATCATTTGAAGCAAATGCACAACAACCTTCTGTATATAAGGTTACCAGAATGTCATTTAATGAAGGTTCCTTCAGCGATATGGCCCCCGTTCTTTATAAGGATGGTATTCTGTTCTGTTCAAACAGGAGATTCAGCGCACTTACAGACCGCACCACCTTTGACGGTCATCGCCTGTATAATATTTATCTGGCTGAAAAAAAAGACAGTTCAGGATGGACCAAACCGGTAGAACTAAATAGCGAAAGGAATTCCCTTTTCAATAACGGACCAATGTGTATTGCCCCTGACAGGAAGACTGTCTATTTCACCAGTGAGGTTGAAACAGGAGCAATAACAAAAAATAAGAAATTCAAAAACCACAACGGGATCTTTATTGCAGAATTATCCGACACTGATCTGAATTCATTACGTCCGTTTAAGTATAACAGCACTCAATATGAGGTTGGTCAGCCTTCAATAAGCAGCGATGGCAAGTTCCTTTTCTTCGCGTCTGACATGCCAGGGGGCCTGGGGAAATCTGATATATATTATTGTGAATTTATTAATGGGGAATGGGCTGCACCGGTAAACCTGGGGCCAAAGGTCAATTCTCCGGGCGTTGAAAATTATCCGTACATGCACCCTTCAGGAAAGCTATATTTTTCTTCAGATCGTCAGGGAGGAATTGGTAAGCTTGATGTTTATATTACATCATTATACAATGGAAAGTGGGAAGATCCCATGATTCTTCCGGAACCGATAAACTCCAAATCTGACGATTTTGCATTTGTAGCTTCAGATAATCTTATGACGGGATATTTCACTTCGAACCGTTCTTTTAGCGATGACATATTCAGATTTGAGTCAACAATAATCAGGATGGCTTCCTGCGATACACTGGTTGAAAATAGTTACTGTTACCGGTTCATTGAAGAAAACGCTGTTAAGTTCGACACCTTGCCATTTCGTTATGAGTGGAAGTTTGGTGATGGAGCTAAAGCAAATGGTTCAGTGGTGGAACATTGTTATAACGGCCCCGGTAAATATATTGTTCAGCTTGACGTAGTCAATCTGATTACAAAAGTAGTTATGTATAATGAAAAAGCCGATACTATCCTGGCAACAGAAGAAGTACAACCTTATATCTCAGGTATCGATAAAATCAAGGCAGGTCAGCAAATAAAGCTGAATGCCAATAACACAAACCTCCCGGGATGGAAGATTGCGCAGTATTACTGGAACTTTGGTGATGAGACAATCAGGATTGGCAAAGAAGTTGATAAGACATATTCGAAACCCGGCAAATATAATGTCCAGCTTATTGTTACAGGTGAACGTGATCCGGAAGGCAAAGTCAGGGAAGCATGTGTATCTAAAAATATTATAGTATTGCAACAACCCTGACGTGAAATTAACTAATTTTAAGATTCATGAAATTGAACAAATCACAATATAGATTCCTTATTTTTATTCTGTTACTCGGTTTGCCACTCACTGTAAGATTGTCGGCTCAGCCGGTTCCAAGTAAAGATGAAAACATTCCATTCCTGGTAACCTTTGGGAAAGAGGGTAAGATCTCATGGGGCGATGATCATTTTTACCAGATATGGTTCTTTACAATTCCAAAGGACTTTAAGCAACAGTTATACATAAGAGTTTTTGACCCGGATTGCGGAGGGGAGAATGATGAAATACAGGGTGAATTCAATACAAAAACAATGTTCTCGGTATTTGGAGGAAAAGGCGCCGACCCTGAAATAAACGAAGAATCAAGAGGCCTTGAAAGAGGTTTGAATTATAAAAAAGGTAATTTGCTGGCTTCCAGAGTTTTTGGAAATGAAGCTAAATATGACAATAAATACTACACCTTTGGCCCGTTTAATCCTACAGATGGCGATTTTGATTTAAAATGGAACAGCTATGTTTTTAAAATTGTATGTGAAGGGATAAGTGGTGATGACGGGAATCTGTACAGGTATTTTCTTAGCCGCGATCCAAACAACAATCTCGCGATTGAAGGAGCGAATGCCTTTACATATGAATATACGTTCCGTATGTGGAATGATTTTAAGAGTGTTGCGCATATTTATCCTTATATTGATACAGGTATAGTTTCAATTAAACAGAAAAATTTTGACTGGGATAATGATGGCCAGATATTAGTTGTCTCCAGGTATAAACAGGGAATAGAAGTTCCAGTTTCAGATGAAGCTAACTCGGTGGAATCCAAAATCCCCATTGAGTCTGCGGAAGTGAATTCTTCACTGGACTTTCAGTTTCACAAACGACAGGGAGAGCTTGTTAAAAACAATAACGTGGTAATTTCACTACAAAACCAGCGCGGCGATGCCTTGAAGTTCTATAGTTCTCCTATTGGCGGGGTACCGGTATACATACCAAAGACAACCCATACCAAAATATCGCCAAAAAAATAAAGAGAGTCTGAAATGAAATTTAGCACTAAATTGAAAACATTTTACAGCTCCATTGTGTGCTTTTTATTATTTTCAGTTTTATCAAATGGTCAGACCTACATATTTAAAAATTATGGTTCCGAATATAATATTCCGAATGGTTTTGTATATACCATAAATCAGGCAGAAAATGGATTTCTATGGGTAGGTACCGGAAGTGGAATGGTCCGTTTTGACGGGTTTAACTATTATAATGTTCCTTACCCTGATTCTTCTGTCAACAGGAACCCCACTGTCAGCCTTAAGGACAAAAACGGCGCCATTTGGTTTGGGTGCAGTGATGGCACAGTATTTTATGCAAAGGCGAATAAATTATTCACTGTGGCTCTTACAAATTCAAGGAGTATAAGTGATATTCTTCAGGGCCCTGACGGCCTTATTTATATTATTCCCCAGGGAAAAGCAATTTATAGTATTGATCCTGCAAAACCGGAGAATATTATTAAATACTTTTTCTCTGTTGATCCTGTAATGTATTCTGCTTCATTTACAAGTTCAGGTAATTTGCTTATCGGCTCCCAGGGGAATATTCTTATGTGCACCCTTAATAAAGATTCTGTTTCGGTAATGAGTGTTATTGAAGGATTCGATTATTCAGGTGTCACGGCAATACATGAAACTAATGACAGTACAAGATTTGTTATCGGCACGGAAGACAATGGTTTATTTCAGCTGAGGATACGGGATAGTGGACAAACGCTGACACGCTTTCCCGATCACCCCGAGTGGGCGACTCTGCGGGTGAAGGCTATTTCTGAAGATTATGAGAAGAGTATCTGGGTTTCTACTTTTGGTTCCGGGGTATTGCAATTTCAATTTTCAGCTAACTATGAAACTGTAAAATCAATCCATCTCTATAATGTAGCTTCCGGTCTGGCTTCGAATGATACCAGGCTGGTATTCCAGGATTCTGAAGGTAATTATTGGTTTGGGTTGTTCGGTGAAGGTATATCTATGCTTGCATCCTCTGCTTTTAGTTATTATACCCCCGGAAAGAATTCAGCCGAAAACAATATCCTTTTTGCCGATAGTCTTGACCATAAATATATACTTGGTACACCGTCAGGGTTTCATATTTTTGATCCCGTTATCGGCAAATCAGTCTCATTTACATCTCTTGCAGGTCAGGTTGAAGGTGCACAAATTCTTTCCTACTATCTTGATAAGGAGAAAAATCTGTGGATTGGAACAGATGGGAAAGGTTTGTTTATCAGAAGCAGATCAGGCGCAGTAAGCCTGTTTCGCCGGTCAGGTGACTCGGGAATTGATAAAATTAATGATATTGAGATGGATGACCGGAACATCTGGCTGGCCACTACCAATGGGGTTATCGTTCTCGATAAAAGAAATAAAGCTGAAAAAGGCAGATTTGATATTAATAACGGATTGCCTCATAACAGCATAAATAAAATTTTTCTCGACAGTATTGGGAATGCTTATATTGGTACTGAGAGTGACAGGTTATATAAGATTGACCACGATCTGAATATCTCTTCGTCAGAGGGTATTATGAGCGGAAGTACAATTAATAAAATACTTTCATTTTCGAAAGGAAGGAAAGGTGTGATGTGGGCAGCATCTAATGGTAATGGAATTTTTGGATATATTAATGATTCCATTTCAGCTATTAATGATTCCAATGGTCTGATGTCAAACTATTGTTACAGTATTCTTGTCGATTCAAGGGATAATATATGGATAGGTCATGTGAAAGGATTTTCACGGTTTAATCCGGCAACCGGAATCATGAGGGTCTTTGGTACTGATTATGCAAAAGGTGGTGTCTGTAACCCCGATGGAATGCTTGAATCGGCCGATGGTAAAATCTTTATTGGCACTACTGAGGGACTGATAATATATGATAGTCAAAAAGATATAAAAGCAACAATTGCTCCGTTTAACAATATTAACTCTATAATGGTAAATGATGTAGAGTATAAATATCAGCCTTCAATCGTGCTTCCTTTTAAGAAATACAGGATTACGGTAAATTATTCCGGCATCAATTTCAGCGCCCCTGAAAAAGTGTACTACAGTACCTATCTTGAAAATTTTGACATTGAGTGGAGTAAGATGTCATCATCCAGAGAGGCAACTTATACTTTAACAGATGGGAGGTATAAATTTAATCTCATGTCGGTAAACGAAAATTTACTTTCAAGCGAAACCCCAATTGCATTTAATATACTGATTAAAAGGCCTGTTTATAAATCATGGTGGTTTATCCTGGCAGTTATTTCAGCCTTTGGGTTAATTGTGGTTCTTATAATAAGGGAAAGAGATAAAGCCCAGAAGAAGGTTCAGCGATATCTTGAAGAGGAACTTGAAGCCAGAACAAGTATTGTAATGAAGCAGAAAGGAGAAATTGAGCTCCAGAACATTGAGATTACTGATAGCATAAATTACGCAAAACGGATACAAACAAGTATCCTGCCTGATATTAACAAACTTAAGGAAACATTTAAGGATGCATTCATTTTTTTCCATCCGCGTGATATTGTCAGTGGCGATTTCTACTGGTTTGATAAACTGGAGGACGATAAGTTCATTCTTGTATGTGCTGATTCAACCGGACATGGTGTTCCGGGTGCATTCATGTCAATGATCGGGTCTACTCTTCTACAGGATATAGTCACCCGTAAGAGAATATCAAAACCCTCTCAGATACTCAGTCTCCTTGATAAACAGATTTTTTCAACGCTGAATCAGAATGTGGAACTAGGAGTTTCAAATGACGGGATGGATATGGTGATATGCGAATTTAATATTAAGACACGTCATATAAGATTTGCTTCTGCAATGCGCCCTGTCATTATTGTTCTCTCCGGTGAGCCTTATTATATTAAAGGTAACAGGTCATCAGTAGGCGGAGAATCAGTTATTGAGAAATATTTTGATGATCAGGAGTATTACCTTAACGAAGGAGATACTGTTTATCTCTTTTCCGACGGACTTCCTGACCAGTTTGGAGGGACAGACGGCAAGAAAATGAAGATTGCCCGGCTAAAGAAGGTTATCGAACAGGTTTCAAAATTACCAATGACAGAACAGAAGGAGGCAATGTCGAAATTCTATTTTGACTGGAAAGGAACTTATGATCAGGTGGATGATATCCTTCTGATGGGAGTGAGAGTCTGAAATAATTATTTTGTATACAAGTTGTTTAACGATAAAGAAATCTCGCTGGTTGATACAGTGTTGCTTTCATTAAGCGCCCTGTCTTTCACATAAAAATCGTACCTTATGATAGCGCTGTCGGATGGAGAATAAAACAGGTAGTCAAAGGTAACAGAAATAGTGCCTTTTAATATTTTGTTTTGTCCCTGCCGATCCATAAAAGGGATTCTGTAAGAGGATGGTTTTAACGGATCATTATCCCGGGCCGGAACCATCGTGCCATTTGTCTTCCGGGAAAGAGTAAAGAACAGGTTTGTTGTATCTGTCTGGGCATCTGATGGTGCGGCCAATCCAAGATCTCCGTCCCCGTCTTCAAAATAAAACTTCAGCCTTCCGCCTTTTGCCTTATTCCCTAGAATATCTGTGGTATCAAATATTTTAAAACTTGTGAATTCAATGCGCGGTGTAGCAGGTAAATGTTCAATTTTCCGGCACGAAGCCAGAAAAAACAGAAGGGCTGAAACGAAAACCAGATATTCTATTTTTTTCATGGGTTTTTAAAAAAGTCATAGAACAAAAACCACACCAAAGTTGATCATTTTTTTCTGAAAAAAATCCTTATTGGCACACCTGTAAACTCAAATTTTTCCCTCATCCTGTTCTCAAGATATCTTTTATATGGATCCTTAACATACTGGGGAAGGTTGCAGAAGAATGCAAAAGCCGGAGTGTAAATAGGCAATTGCGTTACATATTTGATCTTTACATATTTTCCTTTTAATGCCGGAGGAGGATTGTTTTTTACCACCTGGAGCATTACCTCATTTAATTCAGACGTGCTTATTTTTCTGCTTCTGTTCAGGTTAACCTGCTCAACCAGTTCGAGGACTTTATGAATTCGCTGTTTATTAATTGCCGATATAAAAAGAATTGGGTAATCGGTGAAAGGGGCAGTTTTTTCCCTGATATCCTTCTCAATGGCAATGGTGGTATTATTTTCTTTTTCTATAAGATCCCATTTATTCACCAGAACAATCATGCCTTTGTTGTTCTTCTGGATAAGCGACATTATATTAAGATCCTGTGATTCAATTCCTCTGGTTGCATCGATGAGTAAAAGACAGATATCTGAATTTTCTATAGTTTTTACGGCTCTCATTACCGAATAGAACTCAATATCTTCACTGACTTTCCCTTTCTTTCTTAAGCCTGCAGTATCGACAAGAAGAAAATCGTGCTGAAATTTATTATACCTTGTATAGATTGAATCACGGGTAGTTCCGGCCACTGGGGTTACAATATTCCTTTCTTCTCCGAGAAGTGAATTTACAAGTGATGACTTGCCGACATTTGGGCGACCAACTATTGCTATTCTCGGGAGGTCAGGGACTTGTCCCGGCTCTTCGGCAGGCAGATTCTTCACTACCTCATCGAGAAGCTCTCCCGTTCCACTTCCATTCATTGAGCTTAACGGGAAGTAATCACCGAGACCAAGATTATAAAACTCGGTTGCATACATAAGCCTTTCACCATTATCGACCTTGTTTACAACAACTATTACTTTCTTGTCAACTCTTCTGAGGAGAGAAGCCACGGATGCATCCAGATCATGAATGCCGGTAGTAACATCTACCATAAACAAAATAACATCCGACTCTTCTATGGCCAGCAGAACCTGTTTATTTATCTCCTCTTCAAAAATGTCATCGGAATTCTGAACGTATCCGCCGGTATCAATCACTGAGAACTCAATTCCATTCCAATGCGACATTCCATAGTTGCGATCGCGGGTAACGCCGCTTATTTCATCAACAATAGCTTCCCGTGTTTCGGTCAGCCGGTTGAAAAGTGTCGATTTCCCAACATTGGGTCTGCCTACTATTGCAACTATTCTGCTCATAACTGTTTTTAAAAATATTTATTGGTAGCCAAATCTTTTCAGAGCCAGTGGCTTATCTCTCCAGTCCTTGGTGACTTTTACATACAACTCAAGAAAGACCTTCTTCTTGAAAAAATCTTCCATATCATGCCTGGCTTCAGTTCCCACCCTTTTTAACATCAATCCCTTGTGTCCGATTATAATTCCTTTCTGACTGTCGCGGGTAACATGTATGAGGGCTCTTATTTTAATTATACTCTTTTCATCTTTAAAGCTCTCTATCTCTATTTCAACTGAATAGGGGATTTCTTTTTTATAATTTATCAGTATCTTTTCCCGTATTATCTCAGAAGCAAAAAAACGTTCATACTTGTCTGTCAGCTGGTCTTTCGGAAAAAACGGCGGACTTTCCGGCAGCTTATCAAGTATTGCATTCAGTAGGGAGGTCAGATTGAAATTTTTAAGACCCGAAACCGGGATTACAGGTGATCCGGGAAATGCACTATACCATGCTTCAACAACTTTTTCCAGATCATCCTGGTTTGTGAGGTCAACCTTATTTACTGCAATTATTACAGGAATTCCCGACTCTTTAATCCTGTCAATATAATCGCCTTCAAAAGCACGTTTTTCATTTACATCGGTAATATACAGGATCATATCAGCGTCAGAAAGAGCAGTGTTAACAAAGTTCATCATTGTCTCCTGAAGCTTATATTGTGGCTTAAGTATCCCAGGGGTATCTGAATAGACGATTTGAAAATCCTCGCCGTTTACGATCCCCATTATGCGATGACGGGTAGTCTGGGCTTTCGCTGTAATAATAGAAAGCTTTTCGCCTACAAGAGCATTCATAATTGTCGATTTCCCGACATTGGGGTTTCCCAGAATATTTACAAAACCTGACTTGTGGTTCATCTCCTTAAATTAAAAAATTCCACGTTTAAGCATAGTTACCTCTTTGTCAGTAAGAAACCGCCACTTCCCGCGCTGGACATTCTTTTTTGTAAGTCCGGCAAAATATACTCTGTCGAGTTTCTTTACCTTGTATCCAAGTGTCTCAAACATCCTCCTGACTACTCTGTTCTGTCCCGAATGAAGCTCTATGCCAATCTGGCTTTTATCGTCAGCGTCTGCATAGGACACTGCATCGGCAACCACCGTAAGGCCGTCAAGCTCGATTCCTTCTGTTAATTTAAAAAGATCGTTTTTTGTTACAGGATTATCGAGAAATACGTGATAGATCTTTTTCCTCTTATATTTTGGATGGGTGAGTTTTCCTGCAAGGTCGCCATCGTTGGTAAGCAGAAGTACTCCGGTTGTAGCCTTATCCAGTCTGCCTACAGGATATACTCTTTCGGTACATTCTTTTCCGATAAGATCAAGCACCGTATGCTCCGCGTGCGGATCTTCAACCGTGGTAACATAATCTTTCGGCTTATTCATTAAAATATATACCTTTTTCTCTGCAGATAGTCTTTTATTCTTAAACCTTACATCATCATCATAAATGACTTTTGTCCCCAGATCGGTTACCATCTTCCCGTTCACTGTAATCAGTCCGTTTTTGATATGCTCGTCGGCATCTCTCCTGGAGCAAACACCGCTATTGGCAATAAACCTGTTAAGCCTGATTGGTGTTTGTTTGTCCTGTCCCGGTGCAGGTTTTCCCGCAGACTTCCGGTTTCCCGCTTGTTTCCCCTTTAATTTATCAAACACCGAAGCGGGAGAATCATCCGTCTTCTCACTCTTCCTGTTTTTCACCTGTGGCTTTTCAAATTTTGCAAACGGCCTTTCTGCAGGTTTTCGGTTCTCCATATCAATTAATTATCAGGGTGCAAAGGTACTATTTATTTGGCGATATTTTGATTTGGGGTTTTTTTTGCACCTTTGTATGACTGTAAATTTAATCTTCATGGCACTAATAAAATCGATATCAGGTATAAGAGGCACCATAGGTGGAAAACCTGGCGAATGCCTTTCCCCTGTTGATATTGTAAAATTCGCAGCTGCCTTCGGAACTTGGGTTCAGAAAAGAAACAAAACCAAAAGTTTAAGAGTGGTTATCGGACGCGATGCGCGAAAATCAGGTAGCATGGTCAACAATCTGGTGATTACTACCCTGAGAAACCTTGGAATACATGTAACTGACCTGGGGATGGCAACAACTCCGACAGTTGAGCTGGCGGTTACAGGCCTTAAGGCTGATGGCGGAATAATAATAACCGCAAGTCATAATCCCGCCGAATGGAATGCCCTTAAATTGCTTAATGAGGATGGTGAATTTCTTTCATCAGACGAAGGAATGAAGGTTTTGGATATTGCTGCCAATGAAGATTTTGTATTTGTTTCGAACGATCTTACCGGATCACTGGAATCAGATGGTACCTGGGGAGCAAAACATATAGATCAGATCCTTAATTTAAAACTTGTTGATATTAAGGCAATTAAAGCTGCCCATTTTACAGTGGCTATAGATTGCATTAACTCGGTGGGTGGAATAATTCTTCCTCAGTTGTTAAGAGCTCTTGGTGTTGAAAATATAATTGAGATGAACACAACACCTGACGGTAATTTTGCGCATAACCCTGAACCCCTTCCTGAAAACCTCAAAGGTATATCTGAACTTGTTGTAAAAGGGAAAGCAGATATAGGTATAGTAGTTGATCCTGATGTTGATCGTCTTGCTTTTGTCTGCGAAGATGGGAAAATGTTCGGGGAAGAATATACCCTGGTTGCGGTCTCTGATTACATACTGAAAAACACACCGGGTAACACCGTGTCAAACCTTTCCTCTACCAGAGCATTGAGCGATGTAACAGCTAAATATGGTTTCAAACGGTATGCCTCTGCAGTGGGCGAGGTCAATGTGGTTGAAGAGATGAAGAAAAGAAATGCTGTTATAGGCGGGGAAGGTAACGGAGGTGTTATTTATCCTGAACTTCATTATGGCCGCGATGCCCTGGCCGGAACAGCTCTTTTCCTGTCAAGCTTAGCGAAAAGTGAACTGAAATGTTCTGCATTGCTTAAGCTTTTTCCTGCATATGTCATTGCAAAAAAGAAACTTACCCTGTCGCAGACAGACGATTTCAGCAATATCATTGATGAAGTTAAAAAACAATTTAAAGGGCATACATTCGACGAGAGAGATGGATTGTGGATTGAACATCAGTATGGATGGGTACAGGTCAGGAAATCAAACACAGAACCAATAATGAGGGTCTATGCAGAAGGTAGAACATCCCTCGAAGCCGGAAATCTGGCAGACAGCGTGATCGCAGTTGTTAAAAAACCCTAATTTCCTTTAATTTTTTTCCGTGTTCCGGAATAAATCAGGTTGAATGGGTGTCTTAAACTTATAAAGGCAACAATGTATTGATGTTAAATATTGTTAATGAATTACAAAGGATAACCCTTTTTGATACTTTTGCCCCTGATTTTTTTGAATCTATTTATTATTACAGTTATAGATGAACAAAGTTTTGGTAATCCGGAACGAGCTTCATCAGACCATTAAATTCAATTATTTATGATGAAAAGAACAATTATTATTTCAGGAATTATTGTGGTTGCTGCAATCATAATCCTGATTATCATCACCAGGGTAACCTCAAAAAAAGACGTAGGCAATCTGTATTCCAGAACTGAGAAAGGCGGGTTTGATATTGTTGTTACCACAACGGGTGAATTGCAGGCAAAAAAATCAACCGATATTGTTGGTCCTGATTTTACCCAGAGCAGAGGTATCAGAGTAATGGATATAAAAATTACAGATATAGTTCCTGAAGGGACGGAAGTTAAACAAGGTGATTATGTTGCCACACTTGACAGAACAGCTTTTGATAACAGCCTTAAGGATGAAAAAGAACGACTGGTAACATTTGAAACTAACCTTGAGATGAAAATTCTGGATACTGCAGTAACACTCAGTAATTTAAGAGATAATATTAAAAATCTGAGGTTTGCAGTTGAAGAGGCTGCGATAACACTTCAGCAATCTAAATATGAACCACCTACAACCATTCGTCAGGCAGAGATCTCGCTCGATAAGGCAAACCGCACCCTCGAACAATCGATAAGGGGTTATTCCTTAAAAGTAGAACAGGCAAAATCAGATATGCGGACTAATAAGACCAATGTTTCTGAAGAAACTGAGAGAGTTGGTGACCTTGAAACGGTTCTGTCAAAGTTCATAATTAAGGCTCCTTCTGATGGTATGATCATTTATAAGAGAGACAGGATGGGGGCCAAGAGAAAACTGGGATCTTCAATAAATCCATGGGACAATGTTGTTGCCACTCTACCTGATATGTCTTCAATGATCTCGAAAACTTATGTTAACGAGATTGATGTAAGTAAAGTCAAAGCAGGGCAGAAAGTTGAAATTGTGGTTGATGCCTTCCCTGAAAAATCATATACCGGACAGGTAACAAGTGTTGCAAACATTGGGGAGCAGTTACCAAATGCTGACGCAAAGGTGTTTGAAGTTCTTGTAGACGTTAACGAATCGGACCCGATTTTGAGACCTTCGATGACCACAGGAAATAAGATAATTACAAAAACCCTTGACGATGTTACTTATGTTCCGCTCGAAAGTGTACAGGCGGGCGCTGACAGTATTCCTTTTGTTTATCAGAAGAACGGAATGAAGCAGATAGTAGTTCTTGGTGAATCAAATGAAAACAATGTTGTTATTGAACAGGGCCTTGCAGAAGGCATCCAGATCTATCTCAGTACCCCTGCAAAAGCTGAGAGTTTTAAGCTGATCGGTGAAGAGTTAGTATCAGTAATAAAAGAACGTGAGAAAGCTAAGAAGGCAGAGGAATTGCATATAAGAGCGGAAGCAGAAAAAGCCAGAGCTGAAAGAGGAACCGGAATGATGGGACCTGGTGGAATGGACGGCGGAGGCAGAATGAATATGACTCCTGAAATGATGCAGAGATTCCAGAAAATGAGAGGCGGCCAGGCCGGTGCAAATGGCCAGCAAGGAGACACTTCAGCAATGCGCAGAAATAAAATACCGGCTGGTCAGCAGAGAAATCCGCAGAATGCTGAAGCACCTTCTCAGGCTCCGAAACAGACACCAGTTAAGAAATAAAATAATCAGAAATTAATATGTTTAAATTTATATTAAGATATTTCCACGATATTGAAATTGCCGTTGAATCAATTGTTTCCAACAAGCTTAAATCTATGCTTACCGCGCTCGGAATTATTTTCGGGGTGGCAGCTGTAATTGCCATGCTTGCAATAGGTAAGGGTGCGAAACAGGAGATTATGGAACAGATGAAAATGGTAGGGGTAAACAATATTCTTATCAACCCGGTAATTCCCGACAAAACTTCATCGACGGAAACGGGTGAGAAACAGCAGAAGAAATTCTCAAGAGGGTTAAATCTTCTTGATGTGGATGCGATCAGAGAAACATTGCCTTCAGTAAAAAGGATCAGTCCTGAAATATCTTTTAATTCGACTGCAATGCTTAACGGGGTGAAATATTCCGCCAAGCTTGTTGGGGTTTCAAATGATTATTTTTATCTGTATAACCTGCCCCTGGTCGGTGGTGGTTTCTTTAATTCTTATCAGGAAGAAAATGGTATTCAGGTATGTATAATCGGTGCAAATATCAGGGCGAAATTCTTTAGTAAGGTGGACCCTCTTGGTCAGTATATCAAATTTAATGGGATATGGCTGAAAGTTATCGGGGTTCTTCAGAAAACAAATGTGAATCTGACAGGCTTTGAAGAAAAGGGAGTTAATGTTTATAATGATAATATTTATATTCCTATTCAGACAATGCTCTTAAGATATCAGAACAGGGCGCTTCTTAATACAAAACTTGTTTCAGAAGCCACTTCAGTTCAGTTCTTCGGAGGCGGTGGTGGCGGAGGCGGTATGTCGAGGGTTGTAGTAAGCGGTTCTGATGCTTCAGCAGATGTTGAGACCAATTATAACCAGCTCGACCGGATTGTGGTACAGGTAGCTGAAACTGAACAGCTTAATCCAACTACTGAAATTCTCAGCCGTATGTTAACACGAAGACATAGCGGTGTGAAAGACTTCGAGATAACAGTACCTGAATTACTTCTTAAACAACAACAACGAACAAAAGATATTTTTAATGTTGTACTGGGGGCAATTGCCAGCATTTCGCTTATTGTAGGAGGAATCGGCATTATGAACATTATGTTCGCCTCGGTTATGGAAAGAATAAAGGAGATTGGTACAAGAATGGCAATTGGTGCGAAGAAAATGGATATAGTTGTACAATTTCTGGCAGAAGCAGTATTGATTAGTGTTACAGGAGGTTTTATCGGAGTTTTCTTCGGAGTGATAATGGCAAAACTTATAGAGCAGATAGCAGGGATAATGACTATTGTCTCCTTCTTCTCGGTTTTTATTGCTTTCGGAGTTTCTGCCGCAGTAGGAGTTATATTCGGTTATTCACCTGCCAAGAGAGCATCTGAAAGGGATCCTATCGAATCATTGAGATATGAATAAATTATTAAAAATGAAGAAATTACTTATATTTTACATTATCCCGGTGCTGTTTATTTCAGCTAATAAAATCTGTGCACAGGAAGTTAAAAAACTTACATTCGAGGAAGTTATTCAAATTTCTGAGGAGCAATCACCGCAGGCTTTGATGGCTAAACACAGGTACCGTTCCAGCTACTGGCAGTTCAGGTCTTACCAGGCTCAGTTCAGGCCATCCCTCACACTCACAGGTACTACCCCTGATTATAGTATAGCCTATGATAAACAATACAGTTACATTGATAGTGCATATCACTATGTGTCAAGCAATACAATGAGCAACCTTGGATCTTTGGCATTAACTCAAAGTATCGGATTGACAGGAACTACTATAGCATTGCAATCCGACTTAACCCTTTTTAATGATTTTGCCGCCAATGCAAGAGATCCCCGAAAATATATTACTTCGCCAATCAGTATTGGGATAACTCAGCCTATAAGAAAGTATAATACCTTAAAATGGCAGAAGAAAACTGAACCGCTTAGATTTAATGCCGCGAAAAAGACTTTTCTTTCAAATATTGAGGGTGTTCATTCGAATGCTGTTCAGAACTTCTTTTCTCTGGCTCTGGCGCAGATAAACAAGCAGATATCAGAGATGAACTATTCGAATGCCGACACACTTTACAGGATTGCAAAAGGGAGATATCAGCTGGGAACAATTGCCGAGGATGAACTTTTGCAGATGCAGCTCTCATGGCTTAATGCTGAAACGGCAAGAAAGCAGGCTGTTATGAACCTACGCGACAGACAGATCAGACTCAGATCATTTCTGGGCTATAATGAGAATGTAACACTTGAGCTTATTTTACCAATCAACATTCCGGATCTTCAGGTAAGTGAGAGCGAGGTACTTGACCTTGCCATGGCAAACAATCCTGATATACTGAACCAACAGCTCAGTCTTCTCAACGCTCAAAGCAGTGTTGCACAGGCAAAAGCATCAAAAGGACTGACGGCGTCACTTACGGCATCTCTGGGTCTTCGTCAGCAGAATACCGATTTTATTCCTGCATATCAAAAGCCAAGCCAGCAGCAAAGGGTCAGGGTCGGATTTACACTGCCCATACTTGATTGGGGGCTTGGCCGCGGAAGGTATAAAATGGCTCAGTCTAATTTGGAATTGACACAGGTTACTGTAAACCAGGCATATTTGGATTTCCAGCAGAACCTTTTCCTTGATGTTGCACAATTTAATCTTCAGAAGAGCCAGGTCGAAATTGCCGCAAAATCTGATACTGTTGCTATGAAACGTTATGAAGTTACAAAGCAGAGATTCTTAATTGGCAAGATTGCAGTTCTTGATCTGAATGATGCCGATAGCAGAAAAGACCAGAACAAAAGAGCATATGTAATGTCACTTCAGGATTATTGGAACTATTTCTATAACCTCCGCAGTCTTACACTATTCGATTTTATAAACAGAATACCTCTTGAAACTGATTATGACAAGCTTCTTCAATAATTGATTGTCATATATTTTTTTTAAGTAGAGAAGTACAATTTGTGCGTCTCTACTCCGATAGAACCCTCTTTGAAAGGGGGTAATGATCACAAAGAAATAGCCTTCATATGATTTATTATAGATTGTTTTTGCAAAAATTTAATATCTTTGCGCCTCAATAATGAAGATTAAGAAATAAACTATCGAAATAACCCCAAAAGTACAGACAAATGCAGAATAAAGCAGCTATCCTCGTTCTGGCCATTGCATTAGGGTTGGTATCTATTTACCAGCTTTCATTTACAGGCGCAACATATAAAGTAAATAAAGAAGCCAAAGCATATGCTAAGGGAGATTTGGTAAAAGAAACTCAATACCTCGATTCAATTTCCACTTTGCCAAAAGATAAATGGAGTTTCCTGGGTTATACATTCAAGGAGTGCCAGAGAAAAGAACTGAACCTTGGTCTCGACCTTAAAGGCGGGATGAGTGTAATTTTGGAAGTATCTGTTGAAGATATTCTGAAATCACTTTCCAACTTCAATCCCGATAAAACATTTAATGCTGCGCTTGCCAGGGCAAAAGAACTGCAAAAGCAGAGTCAGTCGGATTATCTGACTCTTTTCGGTAAAGCTTTCCAGGAAATAGATCCCAATGCAAAACTTGCTTCAATATTCGGAACTGTTGATCTGAAAGAAAAGATAAACTTTAATTCAACAAATGCGGATGTTCTTAAAGTGCTCGATGGAGAAATTACAGGTGCAATTAAAAATGCGTTTAATATTCTGGGAACCAGGATCGACCGCTTCGGAGTCGTTCAGCCTGAAATTACACAGATGTCTACCAAAGGCCGAATTTTAATTAACCTTCCGGGACAGACTAATCCTAAACGTGTAAGAGAACTTCTTCAGGGTACAGCTAACCTGGAATTCTGGGAAACCTATGAGAATAGTGAGATACTTCCCTATCTTTCACAGGCCAATAATCTGTTAAAAGAAATTCAGTCCAATACTGAAAAGGCCAATACAAAGACCACTGTACCTAAAACAGTAGAAAAAGGTGCCGCGGCTGACACAACAAAAAAAGACCAGTCTCTTCTGGATCTTCTCGGAAAGGATACCACTAAAACTTCTGAAGCCACCACTCGTGAACAATTTGCTTCGCAGAATCCTTTGTTTGGATTGCTTAACCCAAGAGTGTCTTCAGATGGACAACCATTACCATCAAGTATGATAGGTCTTGCGAGCGCGAAGGATACTTCAAAGGTTAATCAACTTCTGAAAATGAATCAGATCAAGACGATCTTTCCCCGTGATCTCAGGATGATGTGGAGCCAGAATCCTTATAAATATGACCCTTCAAAATCATTATTTGAACTTCATGCTATAAAAATTACAACCCGCGATGGTCGTCCGCCTCTTGGAGGAGATGCCATCACATCAGCAAGAACTTCATCAGGTGTTACAGGATCAGAAGTGAAAGTTGATATGTCAATGAATTCAGAAGGATCAAAGACCTGGGCAAGGATGACACGCGAAAATATCGGACGTTGTCTGGCAGTTGTTCTCGATGGATATGTCCGTTCTTATCCGAGGGTTCAGAATGAGATCACAGGAGGTAGTACGGAAATTACAGGCGATTTCACAATTGAAGAAGCTGACGACCTTGCTAATATCCTTAAATCAGGTAAATTGCCTGCTCCTGCTCACATTATTTCAGATACTATTGTTGGACCAACACTGGGCCAGGAAGCAATTAATTCAGGTTTCATTTCCTTCTTTGTCGCATTTGCTCTTGTTCTCGGATTTATGATTTTCTACTACAGCAAAAGCGCCGGAACGATTGCGGATATTGCTCTTTTTGCCAACCTGTTTCTGATGTTCGGTGTACTTGCTTCATTGAATGCGGTATTATCGCTTCCCGGCATCGCGGGTATTGTTCTTACAATGGGGATGGACGTTGATGCAAATATTCTGATATTTGAACGCACAAGGGAGGAGCTGAGAAACGGCAAGGGAATAAAACTTGCATTGGCTGATGGATACAAACGTGCTTATCCTGCAATTATCGATTCAAAAATGACGACACTCCTCACCGGAATTGTACTTTATGTTTTTGGATCAGGACCTATAAAAAGCTTTGCAACAACTCTTGTAATAGGTATCATGACATCAGTTTTCGCATCAATTTTCATCACGAGACTTATTTATGAAGCTCTCTTGAAAAGAAATGTACAACTTCACTTCTCCATCAAAATGACTGCCGATGTTTTCAAACATACCAAAATAGATTTTATTGGTATGAGAAAATATTTTTATATTGTTTCCGGATTAATAATTACAACAGGTATTGTTTCATTATTTGTCAGGGGGCTTAATCCCGGGATTGATTTTTCCGGTGGACGCTCATTTGTTGTAGCATTTGACAAACCTGTTGTTACTGAGGATATTGCTGCCAAACTTACAGTAGCATTCGGCGATCTTCCTCAGGTGGTTACATTTGGAAACCAAAATCAGGTAAAAATCACTACAAAGTATAGAATCAACGAAACAGGTGTGGATGATGCGGTTGATGTAACATTATACAATGGGTTAAAAACCTTTTTACCTGCCGATGTCACCAGCGAAGTTTTCCGTACTAAATACAGGAAAAGTTCTGAAACTGTTGGACCGGTTGTGGCTGCTGATATCAAGATCAACGCATTCTACGCGGTTGGAATTGCACTTATACTTATTTTCTTATATATTTTCCTGAGATATCGCTACTGGCAGTATGGATTCGGTGCTGTTGCATCACTTGGCCACGATGTGCTTCTGGTGCTCGGAGTATATTCTTTGTTTTGGGGACATATGCCTTTTTCAATGGAAATTGACCAGTCTTTTATAGCGGCGATCCTGACAGTAATCGGATTTTCAGTAAGTGATACCGTTATAGTCTTCGACAGAGTAAGGGAATTCCTTCCTTTGTACCGCAAAAGACCATTTAAAGAGGTACTTAATATGGCATTAAACTCGACCCTGAGCAGAACAATAAACACTACATTTGCTGTTATTCTTACAATTGTTGCAATGTTCATATTTGGTGGCGCAGTAATTCGCGGATTCATGTTTGCACTTCTTGTCGGAATCGGTACTGGTGTATATTCATCTGTGTTTATTGCAACTGCTTTGATGTACGACACATCTAAAAAACAGCATGTGACAGAAGAGATTAAGGTTAAAGCTTAGGTTTAATATCCCATAATATAAAAGAAGGATGCCTCAAAAGGGCATTCTTCTTTTATTTTCCCGGAAAGTATAATTTCTATGAATATCAGTAAACTTTTCTAACTTTGCCTGGTTTAAATGAAGGAACAATCATTAGAGTTTTAATTTAGTATGAGCGGACAGGAAATATTTGTTATCGTCATTGTTTTTCTTCTTCTGTTCGGGGCTGAAAAGTTACCCGAAATGGCAAGAACGCTTGGTAAGGGTATGCGCGATTTTAAAAAAGCAACTGATGATATAAGGAGGGAACTGGAGACAAATACCCAGGAATTCAGAAGAGATCTAAATGATGTTACGGATTCAATCAAAACTGATGTTACAAATCTTAAAGACAAACTGACGAATGATGTGAATGAGATTAATGAATCTGTCAAAAATGATATGAAGGATGTAACATCATCAGTGCGGCAGGAAGTGAATGAGGCGACCAGTAGTTTTAATAATGACGTAACTGAGGTTAATCAGAACCTAAGGCAGGATTCAAAGGAGAATAATAACAAAACCCCTGAAAATTCAAATGAGGTTAAGGATAATAGTCAGAAAAATACTGATGTATCATCTGATGAGTATATCATATAGGTAGATGATCAGAACAACCGGCATTACTAAAGCTTACGGGGAACTTAAAGTCCTTAAAGGGATCGACATCAGCATCGAAGACAGGGAGGTGGTCTCAATTGTCGGAGCCAGCGGAGCCGGAAAAACAACTCTTCTTCAGATAATCGGAACACTCGACAGACCCGATAACGGTTCAATTTTTTATAACGGATCGGATATAAGCCGTCTTAAAGGGAAATCCCTTGCTGCTTTCAGAAATAGTAATATAGGCTTTGTGTTTCAGTTTCATCAGTTACTTCCTGAATTTACAGCCCTTGAAAATGTATGTATACCAGCATATATAGCTGGCAAAAATAAGATTGAAGCCGAAAAAAGAGCAACTGAACTCCTTTGTTTTTTGAATCTTTCCGAACGACTTGACCATAAACCTTCCGAGCTAAGCGGAGGTGAACAACAACGCGTGGCTGTTGCCAGGGCTCTGGTTAATAATCCTTCTGTAATTCTTGCAGATGAGCCATCCGGCAATCTTGATACTGAGAATAAAAATGAGCTCCATAAACTTTTCTTTAAACTTCGCGATACCTTTGGTCAAACCATCATAATTGTAACTCATGATCGTCAGCTTGCCGCTATGTCGGACAGGATCCTTCAAATTAAAGACGGACAAATTGTAAATGAGCCATAAGATATCATATAATGGCATCCCTGCCAGCCAGATTAAAGAATTTCTCGAAGAAAAATTTCTTCAGTATAATAATCCGGCTTTTATTGTTTGTGACCCAATCTCGATACCTCATCGTTTTATAGGTCGCCGCGACAGAGAAATATCAGGTTTCATGACAGCCGCTATCTCATGGGGAAGAAGGGATCTGATTCTGAGAAGCAGTAATATGATGCTTGAAAGAATGGATAATGCGCCATATGAATTTGTAATGTCTGCAACAGAATATGAGATTTCAAGACTTTCAGGGTTTGTTCACAGGACTTTTAACGGAATAGATTGTACTTACTTCGTTAAGAGCCTCAGGCAAATATATTCGGTAAATGAGAGTATGGAGGATGTGCTTTTATGTGGTATCAATTCAGGAGGATCAATGAAAGAGGGTTTATCACATCTTCGTTCAGTCTTTTTTAATCTTCCGCATGCATCAAGAACTGAAAAACATTTTGCTGATGTCAGGGGAGGCGCTGCAGGAAAAAGATTGAATATGTTCCTCAGGTGGATGGTCCGTAAAGATGAATATGGTGTTGATTTCGGAATGTGGAGTAAGATTGATCCGTCAATGCTGTTAATCCCTTTAGATCTTCATTCGGCCAATACTGCACGTACTCTTGGTTTACTGACAAGGAAAGTGAATGACTGGAAAGCAGTTGAAGAGCTTACAACGGTTCTAAAGGAGTTCGATCCGGCTGATCCTGTGAAATATGACTTTGCTCTGTTCGGGTTAGGTGTTTTCAAGGGTATCTAAGCAATCAATTGGTATATTTTTGCGTTATAAATCAATAATATTATGCATATGATTTCAGTACTAAGTCTGGTAGAACCGGTTACATCGGGGACATCTGGTGCGGTTACGTCATGGATGGGATTGATTATGAAAGGTGGAATTATTATGATTCCGATTGTCCTGTTATCATTTTTTAGTGTTTATCTGTTTATTGAAAGGTATTTATACATTAAAAAAGCATCAGCTATTGATGCCGGGCTTTTAAATGCTGTTGTTGAGGATTTAAAGAACGGAAAGCCTGAAAAAGCCCTGATCCTTGCACAAGCAAATCCGGGAGCTGTAGGCAGGATACTGGAAAGTGGTCTGGAAAAAGCCGGAAGTCCTTTAACAGAGATTGAAAGTTTTATGGAGTCATCTACAAATCTTGAGATCACAAAGATGGAAAAAGACACCGGCTACCTGGGTATTATTGCCGGCATAGCCCCTATGCTTGGATTTATCGGTACTATTGTCGGAGTAATTAAAATATTTTATAACATTTCCCTTGCTGACAATATAAGCATTGGAATTATTGCAGGAGGATTATACCAAAAGATGATTTGTAGCGGCTCAGGGTTAATCGTTGGAGTGTTAGCTTATTCTGCCTACCATTTCTTACAAATGATGATAGACAGGTATACAATTAATCTTCAGGAATCACTCATTAAGGTTCTAAAAGTGTTATAAAACCTTCATTGTTGATCCTGATCAATTATGAAGGTTCCGGACGACCCAAAAAGCGAATAAAATGAATATAAGAAGAACTAAACATTTTAAACCTGAGGTTAGTACCTCATCTTTAAACGATATTATGTTTTTTCTGTTGTTGTTCTTTCTGATTGTCTCAACATTGGCCAATCCAAATGTAATTAAAGTCCTGCTTCCAACATCTAAATCGGCTCAAAACATTAATAAACAGCAAATTAACCTTACTATAACATCCGATAAAAAATATTTTATCAATCAGATGGAAATACAAACTGACCAACTGGAACGAGAACTCGTTAACCAGACCAAAGGCATTGAAGGTCCGACAATAATTCTTAGGATGGCAAAAGATTTAAGTGTGCAGGACCTTGTAGATGTATTGGAAATCGGAGTAAGGTTGAACCTTAAAATGGTAATGTCAACAGAGAAAGGAGTGTCAGGTCTTTGAAAAGGAATGTTCACCTTTTATGGTTTCCGTTATTTAACTAAATGAAAGGTCCTGACAGTGCCCAATAAATACTTCAGTTTTAAAGAGTTTACAATATTTCAGGATAAGTCATCCTTTAAAGTCGGAACAGATGGAGTGCTACTTGGAGCAATAGCCGAAGTTTCTAATGTAAAGAGAATCCTTGATATTGGAACCGGAACAGGGTTGATTTCAATTATGCTTGCTCAGAGAAGTGACTCACAGATTGTGTCGATTGAACCGGATGAAGAATCATTTAAACAAGCCTCTGATAATGTAAGCCGTTGCAGATGGAACAGAAGAATATTGGTAATAAATACTGACCTTCAGAATTATTTTCCCGGATCTGAAAAATTCGACCTTGTTATTACAAATCCACCCTATTTCAACGATTCTCTGAAAAATCCCGATCCTCGTAAATCGCTTGCCAGACATAATGATTCATTATCTTCCGATGAGTTACTTACCGGTGTGTCGCGACTATTGGAAAACAATGGCAGGCTTCAGTTGATACTGCCATATGTTGAAGGTAATGTGTTTATTGCTGATGCCCGGAAGTACGGGTTGTATTGCAACAGCATTTTGAAAATAAGACCTTTGCCAACATCTAATATAAAAAGATTAATCCTTGCATTCAGTAATCAAAGACTGAAACCAACTGAGAAGTTTCTTACTATAGAACATGGTGAAAGGCATGATTTCACAGAAGAGTATATCAATCTTACTAAAGATTATTATCTGAAATTCTGATTTGATTTGTTCCCCGTATTTTTTGCCCCCCCCAAAATAATAAGGTTTCGGAGGTCAACCAATCATCTCGCTCTCTGCCAAACCGTATTCCTCCTTCATTTCGATGCCTCGGGATTTCAGCTCATTCAGAACCGGGTTGTATATCTGTGGCAAAACGGGTCTTTGAACACCGGTGATTTCAATTTTCTTTTCAAGAATCATTCTGACCGCGATTGCTGCCGGGAGTGCCACTGTTCTTGCTATGGATGTATTGGTAGAAGGAGATCCGAAATCGAGCATTGATGACTTTATAACCTCCCGTTTTCCATCAGGGTAAGCAGCGAGAAAAACATGCTGCAGAATGACCATATCGCGTTCGTCATCGGATAACAACATCTTTTTGATCATCCTGTCAGATGTAATCTCAAATGGTGTTGTTTCAAAATACTGGAGTTTTTCATTGCTGAAAAAACCCAGGAATTCTAAAGATAAAATTGCCGCGGAGGTCTCAGAAACTCTTAGCTTCCGGGCTATTTTTTTCTTGAGGTCGGGTCCTTCCGTTTTACCCATTTCTGCAAGGAACTCAGCATAGCTCATTCCATGATAATCCTTTACGGAATCGTCGAGCATATTAAGAGCCTTCATGGCATCAAGAGCTTCACACCAACCTTTGTACCTGAAGGTTCCCCGGTACATGGTTTTTGTTTCAGGTATCCCGTATATGTTCATATAACTTATTGAATCTCTGTTCGGGTAGATATCAAGATCACCAATGGATGGGAAATTATAAGTGAACCTGTCCTTAAAAAGATCTGCCGGTTCAATAAATATCTTCTTCCCTTTCTTAAGGTAAAGTGCACTGTTTCTGCTTGCAAGAACTACTCCTTTAGGGCTCCATGAGAATTTATACTTCAGTGGATTATCAGCAGCCTCCGGGGCAGGCAAAGCACCGCAAAGTGAATAAAATTCCTCAACATCCCCACCCTGGTTGTGAATATGATCGATGATCCTCATTGCCGACATATGATCTATTCCGGGGTCAAGACCAATCTCATTAAGGAAAAGTACGCCGCTTTGTTTAGCAGCCTCATCAAGTTCAAGCATCTCCTTCTGTACATACGAAGTGGTAACAAGCGATTTTCCATGACGCAAACAAACTTTCGCCACATCAGCATGATACCGGTAGGGAAGAAGACTGACTGTTATATCGTTTTCAGATACAAGTTTTTCAAGAGTTGCCGGATCATCCATTGACCAGTCGATCGAGGAACCGAGAGGGTTCCCATTGATCATAGCATCGGCACGATCTTTCATAGGAGATGCTATCAGAAGGCTTATCTTGTTTTCAAGAAGATATTCAACCATAGGTTTGACCACCAGTCCGGCTCCAAGTATCAGTACTCTATTCATATGTTTCAGTCTAAAAATCACAGCAAGTTAAATGAACTCGTCAACATAATGCATGACTTTTATTAACTTTTAATTTTCATGGAAATAATATAATTCAAAAAGACTTCTATTAATATTTCAGGGAGTGTATCTTTGTTAAGATCAAGCTGCTTAAAAATTAATCAATAATTCGTTAATTTATCCAATGTCAGAAATTCATAAGTATGTAGAAACACCCTTGATGAAACAGTATTACAACATCAAGACAAAACATCCTGATGCTATACTTCTTTTCAGGGTAGGTGATTTCTATGAAACATTTGGAGAAGATGCTATACGTACTTCCGGGATACTCGGAATTACGCTTACACGCAGGGCAAACGGATCTGCATCATTTGTTGAGCTGGCCGGGTTCCCTTATCATGCACTTGATATATACCTTCCGCGACTTGTAAGGGCAGGGCAGAGGGTTGCGATTTGCGAACAGCTTGAAGATCCCAGGCTCACGAAGAATATCGTTAAAAGAGGAATAATTGAGCTTGTTACTCCTGGCGTTTCGCTTAATGAAAA
Organism: Bacteroidales bacterium; assembly: GCA_025358455.1. Classification (GTDB taxonomy): domain Bacteria; phylum Bacteroidota; class Bacteroidia; order Bacteroidales; family VadinHA17; genus LD21. The sequence continues at coordinate 28,435 of JANYJP010000048.1, forward strand.
TGTTCTGAATCATAAAGAGAATAATTTTCTTGCTGCAGTACATATTGATAAAAAGATAGCAGGGGTTGCATTCCTCGATATATCAACAGGTGAGTTCCTTACATCCGAAGGCACCACGGATTATGTAGATCAGATGTTGAATAATTTTCAGCCAAAAGAGGTTTTATTTGAAAAGGGAAAGAAAGATCTTTTCCAGGAGTCTTTCGGAACAAAATTCTATACATTTAAATTAGACGATTGGATTTTTACCCAGGAAGCAGCAAACGACCGTTTGCTTAAACAATTTGAAACAAGTTCACTTAAAGGATTCGGAGTACATAATCTCTCTTTTGGAGTTATTGCAGCCGGTGCTATTCTTTATTACCTTGATATTACCCAGCACGAACAGCTTGGTCATATTACCAGCTTGTCGCGGATTGAAGAAAACAGGTATGTGTGGCTCGATAAATTTACTATTAAAAACCTTGAGATATTCCATTCTCCATATGAGGGTGCCATGACTTTAATTGAAGTAATGGACCGGACTATTTCACCTATGGGAGGCCGACTTTTAAAGAGATGGCTTTCTCTTCCATTGAAAGATATTCAACCTGTAAACGAAAGGCTTGATGTAGTTCAGTATTTTGTTGAGAACATAAACTCAAAGGATGAAATAACTAACCTGATCCGTAACATTGGTGATCTTGAAAGGCTTACTTCAAAAGTTGCGGTAAACAGGATAAATCCCCGTGAGGTAGTTCAGCTTAAAAGAGCACTGCAGTCTCTGGGACCACTTCGCGAACTGTGTAATAGCAGCGGTTGTCTTCCTCTTGTTAAAATTGGGGAGCAGTTAAATCCCTGTAAATCAATATCTGACCGGATTGACAGAGAATTGAACAACGATTCCCCCATACAACTTAACAAGGGAAATGCAATTGCAAAGGGCGTATCAGAGGAGCTGGATGAATTACGGACAATATTATATAGCGGCAAGGATTATCTAACTGAATTGCAGTCAAGAGAGAGTGAACGTACAGGTATAACATCGCTTAAGGTCAGTTTCAATAATGTATTCGGTTACTATATTGAAGTGAGAAACACACATAAAGACAAGGTGCCGCCTGAATGGATAAGAAAACAAACCCTTGTAAGTGCGGAGCGTTATATTACTGAAGAACTTAAGGAATATGAGAGTAAAATTCTTGGTGCCGAAGAAAAGATAATAACCCTTGAAACAAAGCTTTTTACAGATCTTGTTTTTGCTATTCTGGAATTTATACCTCCTATACAATTAAACGCCTCCCTGGTGGCAAGGCTTGATTGTCTGCAATCATTTGCAGTGATTGCAGCCGAGAACAATTACGTTAGGCCCGCACTTAATGATTCAAGAGTACTTGAGATAAAAGAAGGACGTCATCCTGTTATAGAAAATCAATTGCCTGTAGGTGAGTTTTATGTGCCGAATGATCTGGTGCTCGATACTGAAGATCAGCAGATCATAATTCTTACTGGTCCGAACATGTCAGGTAAATCAGCGCTGCTGCGACAGACAGCACTTATCGTGTTGATGGCTCAGACTGGCTGTTTCGTCCCCGCAAAAATGGCAAATATAGGAATGGTTGATAAGATTTTTACAAGAGTTGGGGCATCGGATAATATCAGTCTTGGTGAATCTACTTTTATGGTTGAGATGAACGAAACTGCCAGTATACTTAACAACCTCTCTGACCGCAGTCTCGTATTGCTCGATGAGATCGGAAGAGGTACAAGTACTTATGACGGCATTTCAATTGCCTGGGCCATGGTTGAGTATCTTCATGAAAATAAACTCCGGGCTAAGACTTTGTTTGCCACTCACTATCATGAACTGAATGAAATGGAGAATTCATTCTCACGTGTTAAGAACTATAGTGTATCAATAAAAGAACTAAATAACAAGGTTATTTTTCTTCGTAAACTAAAACGGGGTGGCAGCGAACATAGCTTTGGAATTCATGTGGCCAGAATGGCAGGTATGCCCAGAAGTGTTGTCAGCCGTGCTGATGAAATACTTAAAGAGCTGGAGCAAAGCCATGATAAAAAGGAACTTTCAAAACCTATTGCCGATATAGCAGGTCACCGCGAAGGAATGCAACTTAGTATCTTTCAGTTAGATGATCCGGTGCTGAAACAAATCAGGGATGAAATCCTTGAGCTTGATATTGATAACCTTACACCGGTTGAAGCTCTGAATAAATTATATAATATAAAAAAGTTTCTTAAATAGTATTCGATATTATCTTTACGGATAAAATTTCACTGAAATCATTATTGTAAAAGAGATTATGATTCTATTTAAGAACGGACGCCTGCACTTAATCCTGTGGTTATTTATTATTTACTTCAGTTCAAGTCTTCAGCTTTGTAGCCAGAAAAAAAGCGAATCAGGATTGAAATCAGGTATATATGAAAATGTTTTTAAGCAGGATACAACTCATGGAATAAGAAAAAAAAATGTCGTAGCTGTTGAATTGCCGGATACTAATTTTACCTGGGAAAAATACTCTGCTTTTCTGACAAAGATCTCCGATACAACCAAATATATCGTTCTTCCGATAAATGAGTTCAGGAAAACCTTTAACTCAAATAAAATCATAATCGGATTAAGACATGATGTTGACAACGACCTTTCTGTAGCTTATAAGTTTTCTGAAACCGAAAGTAAGCTTGGTATCAGGGCTACTTATTTTATTTTGCATACTGCTCCATACTATCTGGCCAATCCCACTAATATGGCAATTCATACACCAGATATATTACCGGTTCTGAAGTCGATGCAGAATGATAGAAAATTTGAGATAGGATGGCACAATGATCTGGTTACGTTACAGGCGGTCTATAATATTGACCCTGTTGCTTTCCTTCATAATGAACTGGCATGGCTCAGATCAAATGGTATCAATATATATGGTACTGCCTCACATGGCTCAAATTATTGTTATACCTATAAATATCTGAATTATTATTTTTTTGAGGAATGTACATACCCTGTTGTGGGTCAGTTTGTTAATAATGTGACGCTGCCTATTAACGGAACTATGGCGCCTATGAAAAAGGGAAAGTTAAGCGATTTCAGCCTGGAATATGAAGCATATTTTATTAATAATAACAAATACTTTTCAGATGCAACAATCACAAACGGAGTCCGCTGGAACATAGGTATGCTTAATCTGACCCAGTTGAATCCCGGAGACAGGGTCATACTACTTCTTCATCCAATTCACTGGCATAAAGCATCAGTGATTGCCGATATAGAATCATTTTCTTTTAAAGGACAGAAAAGCTCAATTGTTGACGCGGCAACTTCCTTGGTTAAGGTTGAAATGCCATATAAAACTGACAGGTCGTTACTGGTTGCATACTTTAAACTTTCGTCCGGTGCGTACGCCAAAGTTGCAGGTAAAATGCAGCAAAACGGCATTACATCCAATAATTTCTGTGATCCATTGCATTACGTGGTGTATGCTGAAAACCGTGAAATTCATAAAGAATGGTTAATTAAAGTACTTAACGCAAAGAATGACTCATGCGATTTTAAATCTTTTATTATTCCGGGGTTGACGAAATCAGTTGTTATTAACCCTGCATTAAAGACAATCCTGATAAGAGTTGGTGAGGAAGTTGATTTGTACCACCTACCTGTTCATTTTGAATTATCAGCCGGTGCAACTGCATGGATTGGTGACCATCAGCAGTTCAATGATAACGCGACTCACAACCTTTGCAACAGTGTAGAGTATAAGATCATTGCTGAGGATGGTAGTTCTTCCCGTTTATGGGTTGTAACAGTAGAGAAGGTACAGAATTGTGCTAATTTCCTGTCTTATAGCATTCCTGGTCAGATTGAACCTGCAACAATTGATACCGCAGGTAATAAAATATTTATAAAGGTTAGTAAAGATCTTCCTTTGAATGAGTTGAAAGCGTCATTTAACTTATCAGATGGTGCCCGGGCATGGATTGGAAAGCAGGAACAGTTCAGTGACTTTAATTCTGTTGATTTTACAATTCCTGTCGCGTATGACCTTGTTGCAACCGATGGGCATAAAATCAAAAAATGGATGATAAATATTCTTCAGAGTACCACTATGAATAAAGATCTATCCATGGCTGAAGAATTGAAAATATATCCTAATCCTACAGAAGGTAAAGTTTATTTGCAGTTCCTGAACATAACGACTTATCCTACGCGGATTGACATATTTAATGGCAATGGTGAAAAAGTTTATACAGATCTGATATCAAAAACAGGGAGCTTTACTGTTGAAGAAGATCTTTCAGCGCTTCCGGCAGGGATATATATAGTTAAATATTCCCATGGCAGGAAGTCATTGATGATAATTCTCAGATAACGCATATAAGATCTGCCGGGAGACAGAAAATATTACATAACTTAATAAATCAATCACTGATGAAAAAACATTTGGTTCCAATTGCAGCTGTGCTGATAAGCTTTTTTGGTTTATCTGTCCCGGGATTTTCTCAGGCCGGTTCTGTAAAGCAGATTAAACTTACTCATTTTGAATTGCAGTCATCTGCCTTAATTCATTCTTCAGGCGAGGAGATATCTTCAGCAGAGTACCAGTCGAAAGTATACTGGTTTCCGGTAAAAGTCCCTTCAACGGTTCTTACTGGCCTGGTAGCCAATGGAATTTATCCTGATCCATATTCAGGATTAAACAATATGCTGATTCCCGATGCATCTGATGAATTCAATAAAAAGTACAACCTGGAACAATTCAGCCATCTTCCTAATAACCCTAATCCATGGAAAAAGCCATACTGGTATCGTACAACATTTCAGGTACCGGCAAATGATCAGGGACGATGTTTTCAACTGATATTTAAAGGAATAAACTATCGTGCAGCACTATGGCTTAACGGGAAGCAGATAAGTGATTCAACAGTGATGGCCGGTATGTTTGCTGAATACAGTTTCGATGTGAGTAAACAGATCAAAGCCGGTTCTGAAAATGTACTTGCCGTAAAAATCTATCCTCTTGATTATCCGGGATTACCGGCCACTGAACAACTGAAAGCCTTTGGCGATTTTTTTGCGAATGGAGGTCCTACAGGCGATATTGGAAAGAATGTTACAATGCTTTGTTCTGTAGGCTGGGACTGGATGCCTCCTGTAAGGGATCGGAATATAGGCATCTGGTTGCCGGTATATCTCAGGACTTCAGGAAGTGTGACAATTGCTGATCCGAAAATTGTAACATCACTCCCGAAATTACCTGATACAACCATTGCAAAAATATCTCTGAATTTTAAATTGCAGAATCATAATAATATAGACGAAAACGGAAAATTAACCGTAACTATAACTCCTGAAAATTTTAAGGGAAAACTTCTTCAATTCACCAAGAATGTTTCGGTAACAAGGAATACCCCCTCTATTGTCGATCTGAACGGCGAGAATACAAAAGAACTCAATATCTCAAATCCGGCTTTATGGTGGCCAAATGGTTATGGTAAACCAAATCTGTATCGTATCAGACTTCAGTACGCTAATAGCTCAGGGATTTCTGATGATACTTCCTTTGTTTTTGGTATACGCACCGTAAGCACAAGAGCAGTAAACGTTAATGGCTCATACCGCCGTGACTTTTATGTAAATGAAAGACGGATTCACTTAACAGGAGGAGCATGGGTTCCTGATATGATGCTAAACCGCGATTCGCTCAGGTACGATTATGAGATGCATCTCTGTATGAACTCAAATATAAACCTGGTAAGAATATGGGGAGGTGGCGATACTCCGTGTGATGAGTTTTTTGAGGCTGCCGACAGATATGGCTTACTGGTGTGGTCAGACTTCTGGATAACAGGCGATACACAAGGTGAATTTAAAGGGTCGCCCGACTGGCCCCTTGAAGGCAATGTCTTTATAAAAAATGTAAAAAGTACGATTCTTCGTATCCGTAATCATCCGAGTTTGCTGGTATGGACCGGGGGCAATGAAGGTCATGCACGGAAAGAACTTTATGATGTTATGAGAGAAAGTATTATAACTCTTGATGGTACAAGGCCATATATTCCAAGTTCCTCCGGATTTGCAAAATTGCCGGCCGGATGGCAGGGTGCATGGCCGGATAATCTGCCGTCAGGAGTTTACAGTGGAGGACCGTATACATGGCAGGATCCGAAAGTGTACTATTCTAAAGCTATTGCAGGAAATGATTGGGTATTTAAAGATGAAACAGGAATCCCGTCTCAGCCTCCTTATAATATTATGCCAAAAATAATTCCTGACCTGGTTGTGGATAAGACTTTGCCTTTTCCATTAAATAATACCTGGGGCTATCATGATGCAGCTACAGGAAACGGAAGATGGGATCTTTATTATAAGGAGATGGTTAAGAGATACGGTGAACCTTCAAGTATGGAGAACTTCTGCGATAAAATGCAGCTTATGAATGCAATAGGATACCAGGGGATTTTCGAGGCCGCAGGACATAAGCTAAACGATATAGGTGGTGTAATGCTATGGAAACTGAATGCTGCTTTTCCAAGTGTGGTCTGGCAGGTTTATGACTGGTATCTGATGCCAAATGCCGGATATTATTTTATGCAAAATGCCTGTGAACCAGTTCATATTCAGCTTAATCCAATAGATTTAAAGGTTCTGGCCATCAACAGGACTTACGAAAAGGCATCAGGTCTGGTGGCAGAGATTGATCTTTTTGGTCTTGATTCAAAATCTTTATTTCATGAAGAAAAGAACATAAACCTTTCAGCAACAGAAGTAAAGGAGACATCCTCTCTGGCAGCTGCTTTGGCAAATATTAAAGGAGTGCATTTTGTTGTTCTGAATTTAAAAAACAATGTGGGGAAAGTTATCTCTCATAATGTTTACTGGCTGTCGAATGACGGAGATTACAAATCTCTGAATGAGATGCCAAAAACCAAAGTTGATGTTAAAGTTATTACTACAGGGAATGGAAAATCAGAAAAGAGCCTGACAATTCAGATTACAAATTCGACAAATAAGATTGCTTTTTTCGTCCGTACCCAGTTAATGGTTGATGGGGAAGAAGTGCTGCCAAGTTACTGGACAGCTAATTATTTTACTCTTGCTCCTTCTGAATTTACAACTATAACAGTGAGTTACCCGGTTGCTAAGCTAAATGGTAAAAAGCCTGAGATAGTTGTCTATGGTTGGAATGTCGAAAAGCAAGTCCTGAAAATTAATTGACACTGGAATTGTACAAGTATAAAAGGAAGGCTGCGTTTCAAAACTCAGCCTTCCTTTTTTCAATCTATTTTACTTTATCATAATAATTTGTTCCGGGCGTTTCAGTACCGGACATTTTGTTATTGAATACCAGTGTTAACACATTTCCTGTATTGTCAACCTTCCAAGTCTCTTTTGCCTCAAGTGTGTCTTCTCCATTCTGACCATTAAAAATTGTTTTAGATTCAATAATTATTGTTCCATCACCATCAACTTTTGTTGCTTTTGAAGTCCTTGGCATTTCATAAATGGAAATTTTTGATTCTTTGCCATCAAGGCTAAGGTTTTCATCAAACGGATATTCTTCACCGGCTGAGTTTTCATATAAGCGGTTAGTAAGTAAACTGTCACCTTTAACCTGTATGGTGATTTTTGATAGAAACAACTGGTTATCTGCCAAAACCGTTTTTTCTTTATTTAATTTCCATTCGCCTGAAAAATCTACTATTTGAGAATAAGCTGAAAATGAAGAACCTAAAATTAAGAGGATACTGATAATTAAGATTGATTTTGTTTTCATGGTTCAATTTTTAGAATTAAAAATATTAGAATTCGTGAAGTTAAATAAAAACCAAGTTCGTGATTTAGTGTAATCTGACAAATCTTTAGTTCTGGCAAATAAAAATAATTTTCAGAACGAACCTTTAATTTGCGTAGATAGCAATTGAACCGGTAAGGTGAAATAAATCCCGAACCGGAAATTATCAGAAATAGTACAGCCGGTAGTTTTAACGACTAAAAATATTTCCTGAATTTATCGCCGATTTTGAAATAAGTATATCTTCCTGCGTCTGCCCCTTCAGCATGTACAGATTCTCCATCTGTTTCGAAAGTACTGAATTCGCCTACTATCTGAGAAAAGTATACATCGTGGTTCCTTCCTGATTCATCATGTAATATAACATGTGCAAGGTTTTTGTGAATATCTGAAATTAGTGAAGCATTGCAAAGCGGGCAAAAAAACTCCATTGGATCGCCTGTATGAATTTCGAAAGAGAGATGCCACACTGCTGTTTCGCCAGGAGCAAATTCAATCTGAATCACTCTCACCTGATCATTTTCAAGTAAAACATTTTTATAAACATTCGGTGCTGCCTTCATTGGGTCTTGTGCATACGAATTTGTGCTAAAATAGATAGTTGCCTGGATTGTTCAACAAATACTAAATGGTATACCGGAGACAAGTCAGGAGTCGTTATTTATTTCTTAATTTAGCTCTTCATTTATTTCTAATTCTTAACTATGGGGAATAAGAGAAATTTGGTCAGGACGCTCGGCTTAGGATATGTTATTATTTTTGTAATTGCAAATATCATTGGATCAGGAGTATATAAAAAAATTGCTCCTATGGCTTCCGAGCTTCATTCTTCAATCTGGATACTTATAGCCTGGATAGTGGGAGGAATTATCACTCTGTTTGGTGCGTTAAGTAATGCGGAAGTTGCAGGATTACTCGCGGATACCGGTGGAGAATTTGTTTACTTAAAAAAGATTTATAACCGTTTCTTTGCATTTATGTATGGATGGTCCCTTTTTACTGTAATTCAGACCGCAACAATCTCTTCCCTTGCCTACGTGTTTGCGCAATCACTTAATAGTATCATCCCAATTCCGGAGATTTTCAGCTCCCTCCAACATTTTACAATAGGGGGAGTATTCTTCCCATTCCAGGATTTTGGAGTCAAACTGACCGCAATTCTGCTTATTTTAATTTTAACAGGTCTGAACATCTCCGGATTGAAAAGCGGAGCCGGCCTAAGTAAAGCTATCATGGTGCTGGTATTCACGGGCCTTCTTACTATTGTCATCTTTGGTTTGGGAAGCATTTCAACCAGACCGGTAAATTTTTTGAACTTAAAAGATCTGACTGCCGGAACTGTAACAATATCTTCTTTTTATACTGCTATGCTTGCCGCCTTCTGGGCTTACCAGGGATGGGTTTCAGTCGGTTTTATCGGAGGTGAGGTAAAGGACCCTACGAAAAACATCCCAAAAGGAATAGTAACCGGAGTTTTTATTGTGATATTCATCTATCTGCTGGTTAATGTGACTTACCTGGCTCTTTTATCAATTCCACAGCTTATGCACATTCATGAGGCAGGAAATCAGATTGCGGCAGTTGAGGCAGTAAGGACGTTCTGGGGAACAGGAGGTGTGATATTTATCTCATTGTTAATACTTGCTACCACCCTCGGTTGCACCAATGCCAGTATCCTAACAGGAGCCCGTCCCTATTATGCCATGGCCCGTGAAAAGCTTTTCTTCTCACAGGTTGCGAAGATAAATAATGCCAATGTTCCATCCAACTCGCTTTTATGGCAGGGAATATGGGCATCGGTTCTTGTATTGTCAGGGACCTTCGATCAGTTGACCGACATGATTATTTTTGCGGTTTTTATATTTTATGGAGCAACTACACTTGGTGTATTTATTTTAAGGCGCAGGCTGCCGGATGTGCATAGACCCTACAAAGTTTGGGGATATCCTGTCGTGCCGGCCATATTTATCCTGTTTTGTATCAGCCTGTTTTTCAATACAATTATCACCAGGCCCCGTGAAGCAGCGATAGGCATGATCCTCATTTTTTCAGGCATCCCGGTTTATTATTTCCTGAAATGGAAAAATTCAAAAAATAAGGAAGGTTAGGTTGGCGGATGCATCCTCTTATGAAACCACGAACGAACCGTACGCATAGTTTCAAGCTGTTTTGGTGAGCAGTGACGACGACATGTGGATCTTTCATCGCTGTTTTCCTGTGCACCCCAGCGGACCTCGATGCCATCATTCGGATTGTAGGCTATCTCAAAGGCATCTTTTCTTTTAAGTATTTCACCAATAGTCAGTTTTTGGTTAAAACCATTTGTGCGGGTGTAGCTAATCGAAAGTTCAGAACCCTTCTGTTCAAGTATAGTCTGAAGTTTTTTCTTAACCTGCTCCGGAGTGCCGGCTCGCGACAAATTAAAATCTTCCGGCGACCGGACAACCAGGTCAGGGAAATCGAGTACTGCATCCATTGCGATTAACAGCCTCAGATCACGGTTAGGAGTTGAAAAGTTTTCCCATTGACCACCGGCCTGAAAAATACCATTAGCATTTGAAGGCATTGGAATCACAGTTCCGGGATTTGATTTGAGATAAGCTTCTCCGTTCGCGACTGAATTAACTCGTACCAACAGTTGTTGATAAAGTGCATTTATAAGGTCAAGTAATGCAGTTTCAGGATCAAGCGGCTTAGGGTTGATTAATCTGTCCATAATGTGATAGAAAACATTATCTTTCATTTTCCTCTGCTGAAGCGAATAGGGGACAAACCCTGCAGATACTGTTAATTCCTTGTTTTTCATCGGGGATAGGACACCATTATTTGTCGCAATAGGACGAAATGCTTTAAATCCCGGCTCGCCTACCACTCCGGAGGTATTAAACAGAAAATTTCCTTTCCAGAAGCGTTTGATTGCTACAGTACCATCGGGTTGGGCATCTACAGCGAGAAGTAGTCCCGGATGGTCATTGGTTTGCGCTTTCCATCCTACGATGATCAGCGTATGTCCGTAAGGATCAGCAAAAACAATGCCGGGCCCCAGGTTCCCGCGTTCAAGAGAAACGGGGTAATAATCGGAATTTTCGTCATCCAATGCAGTCCGGGCCGTACCGGAATGAACGCCGTTCATAACCATCCTCAGAAAGGAATTGACGGCAAGTACCGGTTGGGATTTCGAACTGGATATTTCATTAGTTATCCATTTGCCTGGTTTGGGATTATGAACAAGACTGCCCCTGTCGCAAACGTGGTACCCAAACGGGAGACCCAGTTTCCATGCAAAATACGCTCTCAGGTAAAAAGGATTATCGGCACAGTCAGGTTGCATGATCAGCCTGTTTGTACCTTTTGGGTTATCTTCACCCAGGGAGAGATAGTTATAGAGAAAATTCCGATCCTGATTTTGAGTCACTTCATGGAGTGCCGGCCAGGAAGATTCCTCGTCAGAGTCATAAAACAAAGCGTTTACCCAGGCTGAATATATTGCCTCCATACTGCTATTCCATCCACGAACAGTTTTCCAAACCACTCCTGACGTTGAAGCAGCCACCCTCTGAGAAATATTAAACTCAAGATTACCAACAACTTTCTTATCAACAGTTAAGACGACCTTATATTTACCTTCACTACTTCCATTATAATTCTCAATCCGCCAACACGGCAATTCTTCACCTGTTTTGCTTTTCAGGGATTCTAAGATACCTGATGGTCCGTTTATTATTATCTTTGCTTTTAGTATTTTTTCCCCTCCTGTTGCAAAAATACGGAACGCCTCGCCGGGAACCGGATTTTCAGGTAATACAAGCATGGTATAAGCAGGTTGCATTACATCGGGGGTCTCATTCTTTTCCGTTAGATCTGAGATCCCTGAAGAAACAGATCCTTTGTCGGGAACAGGATGACTGTTACAGGATGCTATGCAGTTGACTGTTAGAGGAATGATCAGACATATTATTAGTGTTCGGATATTGATTCCGGCCATGTTTTCTGCGACTTGCATTTTTGATTTAAAGATAACCTAAATGTCAGTAAGAACTATTTATAGGTATCATTGTTTAATTAATAGTTGAACATAGAAAAATTTAAAATCCGGAGGTCATATAATGAGTAATAATGATACAATATCAACAGATGTGTTAATTATCGGGGGTGGTCCCTCCGGGTTGGCTGCTTCAATTCATCTTGCTGATATTTTAAAACAAAGAGGAAGAACCGACAGAATTTTACTTATTGAGAAAGGTCGTTCAATCGGAAGTCATATATTATCAGGGGCAATTATTAAGCCATCAGTTTTTAAAGAACTTTTACCGGATGTGGATTTCTCAGAAATTCCATTTAATGCCAGGGTAACAAAGGACAGAACGATATTCCTCACTGAAAAAAGAGCCATCACCCTGCCATTTCATTTGCCGTATATGAGTAATTATGGCAATTACACGGCTTCATTGGGTAATATTTGCAGGTATTTAGCTGTTAAAGCAGAAGAGAAAGGAGTAGAGATATATACTGGTTTCGCGGTAGATGAGATTTTGTACAAAGACGGAAAGGTAGCAGGTGCAAAAACCAAGGATACAGGTCTGGACCATCATGGACACCAACTTGAGAATTTTCAGGCCGGCACACGGATTGAAGCCAGACTTACCATCTTCGCCGAAGGAACCCGTGGCAGTCTGGCCAAAATGCTTATAAATAAGTTTAACCTCACAAAGGATAGAAATGAGCAGGTTTACTCTTTGGGGTGCAAGGAATTATGGACAGTGCCGGAAGGTAATATTGAAGCGGGCCAGATTTACCACACTATGGGATATCCTCTTGACAATGACGAGTTTGGCGGAGGTTTTATATATGGCTTAAATGATAATAAAGTAGCTGTTGGCCTTGTTGTCGGACTTGATTACCAGGATCCGTCTTTCGATGTTCATGATGCATTCCAGATATGGAAAACAACTCCATTTGTTTCTAAGATTCTGAAGGGTGGTAAAATGGTGGAATACGGAGCTAAAACTCTTCCTGAAGGTGGTCATTATGCAATACCCAGATTGTTTGTCGACAATGCTTTGATCGTTGGCGATAGTGCAGGACTGGTTGCAATGCCTGCCCTAAAAGGCGTACATCTGGCAATCAGATCCGGTATGTTAGCCGCACAAACCTCAGCCGATGCTTTGTCAAATAATGATACTTCGGAAAAAAGCCTGCAACAATATGATGCCCTGATGAATAACAGTACTATCCACAAAGAATTATATCATGTCAGAAATTTCAGACAAGGATTCGCAAAAGGGCTAATCGTTGGAGGATTACATTTTGGAACCCAATTAATAACGGGAGGTGCAGGTTTCTTTGGCAGACTGAGATCTCATGCCGACAATCAGACAACCCTTAAATTAAGCGAACTAAAAAAGAAACCTTTTAAAGAGCGCTTTAAAGGGAAACTTGAGTTTGACAAGGTTCTGACATTCGATAAAGCAACTGATGTTTATCACTCGGGGGTATACCACGATGAACAGCAGGTTGTGCATCTTCATATCAACGACCAGGAGAACTTCAATGCTGTTAATATTGAAGAGTATGGAGCACCTGAACAATTTTATTGCTCATCGGAGGTATATGAGCTGCATACAAATAAAGCAGGTCAGAAAGAGCTTAGAATTCATGCCGAAAATTGTATGCATTGCAAAACCTGCGACATAAAATCTCCCGGAAAAGGAATTACCTGGGTGGTACCCAATGGTGGCAACGGGCCTGAATTTCAAAATATGTAAATAATAAGAAAGATTGGTATAATGGCATTAACAATTATAAGTTTAATAAAACAGGTTCCCCTCCCTAGCGAAATGAGAATGGGCGAAGATGGGTTAATGGACCGGACAAAAGCCAAGTCAATAATTAATATTGATTGCCAGTTTGGTCTGGAGGCCGGTTTACAACTAAAAAAACAATACCCCGACGCAAAATTAATAGTTTGTTCCATGGGTCCGAAATCTTTTGAGACAGCACTCAGAACAGCTGTTTCAATGGGTTATGATGAAGCCTGCCTTTTATCGGACCGTAAGCTTGGAGGAAGCGATACTTATGCCACGGGCCTTGCAATTTCGACAATGCTAAAACACCTTGGGTTTACAAAAGAGTCCAGAGATCCTTTTATTATTTTAGCCGGGCGACAAACAAGTGATGGAGATACGGCACATGTCCCATCCCAGGTAGCGGAAAATATCGGAATTCCCCAGGCCACATTTGTAGAAAGTGTTAAAGCTGACGGTACCGGAAAAGTAATTGCAAAAAGAATCATTGAAGGTGGCTATCAAATGTTGAAACTGCCTTTACCCTGTGTTATATCATTAACCCCAACAGGAATTCCTCCACGCAAACCTTCACTAAGCGGAGCAATAAGAGCCCGCAGACTTGATATAACAACTTTTGGAATTGACGACATTGGTTTAGGAACTGAGAAAATTGGAATAAACGGTTCCCCCACTATTGTTGCAAAAGTAGTTAATATAGTAAGCGAACGGCCCCCTGTCACTATGTCCGAAGGTCACGATGAAGTCTCCCTGGTAAATAGTTTACTGGCAAACTTAAAAAAAGGCGGAAATGTTCTTGAAAAGAAACAAAATGTAGCTAAAAAAGAAACCGAACGTCCCGATTTTCCCGAAAAGGATTTCAGAAATGGAGCCAGAGGAATTCTTACATGGGCCGAAGTAACTAACGGTAAAATCTCAAGACCTTCAATTGAGCTGTTGACTCCTGCAAGAAACCTTGCAACTCAGTTAGGTAATGATACAAAAGTAATGACTCTGGTGATTGGTAAAAACGTCAGTACTTTTGCACAGACACTTATTGAATACGGTTCAGATGAGGTTATCCTTGTTGAAAATGATAAGCTTGATGAATATCTGGTTCTTCCATTTTCATCAATTTTTGCACAGGTCATAAAGGAAAGAAACCCTGAAATTGCTCTTTTTGCTGCAACCACTTCCGGACGGGAATTAGCTCCAAGGATAGGAATGAAAACCGATAGCGGAGTCACGGCAGATTGTACCGGACTGGAAATCGGAGAGTATGTGGATAAAAAAGAAAAAGTGATTTATACTCCGATTCTTGAATCGCGGCGTCCTACTTATGGCGAAAGCAAATTGGCAACAATTCTTGGTTTTGTTTGTCCGCAGATCTCAACGGCAAGGGCTGGCACATTCCAGGTGCCTGAACGAGTTAATGGGAAACAGGGTATTGTTTCTACATTCAACCCTCTATTAAATGATAAAGATTTTGTTGTAGAAATTCTGAAAACAGAAAGAGGTGAAGGCGGATTGCAGAACTTATTCGACGCTGACATTATAATTACTGGAGGCAGAGGCGCTACTGTTGATAATTTAGGCCTGATAAAAGAACTTGCAGAAGCTTTAAAAAGTCGGGGTATTAATGCTGAGTGGGCCAGCAGCCGTCCTGTCGTTGACGATGGTGTTGCCGAATATGCAAGACAGGTAGGACAGACAGGAAAAACCATTCGGCCAAAAATATATATCGCTGTAGGTGTATCAGGAGCAATTCAACACATAGCCGGCATGAAAGAATCTGAAAAAATTATTGCAATAGACCATAACCCCAAAGCACATATATTTCACTTTGCCGATTTTGGTATTGTTGGTGAATATACCGATATCGTCCCTGAACTAATAGAAAGAGTTAAAGCCGGTTATACATTCGGGATCGAAGCCAGGAAAAATTAGAAGTTGTACTTTTTCTTATAAGGTTTTTTATACTTTTACGCCGGTTTTAAAGCTCATAAATCTCCTATGTCAGACCGTAAACAGTTTATAACTGGTCAAGCTGAAATTGTTCCTGAAAAGAAGCGTATCCGGATAGCAGTAGCGCTGGTTTATTTTTGTATGGGACTTTGTTTCGCATCCTGGGCCAGTAGGATTCCCGATATCAAGACTGCACTCCATTTAAATGATGCAATGCTTGGAAGTATTCTGTTTGCCCTGCCTGTCGGCCAATTTCTGATGATGCCTTTTTCGGGAAAACTGGTCACCTACTTCGGTAGCCGTAAGGTTATACTTTTTGCACTTCCTCTTTATACCATTTGCCTGAGCAATATTGGTTTGGTAAAGGAAGAATGGCAGCTGGCTCTTGCATTGTTTTTGTTCGGACTGGCAGGGAACCTTTGCAATATTTCGATAAATACCCAGGGTGTTGCTGCTGAGCGTTTGTACGATCGTCCTATCATGGCCTCTTTTCATGGAGGATGGAGCCTGGCCGGGTTTACAGGAGCGCTTATCGGATTGCTTATGATAAACCTGAAAGTTGCGCCATACTGGCATTTTATTACTGTTATTCTGATAGTTTGGGTGATAGTCTGGATCAATCATCCTTTTCTTGTTAAAGGGAAATCTGGTGCAAATAGGGATGAACCCAAACGCAAATTCTTCAACAAACCCGATAGAGTACTCCTGCAGCTCGGAATAATAGGTTTTTGCAGCATGGCCAGCGAAGGAGCTATGTTTGACTGGAGTGGCGTCTATTTTAAAGATGTGGTTAAAGCTCCGTCATCGCTTGTCATACTCGGCTATACTTCATTCATGATTATGATGGCTACAGGACGCTTTGTGGCCGATTATTTTATTTCCAGAATCGGACGGAAAAGGCTGCTTCAAATATGTGGAGTAATGATCTCGACTGGATTATTTACTTCTGTCCTGTTTCCTTATCTTATAACCTGTACCATTGCTTTTATGCTGGTAGGTTTGGGTGTTTCCAGCATCGTACCGACTGTTTACAGTGCAGCCGGAAGACACAGCAAAGTACCGGCAGGAATTGCTCTTGCAACTGTTTCAAGTGTAAGTTTTCTGGGATTTTTAATGGGACCTCCTCTTATCGGATATATTTCTGAGATTGCCAGTCTGCGATATTCGTTTGCCGTTATTGGTATTTTTGGATTAGGTATTTCCCTTTTAGTTTCCCGTATAAAAGCTTTGCAGGATCCTAAACCGGAAGTCCTGAAACAAGATACAGCTCCACAACTAATAACTCCGCTTTAGGATGTCATCGTAAGCAACCGGTAAAGATTCATAATCATGATTTTCCATACTTGTCATGATTTCCGGGCATTTCCATAATACCTGTCACCCAATGGCTTATTAATAAATTCTGTAGCTGTTATTAATTTATTGATTTGCAGATTTATTAAGGAAGTTATCATTCATAAGAAATATTCTGATAAATTTCGAGTAAATTATACGATCACCAAGTTAAAAGGAATGATATTACGAATTAAGCTTTCTGCCATAGTTAATATAAACCTGATTACCCTGATGTTTATTTTTGGCTTCTCATCCATGCGGGGTGTTTCACAGAGCCTTACAAGAATAAATCTTGAAGAGATTCCTCAAAGGAAAGTCCGTAGATACATAGTATCGCGAAAAATTGATCAGATGCATGATTTTTCTTCAATTCACGCAAGCTGGAATAAGAACAGCAATAAATCAGATTTTGATGTTAATGAAAAAATATTTTATCTGAAATACAAACTTTCGAATGTCTGGGAATGTTATTGGCATACTAATCTTTTTCAAACGTGGAATGGCCAATCTGTAAGGTTAGGACTATTAATATCAAAATATTTTAACTCCGTTATTTATACCAATAATTCCTCCTTCCCTGAAATTGATACCGGACAGGTATATTTTCTCAATCTGAAAGTTATGCATGGGCTATTCAATGTACCAATGGCATTCGAGATTATTAATATCAACGACAAACAACATATAGTGGAGATTAGCTATATTGATAATAATAAATCAAAGGGTAAGCAAACTATACAGTTTTTTGATAATGGAGATGGTCGCACCAGAATCGTTCATAGCAGCTATTTTAAAAGCGATTCCTGGCTTCGGGAAGATTTCTTTTATCCTTACTTTCATAAAAAATTCATTAAAGAGTTCCATAGAAACATGATGCAAATTATTAAAAATAAGGATCTTAATGTTCCAATTAATAATTAATATCGTTATTAAGTACAGGAAAAGCCTGAGTCACCCCTGTCATGGAATAAGAGATGACCTGATGCCGGCTGCGGGTTTCTTTATACTCTCTTTATTTCACCCGGGAAAGGTTTACAATTGGTTATTAAGACTAAAGAATCCTGCATTTGGACACTTTTCATTACATCTTCGTCTCTTTCGGGAGTAAACGCTCCAAAAAAGCACCTGGGGGTACCCTTAAGACATCACTTGACGGGCTTAAGCAAAGTGCAGATTATCTTCTGAAATCAGATTTCGTAAAATAATATTTTGCAAGACAAACAAAGAAAGAGGTCGGGAAAGACCTCTTTTTTAGTTTTGTACCCCGGACCTTAAAAGTTGCAAGCGGATATGCGCAAGGCAGACTGTTATAAGAATCACTTAGCAACCTTCACGCACATTAACCTGCTTTGATCTCTGATCAGGAGCTTGCCATCGGCAAGTGCCAATGGTGCCCAGTTTTGAGTTGAAGATTTTTGATCGCTGCCTTTTTCTACTTTGAGCAGCTCGGCTGTTGCAATCGGCTTAAAGGCTGAAGGATCAGGCTCGATTAAATACAACTTACTGCTGCCATCGGTGCTGAGTAGCAAACCGTCGGCGAGAATCAAACCACCCTTATCGAATAACGGAGACCTCCCTGTTTTCCACTTAACCTGGCCGTCCATACTCATACAAACCAGGCCGTCTTTTCTCTCATTGGTTGTATATTGAGCATAAAAATTTCCGTTATACAAAACCGGATTCTGTGTATGCGATCCAAAATCAGGATTTTTATAGAGTTCTGTAACACTGTAGCTTCCATCTGCTTTCTTCTCAACTTTTATCATTGCCGCACCGGCCTGGTAGCCACCTGTAATCAGCACCCGACCTTCGCCGGCATCTACTGCACCCGGCACTGGAATTCCGCATTGCCAGTTTGCATATTCCCACAGGATCTTCCCG
The DNA here is from genome assembly GCA_025358455.1 of Bacteroidales bacterium. Lineage (GTDB taxonomy): Bacteria > Bacteroidota > Bacteroidia > Bacteroidales > VadinHA17 > LD21. Next base: position 47,192 of record JANYJP010000048.1, read on the forward strand.
GTAAGCGGGTCAATTCCAACGACTTTTCCACCACTTGCACTTGATCCACGACCAGCTGAAGCGGTAATCATTACAACATGGCTGGCTGCGCCAACTTTTACAATTGCGGGACTGACATACCCGACTTCTCCAAGAGATGACGTTGTCCATTTAACCTTACCGGTGAGCTTTTCATAAGCCACAACTCCTGCTTTAGGCGCCTGTGAAGCCAGAATAAGCAAATCACCATAAACTAAAGGACACTGAGTAATTGCCCATCTTGGTATTTCACTGCCACCGAAATCAGTCCAGACGTTCTTATTCCAGACTGGCTTATGTGTGTTGATGTCAATGCAATACAAGTTTCCGTAAGGACCGCATGAATAAATCATATTGCCGTCTATAGTTGGTACACTTCGCGAGCCTGGAAACATAACAGTTCCCGGAGCTTCATATCCAAAATTCCAGAGTTCTTTTCCGGTGGAAAGGTCGAAGCATCTCAGTTTATCGCCAACCTTGTCATCTCTATCCAGTAAATAGATCTTACCGTTCCTGACTACGGGTCCGCCAAAACCGATGCCTACATTTGCAATCCAAAGAACTTCCGGACCTTTCTGTGGCCAGGAGCGTAAAATGTTTTTCTGGGCTGACACTCCATTTCTGTCGGGCCCATAATACTGGGGCCAGTCTTGTGCATAAATATCAGGTATGCACACTAATATGACAATCACCAAAATAAGCATCTTTATCTGTTTCACTTTTCTTACTCCTTTCATTTGATAGTTTATGTTTTATTTTCTTAAGATTCTGATATAAAAATTATTTTACCCATTAATCGGGTATAACATCATTTAAATCTAATGATATTTCATCCTCATGCAACCAAGCCCCAATTCTGAAACTTCAAGATCGCTATTTCCTAATATTCGTTTTCGAATTTTAGTTTCCATAATTATGTGTTTTTAATTACAATACAAAAATAGGTATGAAACAGGTAAAATTCAAACAATTTGAAATATCAACAGCATTAGATCTGGTATAAAAATCCTTCGGAATACTATTTTTCGGGATATGTACCAGTTATACGGGTAATGGCTCCCCGGTATATTGATTAAAAATCAATATGCTTTCCGGTGCTGGCGGATTCTCTTGCAGCATTAAGGATTTTGACCACCAGCATATTGTTTTTAAGTGAATAAGGACCATAATCGGTTATTTGTATTTTGCCTCTTATTACTCCGGCAAAATATGAAAAAGGGTCTTCGATCACTTCAATATTATCAGAAGTTACATTCTTATGAATTTCATCCGGAGTATTCTGATTCTTAAGTCGCATTTCTTTGTTATTCAGTGAAATAATATATCCTTTTTCGCCATAAATTTCCATATCCTTTCTACCGAATGGCCAGTTCCAGGATGCCTGAATAACACAAATTGAGTTCGGATAAGATACTATAATTGTTGCATCATCATCAACCTTCGGATAAATTTCCGGTTTAAACTGTTTTGTAACCGCTGTGACAGAAACAGGTTCCTGTCCCTTGGTCAGATAAGTCATCAGGTTTGCTCCGTAACACCCGAAGTCCATAAGAGCACCACCACCATTTTGCACCGGATCAGTGAGCCATCCGAGGAATTCTTTACTGCATCCGATCTCTTTGGGTCCCTGATGTCCATCGTGTATTACAACTCGTCGGATCTTCCCTACATAATTACTATCATTTACTAATTGCCATGATTTAGCGGTGGATGGATACCACGATGTTTCAAAATCGGTAAGCAGGTATATATGATATTTTGCAGCCAGATTCTGCATTTTATTTGCATGTTCCATGTTCGTTGCCAATGGTTTCTCAACCATAACGTGGATCCCCCGGGGAGCACAAGCCTCTACAACTGCCAGATGCTCGTATATCGATCCAAATGCGACCACTGCTTCTGGCTTTACCTGCTCCAGCATTTTATCAAGGTTGTTATAAATCAGGGTCGTGTCAAAATGAAAGGATCTGGCATATTTTTCTGCGAGTGCACGATCAGGCTCATAAATTCCGACGATATTCAGGTCCGTCTTATTTTTCCTTCCCAGGATAAATCCTATGTGATCATGTGTCATTCCTGCAATAGCCAGGCGTATAGGCTTTTGCTCCCGGATTTGTGCCTTCAGCGTTACAGTAATTAAGATCAGAATGAGCACCAAGATTGTTCTTAAGAGATTTTTCATTGATTGTATTTAAAGAATTGGTTTGGACAATTAAATCAATTTATGTTATCGGGTAAATTTTTTGAAACTCCCCCAAAAATTCAGCCATTAAAATTAATGATTTTCAATGAATCTGAAATGTTACTAATTTTATTTAAGTTCGCAGTCAAAATTGACTGGTTATTTGATGGAAGGACTTTTTGACTACAGTCTTTGGGGATTATTCTTAGCCAGTTTTCTGGCAGCTACAGTTGTGCCTTTCAGTTCCGAAGCATTGCTCTCTTACCTCATCATTAATGGCACAGATGCTTACACTGCTGTTTTGGTGGCTACAGCCGGAAACTGGCTTGGTGGGATGAGCAGTTATGGAATTGGCTATTTGGGTAAATGGAAGTGGATTGAAAAGTACCTGCGGATAAAACCTGAAACAATTGAAAAGTGGCATAACAGGCTTTATAAGAGAGGTGCAATTTTTGCATTTCTATGCTGGGTTCCCGGAGTAGGAGACATATTCGCTGTCGGCCTTGGCCTTTTACGCTCAAATATTTGGATAACTGCTCTTGCCATGCTTGCGGGAAAATTTTTACGTTATGTGGTTTGGGGATGGTTAACAGGGCTTGTATTCTGACATAAAATTTCGATTTATCATGAAAAGAAAAAGCCCTGCATTTCTACGAGGCTTTTCCATATGGAGACTATTGCGGTAAGCATCCTGACTTCCGCGATAAAGTAAATCATTTGAACAATTGAGGTGCAAACTCTGAAAGATATATCCTCCAGTTTGCCCAGGTGTGGCCTCCCGTACTTTCGCGATAAGTATATTTAAAGTTGTGCTTGTCGAGAGTGCTTCTGAGTTTAATAACACCCTGATATACAAAATCATCCTTCCCAACGCCTACCCAGTATAGTTTACAACCACTGTTTTTCAGTGCTTCGATCTTAGTATCCCTTTCCTGATCAAGCTTTGTTGCGTCCTGGGTCTGCTGACCAAAACTCATTATTCCCATACTGAATATACCTATATAACTGAACATTCCGGGATTGTCGTTGGTGATTGTCTGAGTATGCATGCCTCCCATAGATAATCCGGCAATAGCCCTGTTGTCCTTACCTTTAAGGACATTATAATTTTTCTCAATAAATGGTACAAGATCCTTTACAAGGTGTGCCTCGAACTTCCCGGCAAGTTTCTGGTATGCAGCCATTTGATCTCCCTGTACAGGAGTGTTAGATACATCGTTCTGTGCACCTGCCTGATTGGCATTCCCATTTGTCATTACCACGATCATTGGCTTTGCCTTACCCTGTGCAATAAGGTTGTCCATTATCTGGGCAGCGCGGCCCATGTTAGTCCATGCATCCTCGTCGCCTCCGGCTCCGTGAAGCAGATAAAATACGGGGTATTTCAAATTGCCTTTTTCATAACCTGCAGGCGTATAGATATATACCCTGCGGTCCATTCCAAGTACAGGTGAATTATACCATACTTTTGACACATTACCATGAGGAACATCGTTTTTCTGGACATAGAGATCAGACTCAGTACCCTGGATAATGAAAAAACTCGCATAACGGTTGCCATCGCGACGGAGCTGAACATTATTCGGATCAATCGTACTTACACCATCAACACTGAAATTGTATCCATAAAGCTCAGGCTTTAGCGGACCGACTGTAATCATAAACATTCCTGTGTCGTTCCTTACGAGCGCTTCGGTTGAATTAGTGCCAACCTGCCATTCGCCCGATACTGTGACCTTTGTTGCATCCTTCGCATAGACCCTGAAAGTAACCTTGTTATCAGGATAGATTTCAGGTGATACAATTCTGGGCGGCATCCTGAATTGAGGCCTTGCGGCAGGAGCTGCTGACGATGTTGTAGGTGTTGTCGGTTGCTGACCTGCAGCGGAAACAGAGGCCAGTAAAATTGTAACAAGTGTTACAATTATTGGAAGCGCTTTTTTCATAATTTATTCTCCTAATATTTAATAAGTTGTAACGAATCAGTGCCTGGCGTTTGGCGTGCCTGGAGTGCCTAAAGTTAATAATAATAGAATGAATCAGTTTCTATTATAAGCGGCAATGACATTCAAAGCTTCTGCCACATTTTGATTATTTTTTATAGCAGCGTCAATTATGGAGCTCCGGATGAATTCCAAAAAAGAATTCGTGCTTTCAAAAAACCTGCAGTCATCCTTTTAGTACCATTGCCTCAAGCAGCCCTGCATAAGTTTTAAACATCCGGATCGTATAGCGCCAGAATTACACTAGATGGGGCTGATCGTTGTATAGATCTGTATAATGGAATCTCAAATCTCCAGGATCTCAGCAATATATTAATTAATGGAAATTAAGAGATCACTTAAATTCAGTTTGAACTTTATGTATTTTAATATGTTGCTATTGTAATAAAATTTTTATCTATTAAAAAAAGGAGGTCGAAATGAGTAAAAATAGAATTAAAACAAGTTTATTTTTAGTACTTTCTTTATCTCTCTTGATATCGTGTAGTAAAAATAACGAATTAACTAATCAATCTTTTCAGGATAATGTTGCCGGCAAGGTAATTCAACCTGTAAAAGATTCCCGATCCTTGAATGTAAACGGCACAGTAAATGCTTCAGTAAGTGTTTTTGCTCCAAATATTGCTTTTCCACGGGGGCTTAAATTCGGTCCTGATGGTTATTTGTACGTTGCATTAGCAGGTTTTGGCGGAACTAATTCAACCGAATGCACTCAAGTCATTCCGCCTGTTGGACCTTATAAAGGTGGAAATACTGCAAAGATTATTAAAATTAGTCCCTCCGGAACAGTTTCAACCGTAGCGGATAATTTACCTTCTCAAGTGAATGCATTAGGTTTTACAAGTGGCGTTTCGGATGTTGAATTTATAGGAGACAATCTATATGCATTGTTAGTTGCAGGATGTTCACATGGCAATGCTGACTTTCCCAGTTCCGTTATAAAAGTAAAGCGGGATGGTACATGGGCTGTTATAGCCGATTTAAGCACTTATTTTCACAATAATCCTGTTGCAGCACCTGAAGCAGATGATTTTGAACCGGATGGAGACCCATATAGTTTGATTAATGTGCGAGGTGATTTATATTCTATAGAACCTAATCATGGCGAAATGGTTAAGATCACAAAAGGTGGTAAAATTACCAGAGTTATTGATTTCTCTGCACATTTTGGACATATTGTTCCGACATCAGTAGCATTCCATGGCAATTTTTTTGTAGGTAATTTAAGAACCTTTCCCCTTGTTGAGGGAAGTTCAAGTATTTATAAAGTTACTCCTGATGGTGAGGCGAAAGTATGGGCAACCGGATTTACGGGTATTTTAGGTGTTGCATTTGATAAGCAACATCGGATATATGTACTGGAGACTTCAGCCGGAGGTGGACCGACCCCAAATACAGGAAGAGTTGTACGAATAAATAATAATAATTCCAGGGACATAATTGTTGAAAATTTATTTTTCCCAACCGGAATGACTTTTGGACCTGACGGGGCATTGTATATCTCAAATACAGGTTTTGGTCCTCCTACAGGTCAAATACTTAAAGTTGTTTTTAATCATGAAGACAATGATAAAGATAATCATGATCACCGTGGGGATAGAAATGATCATGATAAGTAAAAGATTAAATTAACAATGCCTGAGTAATAACTTTTACCAGATGGAAAGAAAGAAAGCCTCGATTTTTCGAGGCTTTCTTTATTGCATCTGCTTTCAGGTTTTAAGGAGAAGAAAATAAATCTTAAAAGCTTAACTGAAGGTGTTTTTGATACTACAAGCCCGATGGGAGAAGCCATCTTTCAGATTATTGCCATACTAAAGGCTATGCAGGTAAATGTTCTCAGGGAGCGTACAGTTAAGGGATTAGAGGCAGCAAAGCTTGAGGGAAGGATAGGAGGGAGACCGGCAGGATCATACAACAAAAAGAAAGCATCTGCAGTTGGTGTCCTTTATAAGCAAAAGAATATAATTAACTTTATTGAGGATGATTTAAATATAAGCAGATCAATAATCTATCAATACCTTAGAAAAGAGGGGGTAAAGGTTGATGGTTTTTATTTAAAACATTTAAAATAATACATAAAATAGTTTTATGTATTAATTTTTTTTACTTTTGTTTCGTTATTAGACGAAATACTAAATGAAATGGAGATGAAGGAAAAGGTGAAGGTGAAGGAGTATACTGATAAACAGGAAAAGATTGCCCGTTATTCAAGGGCATTGGGACATCCTGTAAGAGTGTTTATAATGGATTTCCTGGTTAAGAATACCGGTAAGTGTTGTTATAGCGGCGATATGGCAGAAGAACTTCCTATTGCCCGCTCAACACTCTCTCAGCATCTGAAAGAATTAAAAGAAGCTGGTTTGATTCAGGGTGAAATAAATCCTCCTTATATTAAATATTGTATAAATAAGACCGGATGGTCAGAAGCAAAAGAATTGCTTGGCACTTTTTTTAATAGAACATAGCAAATAATTATATAATGGAAATAAAAATTCTGGGTACAGGTTGTCCGAAATGTAAGACTCTTGAGGAAATTACACGTAAAGTTGTTAAAGAAAACGGGATAGTCGCTAACATCACAAAGGTTGAGGATATTGTTGAAATTATGAAATATAACATTATGACAACTCCCGCTTGAGTCGTAAATGAAAAAGTTGTTTCAAAAGGACGGATTCCATCTGTTGATGAGATAAAACAATTTCTAACCAAATAATTAAATAGCCCCATGAGAAAATTATTTTTAATGAGTTTAGCATTGATTACTCTGGTTGGTATTTTTTCCAATGGCCAGACAAACCAGAAACCCTCACCAATAGTTTCAAAGATTGGCGATGTTGAGGTTTACTATTTTCACATGACAACCCGTTGTGTAACCTGCAAAACAGTGGAAGCAGAAGCCAGAAAAAACATTGAAATGCTTTATGCTGATCAGATAAAAGAAGGGAAAATAAGTTTTACTGCTTTAAACCTTGAGGAGGCAACAGGGAAATCTGTTGGTGATAAATTGGGCGTAAACAGTCAGACACTCCTGATTGTAAAAGGTGATCAGAAAATTAATATTACAAATGAAGGTTTTCTTTACGCAGTTTCACAGCCACAGAAATTTACTGAGGTAATGAAATCAAAGATAGATCCTCTGATGAAATAGTAATCAGGCTCAGTGGGTCTGTCTTTTTTTTAAGTCATTGGTTCCAAAATATCTCCTATGGATTTTCTTACAAATCTTCTTGATAGTAGTTCCATGCCATGGGTTACAGCCTTATTACTTGGTCTGATGACAGCTATTAGTCCATGTCCGCTGGCAACCAACATCACTGCAATTGGATTTATCAGCAAAGATCTGGAAAACCGCAACAGGGTCTTTTTCAATGGATTGTTTTACACTCTTGGAAGAGCAATCACCTATACCCTGATTCCATTAATTATTTATTTTGGTGCAGACCAGTTTAAATTTTCAGGATTTTTCCAGAGGTATGGTGAGAAGATCATCGGGCCGCTGTTATTGCTAATCGGAATATTCATGCTTGATATTATCAGGATTAATTTCCCGGGATGGGGCATGCTTTCAGAAAAGATGGAAAAGAGAAAGACATGGCGCTACATTGATGCTCTGTTGCTGGGGATAGTTTTTGCGCTTGTTTTTTGCCCTTATAGAGGAGTATTGTATTTCGGGATGCTTGTTCCATTAACCCTGTCAAGTACTTCAGGATTATATCTGCCGGTAATTTTTGCTATTGCGACAGGGATTCCTGTAATCATAGTTGCATGGGTTCTGGCTTACACAGTTTCAGGAATAGGAGGAGTTTATAATAAGATTAAAATATTTGAACTTTGGTTCAGAAGAGCAATTGCTATTGTCTTTATAGTTGTCGGTCTTTATTACATTTTCAGGATTTACTTATAAAAAATTTGCAAAATTATTTCGTAGTATGACGAAATATTAATTCTAAATAAATGAAAAATATTAAAACAAATATCTGGTTACCTATTGTATTGTTGCCTGTCTGGTACATTATATATCATTTCCTTCAAGCTGGAACCGACTGGTTGATTGATTCGGTTTTAGGAATGCCCAAAGGGGCACATCTGACTGAAGCTGTACGTTTCTTTGTTTTTGAATTCCCAAAGGTCATGATGTTGCTGACACTCATTATATTCCTGGTTGGAATTATAAGAACATATTTCACCCCTGAACGTACCCGCAAAGCGCTTGAGGGGAAGAAAACATTTACGGGTAATGTTATGGCCGCGATGCTCGGAATTGTCACACCGTTTTGTTCATGTTCGGCTATCCCTCTGTTTCTGGGATTTGTAGAGTCAGGCGTTCCGCTTGGAGTAACATTTTCATTTCTTATTTCTTCACCGATGATCAATGAAGTTGCCGTAATTCTTTTATATGGAATGTTCGGATGGAAGGTAGCTGCGATATACGTTGGGACTGGTTTGGCTATATCAATTATTGCAGGATGGATAATTGGTTTGCTCAAGCTCGAAAAATGGGTTGAAGCATGGGTATATGAAACACATCTGGGTGACAATGGAGAAGATGTAGAAAAAATATTATTCGGCAGCCGAATCAGCCTTGGCT
>JANYJP010000051.1 GCA_025358455.1 Bacteroidales bacterium
AAAGTTTACAGCATCATTCACATTTACAGAATCCTTATTTAATACTGCTTTTAGTTCAAGTTTTCCAACTACCCCCGAGAAATCTGCAGGCTGGGTTCCCGGCAACGGTTTAACTTTAATAGACATTGCCTTGCTGGTCAACGCTTTTGGTGTTGTCTGATATGATGCAAATACATCACCAAAAAACGGGTCAGCCTGACCTGACTTTTGTTGGACAAGAACTGATATCTGCACAGGGTCAATAGTTATCTCACCTGTTACCTGAGGATAAAGCAAAAATTTCTGAATCACACCAGTTCCATATACTGTTCCATTTATGGTCTCCTGTTGTAGTGATGTAAGCGGAGGTGTTTCAAGGTCAGTTTTCAGAAAACTATTAAATGACGGGTACTTGATTTCATTGATACCGGAAAGATTAACTCTGGTGAATAATTTAACTGTCGCCATAATAGGTTCGCCCAGATAGACTTCTTTCCTGTCAAGTGAAAGATTTACGAAAATGTCACTTCCTGATGATTCTACTCCTGAATTCTCTTTGGCTGCGTTGTTCCCTGCTGCACGATTTTGCAGCTTTGAGGAAGCTCCAACAACTTCAATATGCATTGAGTCTGAACGGTATTCTTTATTTTTGAGAGTGAATAATGCTGGTGGTATTACATACTTTCCTTCCTTAAGAGCCTGAAGAAAATAAACATAGCTATAAACAGTCTGGCTCGATTTTTTTCCGTTAATAATCTCGACACTGGAGCTGTAGGAAGTTTGCGGGCCCATAAGTTTGTAGAATCCAGTGAAGGCGGGGACTGAAAATTCTCCTCCACCTGCATTTACGGTCCACATAATACGGAACTGCTGCCCGGCATTAACCATAGTTGGAAATTCTGCATTAACCACAACATCCTGGGCTGTAAGGGATAGTGACAATAATAATAATAGATTATATAAAAGTACTTTTTTCATTATTAAAAATCGGTTTACCAGTTTTTTATTGTCCTTACTTTAGATTTTGAGGCTTTTGCAAGTTCAACTTTTTTCTGGACATTCTTTTCATCATTAGCCAGAGCATTCAGTAAGCGCTGGGCATCATCCTTCGAAATACCCTGCTGCTGTTCCTGTGACTGTTGTTTTTGATCCTTATTATTCTGATCTTTTTGCTGGTCCTCATTTTTATTTTTCTGGTCTTTCTTATCTTTATTCTGATCTTCCTTGTTTTTATCTTTATTCTTATCCTGTTTGTCTTTATCCTGTTGTTGCTTCTGTTGCTGCTGTTGTTGTTTCAGCACATCCTGTGCATAAGCAAGATTATATTTGGCCTCTTTACTTTCAGGATTGAGTTTCAGTGAACTTTTATAAGCTTCAATGCTCTCCTGAACCTTATTTGCCTTAAGAAGAGAATTTCCTAAATTATATAATCCTGCAGACTTTTTGCCTTTGTCTTCACTTTGATTTGCGTTCTCAATGAATTGTTTGCCTGCATCTTCAAATTTATTCTGCCGATAAAGGGCATCCCCAATATTGAATACTGCATCAGGTGATTGTTTATTTTTGTCGACTGCTTTACGATAAAGTATTTCTGATTCGGAAAATTTGCTGTTCGCGTATTCCCTGTTTCCCTTCCTGATAAATTTTTTATCAGATTGAGCATTCAATCCATACGGAATTATCAGAAACAGACAAATCAAAATTCCATTGATTAAGCCCTTCCTTTTTATATAAATGTTCCTGATCATCATAGTTACAATAATCGAATTATTTTAACCTTTGCCTTTAAACTTTAAACTTAAACAGCCTTATGTCTGCCAATCGCCTGTTTTTCCTTTCCATAATAATAAAGTCAAATAATAATAGAAATATAGCTATCGCTGCAAATATCTGAAACTGATCATTATACTCAGTGTACATAGTACTTTCCAATTCCTGCTTTTTCATTTTTTTGATTTCGTTGAAGATTTCATCCAGACCAATGTTTGAGTTACTGGCTCGTACATAACTTCCATTACCTGCTATCGCAATTTTTTTAAGAATTTCTTCATCCAGTTTGGTAATAACAGAATTGCCATCGGCGTCCTTAAGAAAATCTTTTTTACCGTTTACCAGTACCGGAATTGGCACTCCTTTAGTAGAGCCGATGCCAATTGTATGTATTATTACACCGGCTTTAGATGCTTCAACCGCACTTGCAACAGGATCATCTTCATGATTTTCTCCATCGGTTATTATTATCAGGGCCTTACTCTTTCCTTCACCGGGGCTGAATGATCTTATTCCCAGGTTGATTGCAGCACCAATAGCAGTTCCCTGTTTTGGTACCATGTCAGGACCAATGGTTGATAGAAACATTTTTGCCGACACATAGTCGGTTGTAATGGGGATCTGGGTATAAGCATCACCAGCAAAAACAATAAGGCCAATTTTATCTTTATCAAGATCATCGACCAAGTGTGAAATCGCCTGTTTTGCCCTTGTAAGCCGGTCAGGTTGAATATCTTGTGCAAGCATTGAATTACTCACGTCAAGGGCAATTATTACTTCCACCCCCTGCTTTTTAACATCTTCAATTTTTGATCCGAACTGAGGTCTCGCGAGCATAATTATTCCTGCTGTAAGAGCCATTAATTGAAGAATAAATTTTATAAGAGGCCGTACTCTTGACATTTCAGGAACAAGTCTGCCAACCAGCTCGATGTTCCCTAATCGTTTAAGTGCCCTCTTTTTCCTGAATTCATTAAGTATAAAAAGCAATATCACTACTGGTAGCAGAAGTAACGAGTATAAAAAATCCGGATTTGCAAACCTGAACAATTGCATAGAATCTCCTGCGTTTAAGTAAGGTTTCTGAATAATGTGTTTCTTGCAAGCAACTCAAGTAACAGCAGACAAAAAGCAATTAAGGCCGGAGCCAGATATTTCTCTTCTTTTCTGCTGAATTGTTTTACATCAATCTTCGACTTTTCCAGTTTATCTATTTCACTATAAACCTGTATTAGCTTATCATTATCCGTTGCCCTGAAGTATTTACCTCCGGTTTTGTGTGATATCTCCTGAAGAATTGCTTCATCGATCTCAACTGGCATGTCCTGGTACTGGATCCCATAAGGCGTCTGAACCGGATATGGAGCTACACCTTCGGTTCCCATGCCAATAGTATAAACTCTTATTTCAAAAGTTTTTGCAATGTCAGCTGCAGTCGCCGGCGCAATTTCACCCCGGTTATTAACACCATCGGTGAGTAGAATTATTACCTTGCTTTTAGCTTCGGAGTCTTTGATTCTGTTAACAGCAGTTGCAAGTCCGTTCCCTATTGCAGTACCGTCTTCGATCATTCCGCTTTGAACTTCATTCAGCAGGTTTATAAGAACAGCATGGTCAGTTGTCAATGGACATTGGGTAAAACTTTCGCCGCTGAAAATAACCAGACCTATCCTGTCATATGGTCTACCGGAAATAAATTCTGTTGCAACATTTTTTGAAGCTCCTAACCTGTCAGGTCTGAAATCGCGTGCCAGCATACTGCCTGAAATATCCAGGGCCAGCACTATATCGATACCTTCAGTCGAAGTATTCTGAAACTTATCCGTTGCCTGGGGCCGTGCCAGCACAATTATAAGAAATAAGACGCCTATTGTCCTTAATGCGAATAAAATATGTCTGAGATAGTGACGAAAAGTTATTCCTGCTTTTGCAAACTGCTGTAAACCAGGCATTCTTAAAGCTGCCGTAGCCTTCTGTTGTTTAAGCAAATAAAATACTACCATCACAGGAACCACTGCAATAAAATACAGGAAAAGTGGCTGCTCAAATGTTATTCTACTCATTGACCACCCTCCTTTCCTATACCTTTATTATCTTCATTGACTGAAAAAGCTTCCACTGCTTTAGTCACATCTACAAAATTCCATGAATTCTTAAAATGTGATTCATTTTCATTCGAATCCGGATTATACTTTGCAAATTTGACGAGGTCAGCTCCGGTAAGAACAGTTTTCAGCTGATTATACGATGTATCTTTTTTAAAACCGGTTTTAACCAGAGCATTAAGAGTTTCAGTTGTTGTAAGTTCAAGAGAAAAGACTCTGAACCTGTTCTCAAGATATTGTCGCAGGATCTCAGTAAGCCTCGTGTAGTAATACTTAATCTCACCCTTTTGCCATAGTTCTTCGTTCCTTAATTTCTCAAGTTCACGAAAGGCAATAATGTGAGCCGGATCAGGATTTACTTTTGGTTCAACTCCTGTACTGACCTTTTTGTGATTCCTTATAAATATTATCGCAGCCCAAATAACAGCACCAAGTACAACAGCAAGTAAGACCCAGGGGACAACTTCCCCCAGGGTTACCGGAGCCTTGTATGGTTGAATAATATCATAAATTTTTGCTGTTGTATCAGCAGGGGCAATTTTAAGCCGGGTCACTTCCAGTCTGGCATAATCAGAATAAAACCTTTTAAGCCCTCCGGAATTTTTTACTTCTGCAAAAACGGGCGGTACCTGATAAAGCCCTGAATCAAATGAGGTTATAAGATATTTCTCAATTATTTTAATTCTGCCATCCTTAGCCGAGGAGCTATCCATTACAGGTCCTGAGAGAATTTCAATGTTTTTGATTAATGTGTCCTTAAAGATGGGAAGAGTTACCTTCAGATCTGAGGGTTTATCAATTGTGACTGTATATTTTATCTGATCACCGGCGTAGATTCTTGTTGAATCGAATTTTGAGGTAACCATCACATTCTGACCGTTTGTGACGGAAACCATTGCAAAAAACAGAAATATATAAATAACGGTTTGCTTCATTTTTATCATCTGTTCTCAAACAACTTTATGAGTGGCTTCACGTAATCAAGATCAGTTCTTAATTCAGCCGAATCCACACCACATCTTCTGAATATGTTCCTTATAAGATCAATATGTGAGACCCACCAATTTTCATAAGCAATTCTCGTAAACTTCGATGAGGTATCTATCCATTTCTCCTCTCCTGTTTCAGCATCAACAATTTTAATAAGACCTATATCGGGAATTGCCTGTTCAATAGAATCAAAAACTTTTAATGCAACAATATCATGCTTATTAGAGGCAATTCTCAGAGTTTTTTCAAAATCCGGTACAAGGAAATCTGAAATAATAAAAGTTGTGCATCTTTTTTTTATGGCATTTGTAAGAAAACGCAAAGGCTCATCAAGATTCGTTTTTCTGCTCAGTGATTCAAAATTAAGAAGCTCACTTATAATCCTGAGAATATGTTTACGTCCCTTTTGAGGCGGAATGAATCGCTCAACTTTGTCGGAAAAAAATATAACACCTATTTTATCATTGTTAAAAATTGCAGAAAAGGAAAGTACTGCAGCTACTTCGGTCATTATATCTCGTTTATAGCTGACCGTTGTCCCAAAATACCCTGAACCACTTACATCAATCAGAAGCATTACCGTGAGTTCCCTTTCCTCCTCGAATATCTTTATATATGGATGGTTGAACCGGGCTGTAACATTCCAGTCGATACTTCTGATATCATCACCATATTGATATTCACGCACTTCGCTGAAAGCAATACCCCGGCCTTTAAAAGCACTATGGTATTCCCCTGCAAAAATATGCTTGCTGAGACCTCTTGTTTTGATCTCTATCCTGCGTACTTTCTTTAATAATTCAGTCGCTTCCACTCTACAACAAATTATTTAACAGGTTCCATTGTTATGATGGATGCCCATTTATCGTCATTTAATTTAATAATGAAGTCTTTGCCGTCACGGGAATCAACCCACGTATTATCCTTTCCCATTTTATAAACATTATTGAACTCTTTTATCTTCTCCGCCTTTACAGACTCATCACATATGATCCTTATACTTTTGCAAATTGAGTCTGTATTTAAAAAGAACAACAGTGTTTGACTACTATAATTATCACTGTATTTGAGATATATAAATTTACTGTTTGTAACCTTGTCAAAATTCATATCCTTTCTGTTCTCCTTCATATACTTTCTGATTTCTTTGTTTTTATATCCAATGAGGTTCTGACCAGATGCCATTGAACCTGTAACTATAAATAACGCAAATATCACGAATGTCTTCATAAATGATTATTATGGAACCTCTACAGTATTCAGTATTTCGGAAATGATATGATCCTGGGTAATGTTTTCCGCTTCTGCTTCATATGTCAGCCCTATCCTGTGACGCATCACATCACCGCATATCGTTCTGATATCTTCCGGAATAACATATCCCCTTCGCTTGATAAATGCAAAAGCTTTTGCGGCAAGTGACAGGTTGATCGAAGCCCTTGGTGAAGCTCCGTAGGAAATCATATTTTTGAATACAGGAAGTCCATATTTTTCAGGGTTACGGCTTGCAAAGACAATATTAAGAATATAGTTTTCGATCTTTTCATCCATGTAAACCTCCCTGACAACATTGCGGGCCCTTATTATATCATCAATTGTGAGAACTGAATTCGCTTTTGGAAAATCTTTAGCCAGGTTTTCCCGAACTATCATTTTCTCTTCTTCAATAGTTGGATAATCAATAAGTACTTTCATCATAAACCGGTCAATCTGTGCTTCCGGAAGCGGATATGTACCTTCCTGTTCAATAGGGTTCTGAGTTGCCAGTACCAGAAATGGTTCAGCAAGCTTAAAGGTTGTTTCACCTATAGTTATCTGCCTTTCCTGCATTGCTTCGAGCAAAGCGCTCTGCACTTTGGCAGGAGATCTGTTAATTTCGTCCGCAAGAATGAAATTGGCAAATACTGGGCCCTTTTTAACAATGAACTCCTCCTTCTTCTGGCTATAGATCATAGTTCCGATAAGGTCGGCTGGCAGAAGATCAGGAGTAAATTGTATCCTGCTGAATTTAGCATCTATAATCGATGCCAATGATTTTATCGCGAGTGTTTTTGCAAGGCCCGGTACTCCTTCCAGTAGAATATGGCCGTTAGCAAGCAGACCGATCATAAGACTATCGATCAAATGTCTCTGACCGACAATTACCTTATTCATCTCTAATCTGATTATGTCAACGAATGCACTCTCCTTTTCAATTTTTTCATTTAAGATCCTGATGTCAGCAGTTTGCTCCATAGTTTTAAAATTTAAGTAGCAAATATAATAAAACGTATTTCAAAAATCATCCCTGAAATGGTTCAGAAATTCAGTTACAAAAGAAGCTTAACTATTTTTAAAAAGACGTTAAGGAATGTTAAACATTCGTTAAAGGTTACTATCCAAACTCGCCACCTGAACAAATATTGTCTTTCCCCCTTTTCTGGTTCAGATGTATTCATCCATTTAATCCATTTTTGAATCTAATGTACTCACCAATTTAATCCCCTGCTGAATTGAATGTACGCACCCAGCCCAACCTTAGCTTGACGGCTATGACCATTTGGGGTAAGGAGATCCCACGCTGGCATTGCTAATGACAACATTTTATATGTACCAGACTATATGATACTTGAAGAATGCTCTTTGAAGATCTGTTTTTGATAGTTCTGTTTCGGGAGCGGGAGATCCCTCGCTAACCCTGCTGCTAATGACAACATTTCATAAATCAAACATTATCAGATACTCGCATTATTGTCAGAATACTTTTAGGAGTACCACAATGGGATAAGGAGATCCCTCGCTGGTGCTCGGGATGACATGGAATTTGGGTGGTTACCGGGGTGAAGAAGTGGCGATTCGCGGATGTAACGTTACAAAATGATAACAGCTGTCGCGAATCGCCACTTCTTCACCCTAATTGCTCCTCAACAGCGCTGTCATCCCGAACGCCAGTGAGGGATCTCCACTAGTCGTTACAGATCTTTGCAAATAATGTCATATTACCCGGTGTACAAATTTGTATAGGGACTACTAATGACAAAACTTTTAGGAGTGCCCATTCGGGGCGTTAAGCTGACACTATTTCAATGTCAGTGGATTCCATTCAAATCCTGCTCTTACCGAACTTCTGAAAAGGAGCATTATCATCAAAGGGAAAAAAGCAATATTGAATGCCTGAGGCAAAACTATCAGAACAACTAAAAATATGGTTGATAGTATGAAAACAATTCTAAACCAGATCGTTCCTGCACGATTCATAATTACAGAGTGAAGGCATAAAAGAATGAACGGATTCAGCCATATTATGTTTAGATTCCATTTCATTTGCTGATGATCAGTGAAAAAATTAAAGAAAATCAAGAGAAGAGCAAGGATTGAAAAAATCGCATAAATAATTATGTCAATCAACTTATTGCTTTTTCTGGTTTTCATCAACGACGACAGGATAATTATTATTATAAGAAGAAGAGTAAAGACAAAAACAGGCGATATTAATAAGTTTTCTTTTACGACAGGAGGATTAAAATCAAGAATAGTTACAGGATTTTGCAGTAACGGAATCATTTTCCCGGACCTGTTAATTACGGCTTCAGATAATTCATTTTTCATCTCAATAGGAAGGAACATTCTGTCTCTGAAAGGAGCCTTTTTGTCGGCTGGAAACCCCATAATAAGATCAATCCCGAAATTCAACCAGGGTAACGATTTCTGGTATTTGCCAACCAGGTACCTGAATGACGGATTTTTCACCGTTTCCACCGGAGGATATAACAACTTTTCACCGACAGATTTTTCAAGCAAATCTCTTATCCGGGTTGTACAATCATCGTAGAAAAAGTCATACCGGTAATTAATATTCTCAGGTTTCAGATTTTCATTTATCAGATCAATTAGTCTCTTTGTTTCGTTTGAATCAAGGTTGATTCTCTGTGATATTACATATCTTTTCTCTAAGAAATAACCTCGTATAAATCCACGGAATGACTCTGTATCAAGCATATAATCAAGGCGTCCTTTGGCAAATTTCCAGGCAAAATTAGGTGTACTGAAATCGAAAACACCCCAGTTATAAACATTATCAATGTTTTGTGCCGGTATTGCAATCCTCAAAGCACCATGCCCGTATATTGAGTACGTATCGGTTCCCGGGCCACAAGTTACGAGGTAAACCAATGTGTCATTCGATGGCTGAGAAAAAACCCGGGGAAGATATAATAGTACCAGAAAAAAGGTGATTAAAATTTTATTTTTCATCGATTATTTTTTAATACCATAAAGCAATCCTAATCAATCTGATCCCGGATTCAGAGTGTAAACCTAAGTGATTTTTATCAGAAATGAAAGATTGTTGCAGATTTAGACACAGTTGAAAATAAGAGCCGGAGTATTTTGATGCTGACCTCCTTTTTGTTAGTTTTATGCCTTCTTTAAAATATTGGTTTTAACAGGAACTAAACTGAAAACATGATTTAATAACATAACATAAAAAACAATGAAAAAAATTTTATTAGTAATCATGGGATTTTTAGCAGTTCTCCCTGTCAACAGTCAGAATAACTACCCTTTCCCTTTAACGGATCTGCATGTTCATATCAAAGGCAAACTAACAATAGAGGATCTGGTTAAAAAATCTGTTGATGATAATATTAAATATGGGATAGCAATAAATTGCGGTGTAGGATTCCCGGTTCACAATGATTCCCAGATTGATTCCGCATTGCAGATATTTAAGAACTATTCTCAGTTTTATGTAGCCATGCAGGCTGAAGGAAGAGAATGGCTAAATATTTTCTCAAAGAATTCCAGAGATAAATTCGATTATGTTTTTACTGATGCTATGACATTTACAGATGCAAAAGGCAGGAGAAACAGGATCTGGATTAAAGAGGAAACATGGATAGATGATGAACAGCAGTTTATGGACTATCTGGTAAATACTCTTGTAAAAATCCTGAATTCAGAACCAATTAATATTTACGTTAATTCAACCTATCTTCCTGCTCAAATGGCAGACAGATATGATTTTTTCTGGACACATGAGAGAATGGACAAAGTAATTAAAGCAGCAAAAGATAATAATATTGCCATTGAAATAAATAACAGGTTTAAGATACCCTCTGCTGATTTTATCAAAAGAGCTAAGCTTGCCGGTGTGAAATTCACCATCGGAACAAATAATGCTGATGAGAATTTCTCAGGTGCGGAATATGCACTTAAAATGATCAGCGAGTGCAAATTAGCGCAGGCTGACTTCTTTGTACCAGTAAAAAAGAAACGGTAGTCACTTATTAATATAAATATTTAAACGATTTGGAAAGTTTTGACCTGGCGAGGGCATTAAAATATCTACCCGGGATAATTATTGGATTAACCGTTCATGAATTCTGCCATGCGTGGGTTGCTCATTTGTGTGGTGATTCAACATCTAAAGATCAGGGAAGGGTGACATTAAACCCATTGAAACATATTGATCTCATAGGTTTTATATTCTTACTCTTTGCCGGATTCGGCTGGGCAAAACCTGTTCAGTTCAATGAACAAAATTTACGTAATCCGAAGTATGATGTAATGAAGATTGCATTAGCAGGACCGCTATCCAATGCTGTGATTGCAATGATCCTTTCTGTTATATTTTCAATTGTTTCTGCATTAACAACAGCAAACTACAGTTCGGAAATGCAGATATTAAGGGAAGTTTTTCTGTATGCCATTTACATTAACTGGGGATTATTTATTTTCAACCTCATTCCACTTCCTCCTCTTGATGGCTCTCATCTTTTATTCTATCAGCTTAGAAGGTTCCCGGCTATATATGACGGGTTATATAAATATGGATCGTTGCTCCTGTTTGGGCTTCTGATTGCAACATTCATCAC
Source organism: Bacteroidales bacterium (assembly GCA_025358455.1). Classification (GTDB taxonomy): domain Bacteria; phylum Bacteroidota; class Bacteroidia; order Bacteroidales; family VadinHA17; genus LD21. Next base: position 10,700 of record JANYJP010000051.1, read on the forward strand.
AAAAATCAATTTATTGCCAATCTGGCCTGTGATCCAGTTTTTTGGAAAAGGATTTCTTTCTCTGGTAGGATACAATTAGTAAAAAATTAATAAACGCAACTCATTGAATTTCAATTGGGTTGCGTTTATTTTTTTTTGTGATTCCGGTGAGACTCGAACTCACGACCCACAGCTTAGAAGGCTGTTGCTCTATCCAACTGAGCTACGGAACCAATATTTAAAAATCAAACAATTATCATAAACTCTTGCTCTAGTCTCCCAATAGCTATAAGGATGAACTATGGAACCTTTTACAGGCTGCAAAAATACATTTTTTTTCAATTTTTGCAACCACATTAACTAATTCAACTCAATATTAAAATATTAAACAACCAATTATTGAATTTTCATATAGTTAACAAGCCCTTTTCTGTCAATAATCTGTTTTAGTTTCTCCGGTAGCGGTTCAAAAGAGAATACTTCAGATCCAATAGATATCTCTCCCTTATCAAAGCTTACTGTAACTTTGTTCCCTGGTTTATAAGCTTCCACAGCTTCTTTATGAACTATTAGCACAAGCCCCTGATTTATTGAAGACCTGTAAAAGATCCTGTTGACTGATTTTACAATTATTGCTTTTATACCTGAATAGGCCAGGCCTACTGATGGATGTTCCCTGGAGCTTCCGCAGCCAAAATTATCTCCGGCTATAATGAAATCGTCTTTCTTAACATTCCTACTGAATCCCGGATCAAAATCTTCAAAAAGGTGAGGTATGATGGCTTCCGGATCAGTGCTCAGAACATTATAAGTGTATTTTCCTGCAAACATCTGATCAGTATTCAGATTATCAACATCTGAATAATTCCATACTGTTCCAATCCTTCTGTTTTCACCTGGTTTTATCTCAAATGTTTTACTCTGTGTTACTTTATATGGAAATTTTTCCTTACCCTTAACAATTCTTGGATCGGTTATAACTCCGAATAAAGAGGAGCATGCTACTGTGGCTGGTGAAGCAAGATAAATCTGAGCCTCTTTATTACCCATCCTTCCCGAAAAATTGCGGTTAGCCGTTGAAATTACCGTATGTCCGTTTGCAGGTATCCCCTGTCCGGTTCCAAGACATGGACCACATGAAGGTGTCAGTACATTTGCACCTGCATTTATGAATGTTGAAATAATTCCTTCGTCGATTGCCTGGAGGAAAATTTTTCTTGATGCCGGAATAATGTTTAACTGAAAACTATCCCTGATACTTTTCCCTTTCAAAATACCTGCGGCAATTCTCATGTCCTCTATCCTTCCGTTTGTACACGTACCAATCAGACCTTCGTGAACTACCGTACCCGCTACTTCTGCAACAGATTTGATATTATCCACATTATGAGGTGCTGCAACCACAGGAAATACTTCATCCAGGTCGATATTAATTTCGCTGAGGTACTTTGCTCCTTCATCGGCCCATACTCGGGTTATCTTCTCATTAAAAAATTTATCCAGTATCTCATCAGCAGGAAACACAGCATTTTTTGCTCCCATCTCCGAAGCCAGATTAGCTATAGTCATCCGGTCTGACATATCAAGTGTTACTACGCCTTCACCATGATATTCAATTGACATATAGTTTGCACCGTCTGACCCGATCATTCCAATGATCCATAATGCCAGGTCTTTAGCCGAGACATTCTCTGCCAGCTTTCCGGTAAGGGTAATTTTAATTGATTCCGGCACCCTGAACCAGGTTTCTCCTCTTTTCCAGATCCCAGCAGATTCTGTGCGGTCAATTCCAGCTGCCAGTGCGTTAAATGCCCCTGCTGTTGATGTATGACTATCGCTTCCAACAATCAGCATACCGGGTTTCGCATGGTACGACATTATCTGATGACAAATTCCCTTGCCAGCATCATAAAATTTTTCAATGCCCTGCTGTTTAACAATATCCCTTATCTCCTGATACTGAGTTGCAAGTTTTGCATCAGCAGGCGGGGCATTATGATCAAGAACCACAAGTATCTGGTCAGGATCAGCGACATTCTTCCCATCCATCTTCTGAAATGTCTTATAAATACTTGATGTATTGTCGTGTGTAAGAATAATATCCGGTCTGGCAAATACAATTGCGCCAGCTGGCGCTTTGAATATTTTTTCAGCAAATGTTTGCGGTATCATAGTAAGCCTCCCCTTTGGTAGATTTCAAACTGAACATCTGAAAATGGATCTGATTTGTACAATTGTTTATTCCTGAGATTTTCAATCTCTCCTGTTTTAAGGTTTACTCTTACCCGATCTCCATCTTTCATATCGTTCTGCCCAATATCTTTGAATGTTATTATCGGAAAAGCGGCATTAATAGCGTTACGCTCATAAATGGCCCCAAAAGATTCAGCAATAATAGCTTTTATCCCCAGTGAAGAAAAACAATCGACTGCCTGTTGTCTGGAACTGCCACATCCAAAATTCTTTCCTGCAATAATTATATCACCCGGCTTGGCTCTTTTTGAAAAGTCTTCGAAGCCTTTAAGATTATCGAAGGTATACTGTCCCATTTCTTTAATATCAGTAATCGCCAGATATCTGTTATGAAAAATCATATCCGTATCGATATTATCCTTTTGAATAACCCATATCCTGCCTTCAATCACTGAGTCCTTAATTACAGAAGATTTTTGTATGGAAGCTGATTTCTTAATTTCAGCCGGTCTATCGGGCGATCTGAATAATGCCGGTTCAGAAGGGATGTTATCAGGAGTTGTGATATAACCGGCAATAGCAGATGCAGCAACTACTTCAGGAGATGCAAGGTATACGCTTCCTTTACCTTGTTTGCCGGGAAAGTTCCTGTTCCCCGTACTGATAGTTACCTCCCCCGAACCATTTTGACCTACCTGTCCTGAAGCACAACCGGCACAACCTGCATTTGAAACAAGGGCTCCTGCATTTTTAAAAATATCAATCAGCCCTTCATCAAGGCATTGTTTCCAAATTTCATCTGTTGCCGGAACAATTTTCAGGATTACTCCTGGTGCTACTTTTCTGCTTTTCAGAACAGAAGCAACTTTAAACATGTCTTTCATCCTTCCGTTTGTACAACTGCCAATAAAAGCGGAGTCAATTTTTTTGCCATTTACTTCTGATACATTTACAGTATCATGAGGTTCTCCCGGACGAGATACCATCGGTCTGAACTCCGATACATTAATATCGAAACTCTTTTCATAATGTGCATCCTTATCAGCAAAGACCGGTTTAAATTTTTTAAATGAACGATCGGTACAATAGTCAATTATCGCCTTTGAAGGAGGAAAAATAATTATTATGGCTCCCATTTCAGTAGCCATAGATGAGATAGTAATTCTGTCATCAAGTTCAAGATCATCTACAGAGGCGCCATAAATCTCAATTGAATATCCCAGTAATGAATTCGCCCCGAATATTTTAAGAAGATTAAGCACAATGTCTTTCGCGCTAACGTCAGCAGGCATTTTACCTGAGAAATTTATTCTTACAGATGGTGGAATTTTAAACCAGACTTTCCCGTTATGCCATGCAGCTGCTATATCCATATCGCCCATTCCCTGACCGAAAGCGCCTACTGCACCAAGAATATTTGCATGAGAATCAGTTGATAATGCAGTTGAACCAGGATACACATATCCTTTTTCTATAAGTATATGTGTTCCTATACCTGCATCAATATCAAAAACTTTAATACCCTGTTCCCTGGCAAATAGTCTGCAGATATGTTGATTAACGGCATATTTCTGATCTGATCCGGTTGGATTACAATCAAACGTAAAAAAAGTTTTTTCCGGATCGTTAATTGTAAGTCCGAAATCTTTAATGTTTTTTATAACATTCGCACCTCCAAAATCGCGGGCTGCTCTTGAATCTATTTCCACATCAACAATTTCACCTGGTTTTACACTTGAATACTTTGAGTGTGCAGCCAGTATTTTTTCAAGCAGGGTCATTGCCATGTTTTAGATTTAATATAATGCAAAAATAGTATTTAAAATCAGGATTACAGATCTTCAATTGAATTGTGCCCTGTAATCTCTGGGGGAGATTCCCTCAGTTTTCCGGAATTGTTTATTAAAATTTGATATACTTGCAAAGCCGCATTCCATAGCAATATCCTGTACCTGGTATTCTGTTTCACGCAAAAGGTAACATGCCTTGTTTGTCCGAACCCTGTTAAGGTATTCAACGAACCCGGCGCCGCAATTCTTTTTAAAATACCTGCTAAAAGCAAATGGGCTCATAACGGCAATTTTTGCAATATCATCAAGAGAAATTGGTTTGAAATAATTTTCCCTTATGTATGTGTAAACATCTGTCATCCGCTTATTTCCCCGTTCATCATAAGCGAGTTTATAATTCTCAGAACACAGGTATCCTTTTCTTTCCGATGATGTTAGAACTTTAATCAGATTGAAAAAATCAATCATTTTATCGATTCCCTTATTATTTACCATCTGAACAAAGTGCTTTTCAGCTTTTTTCGCATCTTCAACCGAAAAAACTATTCCTCGCTCTGCTTCATATAGTAGTTTCTTAAAGTCATGAAATTCGTGTTGCGACAATAGTTCGTCACCAATTGAACTAAGTTTAAAATGAACTATTATACCGGGCTTTTCCTGAAGAGTATTATTATGTCTGTAATAGTTCCAGCAGTGAGGAATATTCCCGGCAAAAAAAACCATGTCGTATTGATCAAATAATTCCACACTGTCCCCTATAATTCTGGTTCCGTTGCTTTTTATATTCAAAACCAGTTCACATTCCGGATGAAAGTGCCAGAAGCCATTAGTATCACTGATGTATGCAGCTCTGAATCCACCGCTGTCATCATACATTATCTTTTCAAGTTCAGCAACCATGGTTAATTATCATTTTTATACGCGTACTATCAAATTTAACTAATTATTTTCCAATTACCTATAGAAATATTTTACATTTAATTAAAGATAAATTTGATTATTGATTTAATATTCTTTAAATTTGTTCCAAGCTCATGCTATTGGTATAAAGAGGAGATGAGCAAGGGTAGATAGTGAAAATCAACAGGATTGTATTGCAGACATTGACTTTCACATCAGGGATCTTAGGAATAGCGCCAGCTAACCATGGTTCCATCCTTTTATCAGACAGTAGATACGGGAATTATCTCATAAATAAAGCCCGCTCCTGATTTTCGCAACTACCCTTCCTCCTCTTTTTTAATATTCCTTCTTCTTCCGGCTAAGCCGTTAAATAAGATTCCTGAATTTTTAACAATAAAACATTATTCCTTCGTACAGGGACTCTCCATTTAATTTTTAATGCGTCTTAACAAAAAAAATTAAGTTAACTTTGTGTTCTTTCAGAAAAAAGGGGGAAACTGAATTAATATTAAAAACCTGTATAGAGTACAATGAAGACCTATATCAGAAGAAGGGAAAAGAATAAGCAGCTTGTAGTTTTATATGGTGCATGGGGAACAGATGAAAACGTATTTGCTCCGCTTTGTAATGATGAATTTGATTTTATTCTTTTCTACAACTATTCGGCCGATGAAGCCCTTGTACTTCCTGAAATGAAGACATATGAAAAAATAACTCTTATTGGATGGGCTTTTGGTGTGTGGGCGGCCGAGTATTTATCTCCTAAAACAGGCATTATCCCGGATGTTACTATTGCTGTTAACGGAACTCCTGTTCCGGCGGATGAACAATATGGTATTCCGCTTAATTTAATTGAAGGTACTTTAAATAATATTACTGAGGAAAATATCGGGAAATTCTATCTTCGGATGTTTGGGGACAAAAAAACATATCAGGCCAATATTGACAGGGTTCCGCATAGAACACTCAAATCATTACACGATGAACTCCGATGGTTATATAACCGGATAATGGAACAGAAGGAATCCGGATTCAGGTGGGACTATGCAGTTACTAGTGAAATAGACCGGGTTTTTCCTTCAAAGAATCTCGAAGGGTACTGGACCAGGGAAAAGAATACTAAGCATATTATCCTTCCCTTACCACATTACTTCTTTCATAAGTGGGGGACATTTACCGATTTCATAAGTTTCGTTGAAAACTACGAGAAACAAACTCCCAAACAAAGAAAAGCTTCCATAAAGGAAATTAAAGGTCTTTGATCAAAATATTATAATCTGATTTAGCTATTAGTTTGTCAAATTTTTCGAGCATAGAGATTACTTTATCATAATCTTTGTTTTTGGCTACCATTATCTGACTTACACCACTCTTATCAAGTCGCGAAAACACATAACTTACAGTTAACTTGTTAATATCCAGTGCCGGCTGATATAACCGTTCTTTCTGTTCATTTACATGAATTATTGATACCAGGTTCACACTTGACAGATCCTGAAGAATATCACGGGCGAGCCTGACTGGAATTTTTAATGTTATAGCAATTGTCTCAGCACTAATAGGTTTCTCACCTGTAGAAAAATTATTAATAATCTTTTGCATAATCATAAGAACAAGCGCTCTTTTCTGATAATTGCTGATATTTAAAGCATCCGATTCGAATTCATATCTTGAAACATTCTGGTTGGCAAATGAAAGTTCAGCGCCAAGCAAAACAACAATCCATGTAGTTTGTAGCCAGATAATGAATAAAGGGACTGCAGCAAAGCTACCATAAATAGCACTTAGTTTGGCTATACCGAACTGAAGATCAATATATACCCACTGTATAATCTGGATTGCGGTACCGGCAATTATACCTGAAATAAGTGCAGGAATAAATTTCACTTTTGCATTTGGCATGATTATGAATAAGATAGTCATGGTCATCCATGTCAGTAAATAAGGGGCAAATTTTATCAAAAAGCTTATTAATGGTTTAAAAAAGCTAAGAATCGCGGCATTTGACATAAAATCTGTAAGCTGAGTACTTATAAAAATGGTAATACTGCTGGAGAGTATTATAAAAACCGGAGCAATTACCATAATAGTCAGATAATCAGTAAATTTTCTATACCATGGACGCGAGGATCTGATTTGCCAGATTTGATTGAAGGAGCTTTCAATATGGTCGAGCAATGATAATACCGACCAGAAAAGTATAATTACACCTACTCCTGCCATATACCCGCCCCTGGTTGCATCTATGGCGCTCCTGACTTTTACTAATAACGGACCCAGCATATCTTTGTACATATCGAATTTATCCATTATAATCTTCTCAAGGTTTTTGTCAAGATCAAAACCTTTTGCGATTGCAAAAGCAATAGCAGCAACCGGAATAACAGAAAGTAGTGAATAAAATGTCAGCGCTGACGCCCTGAGTGATACTTTATCGTTAGAGAAACCCCGGGCAGCCAGAACAATAATTCTCAACTGTTTAAAAACAAACGTCTTCCCTTTCGATAATTCCGATAGTGGAGTGTGCCAGATTGCATCATTCAATCGCTTAATCTGATCAAGAACCCATAAAACAGGATTTGCCATAACATGTTATTCCTTTAATTTCTACTAAGAAACCGCCTTTGGATCAAATATACGAAACTTTTTTTACCATGAAATCTCAGGTACCTTTCACTTCGTAGCACCATGGTTAAAAAAATATTTATAATTTTACTATTAAATTCAAGCGTAGTATGAAGGTTGAAATTCTGGAGTTTGTTGAAGGGTCGAAAAAAGCAAAAGGAGTTACTGTAATAATTGATGTATTCAGAGCTTTTTCTGTTGCATGTTATGCTTTTGATGCAGGTGCAGTACGTGTAATAGCTACTTCAACGGTTGAGGATGCATTTTTGTTAAAGAAATCTTATTCAAATTCTGTTCTTGTTGGTGAAAGAAATGAGCGTAAAATTGAAGGATTTGACTTTGGGAACAGTCCAACTGAAATCATTAAAGCCGATCTTTCCGGTATTACAGTTATCCATACTACAACTGCCGGTACCCAGGGACTAATTAATGCGAAAAATGCTGATCTGGTTTTAACAGGCAGCTTTGTCAATGCAGGTGCAATTGTAAAGTATATCAAAGCAATTAATTCTGAAGAGGTAACTCTGGTTGCAATGGGGTTCAGAGCCACACAATCGGCACCAGAGGACCTTTTGTGTGCGGAACTGATTGAGTCGTCACTTAAAGGAAACAGGTCTTTTAATGAATCAGGGATTTCAGATCTTAAGTATACTTCCGGTAACCGGTTCTTTAATCCTGACAATATAGATTTTTCACCACCAACTGATTTTTTCCTTTGCACAATGGTAAATAAATTCAATTTTGTTCTTAAAGCCTGCACAAGATTGGATGGTAATATTGATCTGATGAGGATTGACCTGTGAAAAATGGAAAAGAAAATGATTGCGAATACAGGTAATTTAAACCTATTTGAAGAACCGTCGCAACCTTTTTATACAAATTGTAATGATTAAAAAATCGGCAGGATATTCTTTCTCATATGAATCATCCTGAATGTGCAAAACATACAAATTTTATAAAATCCAAATAATCTCAAAGATATATTGTTTGAATCAAGTCTTATCTCCATTCGATCTCTGTATCTGATAAATACTCCGGCTAATACCCCTGTTAATCTGAAAAATCTGAGTTTATTATAGAGTCTGAGTATATTGACTGTTTCAGAAAATGCTCTCTTATCCGTAACATTGTCATAAAGCATACTCAGGTTTTCCATACCAAGTTTTGTTTTACCAAGAAATTCCTTATTTGATTCTAACCCATCATGTACCAGGGCATTATCAATATGAAGAATATTAATTCCAGCTTTCTTAAGCTGGTAACCCATCAGAGTATCCTCATGACCGTACTGCTTCAGCTCCTCATTGAATCGTATTTTCGAAAAAACAGATTTCTCAATAAGAACATTAAATGTTGAGAAGCTTGCATGTGGGTGCTTATTCCTCTCAGCAGCCTTAATTTGTTCTTTCTTTTTGCCGTATTTCCATCTGAGTAGTTTATCGGGATCTCCGGGATGACTATCATGATACAGAGTTCCACCCGATAATACTCTGGCTCTGGTCATTGCGGGGATCCACTTCAAGATATATGCTTCAGCAGTACCGGGGAACATTGCATCGGCATCGATAAAAAGAAGAAAATCACCCTTTGCTTCCAGGGCCAATCTGTTTCTTATTGAGGCTCTTCCAATATTCTTTTCGGAAATTATCAGCCTGACCCCGCCTCCCTCAAGTAAACGGTATTTCTCCCTGAACTCAATGGAAGAGCCATCATCTCCAATAAGTATTTCACACAATTCAGGTACTGTGCCTATGACACCCTTCATGCTATGCACCAACGCAACTATATCATAATCAAATACCGGGATTAACAATGAGATTTTCATTATCTGAATAGGCTAGATAAATCAAATATACAATTTATTTTCTTAATATTTGCTCAACAAACTTTGGCAAAGAAATTGCAATAGTTAATTTTGGAAATGTCTTTAATAATCTGAACTATAAATGAGAAAGATAGCATTTGCCTTTTTCCTTACTCTTATTCCTGTGATTTTGTCCGCACAGTTAAAAAGTGGCTATGAAATTGATGTTACTATTCACGGGCTACGTGATTCTACAATATTTTTCGCCTATCATTATGGTGAAAAACAGTACATTAAGGATACTTTAAAACTTGATAATTCGGGTAGAGGAAAGGTTATGAGCCAAGAATCTCTTCCTCAGGGCATTTACATGATTGTTCTTCCGGGCAAAAAATATTTCGAAGTACTGATCTCAAAAATCCAGCACTTTTCTATTGAATGTTCCTACGATGATTTTTTTGGAACACTCAGGTTCAAAGGATCTGATGAAAATACCTCGTTTGTTGCCTACCAGAATAAATGGTTAACTATGCAAAAAGAAGCTGCTTCTCTTGCAAAAAGAGTTCAAAATAACAAACAGAATAACGATTCACTTAAATTTCTGACCACTGAACAGAAGTCTCAGGAGTATAATATGAAATTGTACCTTAAGAGCGTAATCAGTGAAAATAACGGAAATCTTCTTGCTACTCTGGTTAAAGCACTACTTCCGCTTGATGTTCCGGAATTTAAGGTTCCATCAATGGTTTCTAATCCCGATTCGGTTAAATGGATTTATAATTACAACTATAACAAATACCATTTCTTTGATAATATTGACTTTACCGATGAAAGATTATTACGTACACCTATTATATATGGAAGATTAGAAGCTTTCTTTACAAACGTTGTTATTCAGGCTCCGGATTCTATAAACAAGGAGATTGATAAAATAATTAAAAAATGTGAAAGCGACTATAAGATTTTTCAGTTTGTTTCTGTCTATCTTTTTAACCATTTCAGGGAAAGTGAAATAATGGGACATGATGCAGTTATGGTCAAACTTGCTGATGATATTTATCTTTCAGGGAAGGCAGACTGGGTATCAAAAGAATTTAAAGATGATCTCAGAAAGCAGGTTGATCTTATACGGCCTAACCTTATTGGCAAAAAAGCTGTAGACCTCATAATGGACTCTTATAAAGGGATATTTGTTTCATTATATGATGTTAATAAGGAATTTACCGTATTATATTTCTGGGAACCTGATTGCGGGCATTGCAAAGAAGCCACACCGAAGCTCAAGGTCTATTATGACAAACCCAGGGATTACAGTCTGGAAATATTTGCTGTATGTACTACAGCTGAAAAAGCAAAATGGACAAAATACATTGAGGATAATAAGCTAACCTGGATCAATGGATGGGACCCTGATAGAAAATCTCATTTTGACTATTATTATAATGTGCAATCAACACCTTTGGTTTATATTCTTGATAAAAACAAAAAAATCATTGCAAAGAAACTGGCTGTTGAGCAGATAGGTACGTTCATTGAAAACTACAGGCGATATTTTAAATAGAAATGTGTTCATTTTCGACTAATCCACTTATCAAATCGTAAATTGAACTAAACGCTTTTTCCTGTTTTTCAGATATTACCTTCCAACTATTCATAGTGCCTGAAATTACCTTTATATATGGTGTTGTTTTTGTCGCTGATATAGAAAACCCTGCTCTTCTGACTGCTTCTTCTGTCCAGTGCTTTTCTACTCCGTCCCCTTCAATATAAAAAGAACCCTTCTCCTCTTCCATGAACGAAAAAGTTCCTGTTTCAGAATTAAAATGAAGAGATGAAGATTCAAAGAGGTGATCAAATGCTCCATCAATCATAAGATCTTCCGGCGCTCCTTCCCTTAACTGATTGTCAAGAATTAACCAGATCTTATCAGATTGACTTATTGCCATTTGCAGATCATGTGTCGAAAATATAATTGTCTTTTTGCCTTTTTGAGAAAGCTGATGAAGCAGATGAAAAATCTCATATTTGCTGCCAATATCGAGAAAAGCTGTCGGCTCATCCATAACCATTATATCTGTATCCTGGGCAAGGATCCTCGCTATCATAGTTTTTTGACGTTCGCCATCTGATAATTCCGATATCAATCTGTCTCTGAATGCTGACATTGAGGTTTTTTCCAGCGCATCAAGTATTTTCTCATGATCAATTAAACTTATTTTTCCGAACCAATTCGTATGAGGATATCTTCCAAGAGAAACAAGATCGTAAACTCTCATATTTGTTGCCTTCACTGTTTCAGTAGAAATATATCCTACTTTCCGGGCGAGATCAGTCCTTGAGTATCCACGTATACCCCTGCCGTCATAATAAATTTCACCACCAAGAGGTTCCTGCAGACCGGTCATCGTTCGCAGAAGTGTACTTTTACCAATACCATTCCTGCCGATTACGGCTATGAGTTCCCCTTTCTTTGCACTTGCATTAAGCGGAGGCAGAAGAACAGTTCTGCTGCTTCCTGAAACATACCCTATTTTCAGTAAATTAAGAGATAATATTTTGTTCAGTTTCGTCATAATCAGAAGAGACCCGAGTATTTTCGATTTCGCATTATCACCCAAATAACTATTGGAATACCAATAAGCGAAGTGACCGAATTAACAGGAAGCACATTGTCGGACCCGGGCAGTTGAGAAATAATATCACTTAGAAGCATAACAGCACCTCCTGTAAGAATTGTTCCCGGGATTAAAATCAAATGATCAGATGTTTTAAAAAGTATCCGGGTTATATGTGGTACTGCTATTCCGATAAATCCGATTGGCCCGCAAAAAGCTGTAACAGTCCCGGTCAGAATACTGGTACAAATGAATATCATAAACCTGGCTAATTTTACATTAAGCCCTATACTTCCCGCGTAAGTCTCACCCAGCAATAAGGCATTCAGCATTTTAGTTGTTATAAGGGTCAGTATCACCCCTGCAGAAACAGAAATAATAAGTACATTCAACTGACCCGATGTAAGATTTCCAAGACTTCCCATTGTCCAGATAACATATGCTTTTAACATTGTTTCATTACTGAAATACTGCATAATTATAACTATCGCAGATATTCCGCTTGAGAGCATAATTCCAAGTATCAGTATAGTCATTATGTCCTTTACTTTTGAAGAAAGAACCATTATCAGTGCCAGAACAACTCCTGCACCAACCCAGGAGGCAGCGACAAGAATCCAGTTACCCAGCCCGCTTACATTTTCAGGGGACAGGTGGGAAGAAAACCCAAGTATTACAAAGGCAACTCCAAGGCTTGCACCGGAACTGATCCCCAGAACATCAGGTCCGGCCATTGGATTCCTGAATACAGTTTGCATTTGTAATCCGCTCAATGATAGCGCTATACCAACTGTCAGAGCAGTAATAGCCTTTGGAATTCTGAATTTAAGAATAATAGTTTCGAAATTACTTCCGCTGTGTGTGAAAATTGCTCTGATTACTTCAGAAGCTTTTATACTAACCGATCCAAAAAAAATATCCAGAATAAAAAGACTGATAACAATCAGAAAAAGTGCTCCGAAAAGCAGTTCTTTCCGGTTTCCCGATTTTGAAATGCTAAGAGTTTGTATCTGATTGTCTGTTTTCAAAATTTTCAGATTAGTTAATTTTCCGGTAATAAAATAACTCATGATCACCAAATAAACCGGGATGCAAAATTGAAGCTATATCTTGAAGAATAAGATGCGGGTAAACACTTCCCATCTCCCAGTAATCATTTCCGCCATTTGAAGTTACACGTTTGTTGTTATTATACAGATTCCCGCTTTTAAAACAAGGAAGTTCATTAAGGCGCTGATCAACAGCCGATATTTCATCTTTTATTTTTACAGTTCCGATATTCAGCCAGAAATCAGCAGTAAGCGCACGCAAATAAACATTCTCAAGTCCCAGTGGCATTGATATTGAAGACTCTGTATTTTTCCAGAGATATTCTCCTCCGGCATCCGTTACCATCTTGCTTATAAATGAGTTACCGGGTGAAATGTACCATGTATCTTTAAAAGGAAGTCCTAACAAAACCTTTGGTTTTTTGGAGATATTTTTGCTGATATATGATTTCAATTTTTTATATGCTTCATATTCTGAAGAGTAAATACTATCAGCCAATTCTTCCTTACAATAAAGTGCGCCAAATAACTTGATCCATTCGGCCCTGCTTAACGGGTCTGTTTCCAGGTAATCTGCGTTAAAAACTACTTTTATACCCAGCTCTTTAATTTTTCCAAAATAACCATCTGATTCATTTCCTATTCCATACATCATTATCAGGTCAGGAGAAATTTTAAGAATCAATTCTTTATTCAGGTTGGCATCGTACCCGACATCTTCAACCAGACCCTTTTTAATATTCCCTGTAAGGCTTTCGGAAAATATGAATCCGCTGCCTGACACACCTGATATAGTGTTCTCTTCACCCAATGCTGAAATCATTGCTATATGTGTGGTCGACATGCATATTATCTTTTTAACAGGAACAAAAATTACAGTTGCCGAATCCATTCCAATGGGTAATTCTGCTCCCCTTCTGACAAGATAGTATATCAGGTTAATATTTTCTGCTCCCTGCCATGGATTAATAATTTTAAGTATTGTATAACCGTTCCCTTTTTCAATAGTGAATCTTTCAGCTTTTGAAATACCATTTTTAAAATCAGGAAATTTTTCACGTTCCTTTTTATAACTATTCACGCAACCGGAAATAGTAATTATTAACAGAATTAATGTTGATTTAAGGACATTCACGTTTGTCTTCATACTCCTCACGAAGGATATTTCATTTATATGAGTATCAATATATTAACTTAAAACACATTGCGCCCGGAATAATGCCCGCTTTATCTTTAGATACAAATTTTCCGTTATTCTTATAAAATAATACGTAGCCCTGCTGTACAAAATCGACTGCATCGGTAACAATTATGTCACTGTTGATAGGGTTAATTGCAATTTTATAAAAATATGCATTTGATTCAGGAATGAGTGGAGAATAAGCTAAGTCAACTGAGTTGACATTCAATTGAAAGACCCCCTTGTCGAGATAGTAAAGAGTCAGCCCGGCACCATCAATTGCAAGCGATGTAGGAGAATTCTGAAGTGTTGGAAATGCAAATTTTTTCTCTACATGATTTGTTCCGGGATAAATTACATCCAATTCTGCAACGTTTTGTCTTGCCCAACCGCCATTACAAAGTACCCATATTCTTCTGTTAACATCCATAACCATGCTTTCAGGTTCCGCACCAACTTCTATAGAATCAATAACCCTGTCATTTAATGTATTAATGACCATAACCTCTTTACCTCCCATCCAACTTGAAACATACGCGTTAAGCCCTGATACAACAATCGATTCAGATGATCGCCTCAGGTTTATATAACCGGAGATCAAATTACTTGAAAGGTTTATTATTGTTACCGAATCTGAATATAGACTTGTAACATAGGCCTTGTTATCATTTATGATTCTCATGTTCCGTGGTGAGTTTAGCCCTGTAATTGTTGCTTTTGACACAAGAGTGGCCTGATCCACGACTTCGATTTTTCCCGAATTATTTACTAAAATATATGCTTTATCAGAATAAATAATCATTGAATTAGGTACATCCCCGAGATGCCTTCCATTTATATTAAAGAACAAGTCATTAAATATTTTAGTAGAATCATAGGAATAAAAGGAAACAGTCCCGTTTCCGCCTCTGAAGTTTCCTTCATTAAGTATGTAAACTCCCCCTCCGAACGTGTGGTCTGCAATCGGAATGACTGGTATCTTAGTACATGAAATAAGTAATGATAATAACACTACAGTATTTAATAAATTCTTCATTTTCTTGCTATTTAGATAGTTGAATTAAAATCTTTATAAAAAAGGAACGTCCTGGTAATGGGTAGAAGGCAATTGTCTGATAAGTAACATCAAAAAGATTGTCTATACTAAAATTAAAATCGATAATATTCTCTTTGCGTTTAATCCTTATGCCGGTTGTTACACTATTAATAAAATAACCCGGAAGATAGCTTGTATTATCCACCGTAATAAATCTTCTTCCTGTCAAATTTGCCATCCAGGAAGAATATAAATTTTTATAGTTGATACGGAATAAGGTATTTGCCTGATGCCCGGGAATATACATAAGTTGTTTTCCGTTATAAACACTATTTCTTTCAGATGAACTTACATTCGTTGCCCTGGTAAATGAATAACCTGCACGAAAGGATGAAGTAACACTATTAATTTTGTAATTAATTGATAATGAAGACTCAATTCCCATTGAATTGACATTCTGAATATTATCAGCTGTCCAGTATGAAAACTCTCCCGGATGCCATTGGATCATATCTTTAATTGTATTCTTGAAAACCGACAGATCATAATTTAATGTCGTACGAGATGAAATTTCCGAATTCATCACATAAGAGAGCTCATAGATAAAAGCATATTCATTTTTCAAATTTGGATTTCCGCCCGGGACCCAGAACATATCATTCATTGTAGGAATTTTGGAGTTTCTTGAAATGTTTGCTTTCAGAAAATATTCCTTTGACTCAATTATCCTTAGTTGGGCTCCGGCAGAGAAATCAGGGAAAAGTAAATTATTCCTGTCAAGCATTTCTCTGATTAATATAGATGTGCCAAACCTTCCTGCCCTATTGTATTCAGCGGAAGCAGTAATATCCGCAATGTTACGGGTCATATTCTGGTCATAATTATTTGACTTAATGACATTAAACATTTCTGTCAGGAAAACTTTCAGCCTAACATTTTGACCGAGAAATTTGTCCATTCCGGTTTTCACTGTCAGCAAATCGGAAAGATTCCGCGATGCTATTGATGCAAGACGGTTTGTATAATTTAATCTGTTAAATTGCCAAGCTCCGGTTAAAAAGTATTTGATCTTCTCTTTATTAATGTCATAATTAAACATGACCCGTAGTGACTCATCAGATTGGTTTTCGCCAGAACCCTGCGATTCAGTAAGTAATGAAGAAGGAAGATTACGATACGCTGACTGGCACCATATTCTGCCTGATCCTGAAATATTTGATTTCCTGTAATAAAGTTCCTGGATAAATCCCTGCTGATGCACCTGGCTGTTTTTTCTTGTTTCCCAAACAGGTATGGCACTGATCTCCCTGTTCAGGTATCTGAAGTCATTTTCCGATGATTGAAAAAATGCCTTGGTTACAGTCTGAAAATCAACTGTACCGCTCTTTAAAGCTAAATATCCCGAATATCTCCCAAAGCTTCCCATTCCGGGACTCAATGAAATACGAGTTTCTTTTTTCCATTCAGGCTTTGTTTGCAGATTGATGATACCCCCTATTCCTCCGCTATTCAGTGCCATTGATGCTCCTCCGTAATATATCTGGATGTCATCTATCATTCCGGCAGGTAATATGGAAAGATCGGACTGACCAAGCATAGGATGATCAATATTAATGCCATTCCATGCTATTTGTGTATGGCTTGCCCCGGTACCCCTGAAGGAAGGAGTTGCCGTACCTCCCATCCCATAGCTTTTAATAAATATTCCTGTATTTTCTGCAAGTAACTCAGAAACAGTTCTATGGCTATAGTTTAGAAGAATGGAAGAATCAATGTTAGTTTTTTTAAAGCCCGCGGGTTCTTCCGAAACTTTTCTCCCGTTTATCACAACCTCATTGATTTTAATAGTATCATACTGAAATGACAGTTGTCCATACACAGGCATGGTTATTAAAAAAACTATATATAATAAGGTATGTTTCAATTTTTAATTAGTTCATCCACTGCAATGCAAAACCGTTAACATATTTATAGTTCAATAAAAACCAAATTATCAGATAACATCTCTGATATTCTTTGCCGGGTGGGAAATTAAAAGGTAGGAATCAGTATATGATTCGGCGCTTTTTTTCCCGAAAGCTTTGAATAGTAGCCTTGTATGGCAGGTCTTCTGACTTATCCCGGTTTCATGAAGCCTTCCCATGACTCCTTAACGTCACAGTGGCAGGTATTTCATAAAGCCATCATCGTTAGAACGATCGGGCATCACAGCAGCGGGTACTGTTGCGGATTCTAACCGCATTCCCTTTTCATTACAATGATTTTATTTCATTGTAACACCAAAACATAACAAAGATAAATGAATTTTTATAACGAATTCAATTTGATTTGTTTCAGATATCAACATTTATTAACACTGTTCAGGAAATAGACGCGACTTTTGCCTGCATTTTTCATCTGATGTGTTTTAATATTTGTTCGCCTATTCCAATCCTGTATCCGGCTGAGGTAAAAAGAATATTCCCGTCTTTATCCGCCATAACAGCAAACGGCAATCTAAGTTCAGGAACTGGATTTATCTTCACTGAATTTTTGAAAAGAGCCATCTGATCATCCTGTCCAAACCAGGTATTGACCGGGAGTCCTTTTAAACTTTCAGGATTATATGTGGAACTGCTCTGAGTTGAGGCAGACAGAAATATGAAATATCCGCCCCATGCATCAAGTTCATTTCTGAGAAGAGGAAGGTCATTAAAAATATGTTTTGAGGGTTCCTTCTCAGGATCAATCCAAATGATTACAACTCCTTTTTTTATGAGATTCTGTAGCGAAAGGCCGTTACCTGTCCTTTTATTATTTTTATCAGGCAGATCTGCAAAATTCCTAAGATTAATCTTACCTGCAATCTTATTTTCAGTAATATCTTTTCTAAGTTTAATATTAAGAGTTTTATGCTCATTCCCTGTAAGATTGAAGAAAGTGATACCAGATAATATTTTACTGTCATTTAATCTGTTGCCTGTAACCAGCATATAACTTCCGGGAGGCAAAGGAAGCTCTTCTTTGAAATCACTTACCTTTTTATTGAAATCATACTCAAGAGTGTTATACCTTCCATTTTCAAATCGCGCAATTGTAAAATGAATGTAATACTCCGGTACTGGTTTTGTATCAGAAGATTGCAGTTTCAGAAATCCTTTCTCACTGACTGGATACTTTTGATCTGCAAAATAGACGTCATTCCAGGAGTCATTCAGATAATACTGAGGCACATTTCTTCCCGGCTCGAGCCTGGACGGAATTCCAAGGCTTCTGCAAATTGCCACAAAGCAGATTGAACGAGAAACGGCATCTGAAACCTTAAGTTCATTAACGCCTCTGGGTGTTATTGGAGTATTATAATAGTTTTCATCATCGGCAATTTTAATGTTCTCATTAAGATAAGCGGCAATTATGGAAGGATCACCAGATGCCTTTTCCATTAATTGAGATGAAAGCTTCTTTCTGAAATAACCACGCCATGATACTAACATTTCATTTGCAATCCGGGGGTTAAGAACATAATCCAGAAACAGCTTCTCCCCTTTTTCTCCCTTCAGACCAACAGATTTGAAACTGTTTCGCAAATGATCTGCAAGTACATCTTCCTTTATATCACGAAGGTCCTTGTCGGGAAGCATTTCAAGTAATGAAAGAGCCAGATCTTTTAATGAATCAGGGGTATTTACCAGAAAATTTCTGATTTCAATATAGTTCCCCATGCTCCTTTTAATACAATCTGTTGTTTTTAACGTATCGATGTTTAGTTTTTGAGCGAAAGCGGTTGATTCAGAAGGTTTCATCCATGAATCAATATATTTCTGGCGGATGTTATTCTCATCACTTATTCTTCCGGAGTTCTGATCATTCAATTCTGCAGATGGAACAGGAAGAGGTGATCGCACGATTGGAACATTCAGATCGAGATCAATGCTATATTCGTCTTCAGCTTTACGGTTAAGCTTCAACACTAAAGTATCTGTTTCGCTGACTGATATTTTTTTATAATCAAAATGATCATTCTCTGAAGCCCAGATTAACAGATCGCCCAGTCCGGTCTCGAATTGGCTGATTCCTGACTTATCGGTTCTAATAATGGCGAGGGGATAGAATTCAGCATAATTATATAACTGATATTCAACCTTTGCATCATAAACCGGTTGCCCATCTATATCCAGCACTTTCACAAAAATTCTCTTTGTTACAGCGTATTTGGAAAGGTTATTGACATCAGTGAAATTCTTATAACGATTTATTGAGTTTTCTTCGCCAAAAGGAGCACCAAAAGATTTTGTATTGACAAGCATGGCTCTTCTTGCAGGTTCGGTGAACCATCCACGATCCAGAACGGGTTCCGGTTCACAGGCTCCCATATAAAACCACTCCCCATTATACCATATTTCAACCCAGGCGTGGTTATCGTCACTGTGTGCCCAACGAGGAGTATATACCTGACGGGCAGGAATTCCTGCAGTTCTGAGGGCAGCTACAGTAAAGGTTGATTCTTCTCCGCATCTTCCTCTTCCTGAAAGAATTGTGCTCATTGGAGCTGATGTTCTTATATCTGCAGGCTGATAACTCACCTTTTCATGGCACCAATGATTAATCTCCAAAGCTGCTTGCTTTATGTCCAATCCTCTGATTCTTTCAAGAATCTCATCATAATAGACTATCCGGAATGAATCAAGATTTTCATTGTTTATCCTGTACGGAAGAACATAGTGTAGAAAAATATCTTCCGGGATATCTTTTCCCCATGATGTTTCAGATTTTGCAAGCAAAGCAATATCTGCATTTGCCAGAAAAAACTCACCATCGTAGTCAGCCAGGTCGCTTAATGGCATGAATGCGTAAAGAAATTTCAGAGCTTCGGTTTGCGTGTCGGTAAGTTCGTCATTAAAAACCTGGAACAAATCCGTATCCCTGTTGCCGGCAAGTTGCATTCTGTAATCAAATGACTTTTCAACTGTTTTAATGTAGTCTTTATCAGTTATCAGATGCTTACCGCTACAACCAGAGCTAAGTGCCATTATTAGCGCCACCAAAAATTTTAGAAATTTCTCCATATTAATCCATAATTAAATGGTTCCGCAGGAACTTCTGACAATAAGTTCAGGAGATAAATTAATCTGTCTTTTAAATTTTCCTTTCCCGGAGTTCTTAACTTCTGACCATATCATGTTCGCAACTTTGATTGACATTCCCGAAAGAGGCTTTCTCAGGCAGGTTACAGGAGAAAACATAAGATCAAAACCGGTACCTTCTTCCATCGATATAACAGCAATATCCTGTGGAACGCGCAATTTTTTCTTTCTAAGTAATGACATTATAGGATAGACAAGATTGGCGTTCATAACTATCATGGCATCTGCACGAAATGGCGGTCTTAGAAATTTTTCGAATTGCACCGGATCCAGCTCATCACCCGCGGATGGTTTATCAAGTTCAACAACAACAGGTCTGTTGATACCAGGTTTAAGCCCAAGGGCATCAATAACATCCTGAATACAAGAAGG
The DNA here is from genome assembly GCA_025358455.1 of Bacteroidales bacterium. Lineage (GTDB taxonomy): Bacteria > Bacteroidota > Bacteroidia > Bacteroidales > VadinHA17 > LD21. The sequence goes on from JANYJP010000051.1 coordinate 31,369, forward strand.
ATATTCACGAATTGATTTACGATCAGATATAATCAAAATATTTTTATATCCAAGTTTCTCGATATGGTTTACAACAAGCAAAGCCCCAGCTGCTGAATCGGTGCTAATAGTATTAAGGCGAAGAGTCTTTGTTGTTTTTTCCAGAAGAACGAAAGGGTAATCGGTCGTCCTAAGTGCTCTTATAGTGTTATCATCTGCCGCGTCGCCGAACAGAATAAGGCCACTATAGAACTTTTTAAATGCTCCAATCAACCGGTCGTATCTCTGATCATCCGGATCCTTGGTAACAATCGAGAAACCAACGCCAATACTTGAAAATGCTTTTTGCAGAAAAGGCGTGATCTGAACAACAAAAGGGTCATTCAGCGACGGAACTATCATTCCCAGAACTCCGGGTTTTTCGTCAACAGGTGAAACCTCATTTTTTTCCTGAAGTGTATCAAAATAACCCATTTGCCGGGCAAGAGAAAGTACCTTTTCCTGGGTATCCTTACGGATCCCCTGCTGGTCGGCTTTATTATTTAACACGAGTGAAACTAACGTACCAGAAACACCTAGCCTGGCAGCTAAATCTTTATTCTTAAATTTTTTCCCCATTTCCCCTTAATATTGGATGTAATAAATTTAGTCTATTTTTTGAATCTGCAACTTAATTTAATATTTTTTAACTTTTAAATTATTTAGGTAGGGAAAGGTCATGCCATGGCCTTGAATCGAGTAGGAGGAAAATAAAGTAGTTTTCCTCCTACTTTATTTTCCGACCTCTCACACCACCGTACGTACGGATCACGTATACGGCGGTTCCTTAATACACAACTCTTACCTTTTCATAATAATCCAGCAGGAAAACGT